>CAMNCG010000113.1 GCA_946534105.1 uncultured Verrucomicrobiota bacterium
CTTGCCGCCGGAAATGGACAACACCTTCCCGCGCTTGGGGTCGGAGTCTTCTACGACCTCCGGCATTCCCGCCGGTGCCAGCACCCGCTCGCCGGACCCCACCGCGTCTTTCAGCGGATTGCCGGCGTCTTCGAACAGCCAGCGGACGGCCGTGCGCCGCGCGACGACCTGCGCGTCCGCCCGGTCGACCGACAGCGTGCCGCCAATCGGCAACCCTTCGAGGTACATCCGCCGTTCGTTCTGGATGTTCAGCGTGCCGCCGTCCGCAAATACCGGCATCGGCAGGAAGTTTGTGCTCGTGGTGTTGCTAGCGTCGCCGACGTTCAGCATCGTGCCGTTTAGGTCCGTGCGCCCGATGCTTTGCCAACTGCTCGAAAGCGCGCCGATGAAGATGCCGCCGAGCGTCATCCCAGACTTGTCGTTTTCAAACACGCCCCCGGTGGATTCCGTCGCAGACGTGTCAAAAAAGACTCGAATCAACGGCTGCGCACTCGTCGCCGCGATCCGGTACAGTCCGCTCTTGATGCGGACGTTACGCAGGGTCTTGTTGGCGGCCTTCAGGTCGAAGATCAGTTCCCCTGTTCCGAACTTGTCGATGGTCTTGTCGCTACTGTCGGTCGAGAGGTCCACGTTCAGCACAAGGCGCGAATAGTCCTGAACATAAATCCCACATTCGCCATCGAACTGCATCGTTCCCGTTGAAGCCGTCACGAGTGTCACCGTCTCCCCGGCTGACGTTGCCGGATTGAGCGCCAACGCACTGCCGATAACGACCGGCACGTCCTGCGTCACGACAAGTTCGCCGCCCCAGCCGATGTTTGTCCCGTTGCGCTTGCCGAAGTTGTACGTATGAGGCTTCGAAGTCTCGACCGACGCGACAGCGCCTCCGGTCGACGTCTCCCAGTTGCCGGCGTCGGACCAGAGACCGTTGCCTGCGGCGCCGGTCCAGTGGTAGTCCGCCGCTTGCGCTCCGATTACGGCCGCTCCCATGGCAGCCAAGGCGGCGAGTTGGGATATTGAATGCGTACGTGCAGTGTTCATTGCATGAATGTTGTTCGCAGCGGACAACGTGCCGACGAGGCCCATTCCGCAACAGTCGCGATTCATTATAGTTGAACGCATCCGCAAGTCAACAGTATTCAAACCACTGAGATTCCAAATCGGGCGGCCGTTCGGCGACCGCCCAATTTGGAATCTCTGGAAATGTCAGGAAGACAATTGACGTGATTCATCCCCGATGCTAGGATTCGTCGCGTTGATTTCAAAAAACAACCATGGCGACGCGAAACAACAGGACGGTGGCGATCTGCGTGGACGTGCGGCAGAAGGCCGCGCGCGACATCGAGGACGGCGTGATGCGCCAGATCGTGACGCATGGCGGCGCGGAGGCCATGTTGCTCGGGAACCACCCCTGCAACGACGGCTTCGACCGCTCGACCGGCACGGCGCCGGACATCGTCGTGGCGAACTACGAAGAGCTCAAGGGGTCGAACCGCGATCTTCTGCGCTCGCACCACGTCAAGGCCGCGCTTTTCTTCGGGGCGGTTCCTCCGGGACTGCCCTACCCCGCCGTTTCGGTCGTGAGCGACGACCGCGCGATCGGCGCGGCGGCGGCGCAGGTCCTCGTCCGTAGCGGACTGCGCGCCTTCGCCTACCTCGGCGCCCCGCACGGCGACCGCTGGAGCGTGGCGCGGCGCGACGCCTTCGCGGCCGCGCTTGCGGAAAGGGGATTCGCGCTCGCGTCCGACTACAGTCCGTCCGCGAAGCGCCCCGACTGGCGGCGCGAGCGCCGCAACCTCGCGGCATGGGTGCGGGACCTCCCGAAACCCTGCGGCGTCTTCGCGGCGTTCGACCAGCGGGCGCGCCACCTGCTCTCCGTCTGCCGCGGCGAGGGGCTGCCCGTGCCGCGCCAAATTCAGGTGCTGGGCGTCGACGACGAAGAATACGTCTGCGAAAACGAAATTCCGTCTCTCTCGTCGCTGGCCGTCGATTTCCGCGGGGCGGCGCAGGAGGCCATGCAGGCGATCTTCGCGCATCTCGAAACAGGCTCGCCGCTGCCGTCCGCGTTCCTGGCCGGCGTCGCCGGATTCACGGAACGGCTCTCCACCTGCGACGTGAGCCGGTCCGGCGAACGGGTCAACCGTGCGCGGGACTTCATCCGACTCCATGCGACCGAAGGGATCTCGCCGTCCGACGTGGCGCGCCACGTCGGTGGAACGCTGCGCTATCTGGAGTCCGGGTTCCGGACGGTTCTCGGCACCACGGTGGAGGCGGAACTGCGGGAAGCGCGGCTACAGGCTGCGGTGCGCCTTCTCGAAGACACCGAGACGCCGCTTGGCGAAATCGCCGGGCGCGTCGGCGCCGGCAACCCCCGCAGCCTCATGAACGCCTTCAAGAGCCGCTTCGGCTGCTCCATGCGCCAGTGGCGCTCGAAAAGCCGCCCATGAGCATGGCGCGGATGGATCGCGGACGGTGGTTGAACTTGCCCTTCTTTTGCGGTTCCACACCGTGCTTTTTAGCGTGATCTTGGCCGCGTGACGCGCGTAGCGGCCGCCGAATACTACAAACCGACCTTCCTGTCACCATTTCCGAGTTCGTCGATGGTGTTTATGGCGGTTCTTTTGGCAAATGCGCCCTTGCCAGACGAAATTTCTCCTTGGAGGCATCATCGAGCGCGGCACGACTCTTGTCAGCGCACTTGCCAAGAGTCTTCGCCCGGACCCAGAAAAAAATCGGCGGCTGATGGCTATCCAGATCAGATGAAGCTGGCGACATAGCGGCTGGAAAATCCCGGACGCATTTGGGATCCGTTCGCTTTCCAGTGCGCGGCGAATGCCTTCGGAAAAAATTGGGGGATAAGCCTGCGCGTTGATGAAGTTGCGGGATTTGTCGCGACATGGTAGAACCATTAGCCAATTGTGAAGACAGGCCAGGGGGCGAGAGCGTAGCCATCTTCCGCACCACAGTCTTGCGACTTTTCCGCACCGTAGTCTTGTGACACGGATACGCTGGACTACGGTGCGGACCGGCTATTATGAGGAAAGTCGACTTCGACGGATGGCGGAATCGTTTGGCTACATCCACCGTGCCTGACCGGGTTCAGATTCCAGCGTGACAGGATTGCCGTAGGCAAGTCCCTCGATGCGCGGTGCGATAATTTCAACGACGCCTTCGGGCTGAAAATGCTCCGCTTTGGTCTCCGGGTGCGGCAGATAGATATAGGCCCGATGGCGAAAGCCCTTGTGGACAAGCACGGTCCGGGCGAACGAAAACGTTTCCGCCGGCATCCGGGGATGCCATTTGACGCGCTCAAAGAGCAGTGCGCATGGACCGGGCTTGAATGAAAGAGGCGCGACATTGACGTTGATCGTTCCAAGGTGGAACCCGGAAAGGTCGAGACCTAGCTCCTTGAAGTATGGCGCCTGGAGCGCGATAGTTCCACCTGGGAATCGCGGATCGCCTCCCTTCCCCGAAGCCACGCCATGGCCGCGAACGACGACGCCCGGCACCGCAGAATGTCCGGCGGACATTCCGCGCGTGGTTTCCGAGAAGCGCAAGGGATGCGTTTGGCGGAACAGTTCGCGCCGGATGGCGGCTTCGTCGGCGTTTTCCAGTAGCGCGATGTCGTAAAAGTGATCGCCGAGGTCGGTCACTGGAGAAAGGCTGCCTGGAGTTGGCTCCGTCGGATGGTGATGCGCGAAGTAGGGCGTCCGCAGCAACGTTAGCCGCAGGAGACCGTCCGGCAGCACGTCACACGCAAACACGTCGGACGAAACCGCCGTCAGGGAGCGGTCGCCCGCGCCTTCCAGGCGGCAGAAGCCGAATACCGGGTATTCCTCGCCGTCGAGTTTCCGGCGGAGCATCCCGCCGGGGATGCCGTCGAGTCGGCGCAGAACCGGGAATCCGGGCGTCAAGTTGAGTTTCACAATCCGACGTGGCGTCCGCCAGACGAGCCGGATGCGGAGGCGCACTCCGGGCAGTCCCGCTTCGCCGCGCACCGCGAGATCGGCCCAGTTGCCTTCTGAGTCCTCGTAACGTTGCCGCTCTTCCCTCACGAGCGGCCCGTCGATGGCGAGGACAGGCTTGCCTAACGGCTTCATCGCGGGGGCGTCGGTCCTATCAGCGTAGCCCTTCAACCCGTGGCTCCACGTGTCGGAGGCGTCATTCAGGACTGCGAAGGAGAACTGGCACGGAAGGTGGCTGCTCGGCGACGGGAGGGCGCACAGCTCCGCGCGTCTTGATGCCGCGCCGTCCACAATGCGCATGACGAGCCGCCGTCCGGCGGCGATATGCGCGGGGAAGACTATGCGCGGACGCGGCTCCGTGACGCTCTCCTGCGGCAGCATCTGCGTATGGACAGGTTTGCCGGAGATGGTTTCAAGATGCCATTCGGCGGGGCCGCCGCAACTTGGCGGAAGTACCCACGGCTCGAACTCCGCAAGGCCATCGTATGTTTCGCTCCCCAGGTTGTCCGCGACTATGCGCTGGAATGGATGCGGCGGGAGCAGGGCGGTGCGACGGCGGCACGCATCAGCCTCGGCCTTCTCCAAGGCGTGGCGGGCGGCGGCGAGGTCGTCCAGCGCCGTCCTATAGGCCGATTCGATGCACGTCCCGGCGAGGATGTCGTGGAATGAGGCGAACAAAAGCGAGCGCTCCACCTCGGCGCGCGCGGCGACGGGGAGTCGTCGCATGGATCGCTCTGCCAGCGCCTCGGTGCGGCGAAGGTCGCGCTTCACGGTGGAGAAGGCCGAGTAGCATCCGATGGCGTGGTGCTGGAGTTCGCCCTCATAGACTGGGAGAGAGCGGAAGCCCTTCGAGGTGCGAACAGCGTCGAAGAAGGCGTCCGGATGGCTGAAGCGCACCTCCACGCCGGGGAAGTCGTTGCGGTGCGCGAGAATCGCGTCGATTTCGGCGCGCGTGGGGCCGCCGCCGTGGTCGCCCACACCGCAGAAGAAGAGACCGTGGCCGAGAGCGGGGTCGATGAGGCCGGCCGCCTTGGCGAGGAAGTCGAGGACGTTCTCGTTGTTGGTGGTGTAGCAGACTGGGATGCGGGCCGCCAGCACCTCGCTGCCGGAAGGGCCGCGCCAGCGGAAGACCTCGCCGGGGAGGTCGGGCTTCTCGTGCGGGTCGGGCCGCATGAAGAGGTAGTTTTCTATCCCGGCTGCGGCGTAGAAGTCGGGGAGCGTCGCGGCGTGACCGAAACTATCGACGTTGTAGCCCGTGCGGGCCTTCGCGCCGAGCCTGCGGCGGAACCATTCGCCCGCGACACGGGCGTGGAGCGCGTAGGTGGAGGGCGAGGCGAGGTTGCAGTCGGGCTGGACATACCATCCGCCCACGACGTGGAGGCGTCCGTCCGCGACATGGCGGCGCATGCGGCGGAAAGTCGCGGGATCGAAGCGCGCTACCGTCTCGTAGAACCACGCCTCGCCGCGCGTGGCGTGGATTTCGGGGTATTCGTCCAGAAGGTCGCACGTCGTGCGTGCCGTCGCAATCGCGGCGTCCTCGCCCTGCGCGCGGTTCCAGAGCCAGATCGGGTCGAGATGGGAATTGAGAACGATGTGAACTGTCATGTTTCGCTTTCTAAGAGACTGGTTTCGGACGAATGATGGGCGCCGGGGCCGAATTCGGGACCAAACCGGCCGGGAACGCCGCCCGGAAGAACCGGACGGACGCGATAGAAAACCTTTCCGACGCGCTCCGGCGCAAGTCGATCCTCGAAGCGCCCGCACGCAAATGCGACGCCGCCGGAACTTTCGCGTGGGACGCGCGCGACGAACGCGCCATCGCGGAAGACGTCCCAGGCCACGGCGTCAGCCTCCGCGCCCCAAAGCAGATACATTTGTCCGGGATCGCGGCCCGGAAAGGCCCGTTGCCCGGAGAGAAGGCCCGTCCATGGCGTCGTTTCCGCCGCGAGCGGAATCCCGGCGGGCGACGGAATCAGGACCGTGGCGAATCCGAACGGGGCAAGGCGCATGACGCCTCCCGGCATTTCCGCGACCGGCCGCTCCGCAAGGTCGCACCGGACCGGACTCGCACCGGGAACCAGACGCTGCCGGAAAGCCGCGACCGTTTCGCGGCCTTCGGTTTCCCGAAAGCGCGCGATCCAGCCGCTTCCGTCTTCGGCCGCCTTGAGCGCCACGAGTTCCACGTTCGTCGCGTCGCTCGAAACGGCGCGCGCGATGGCGGGATCCGCGGAGAGGGCACCGACTTCGCGAGAGGCGAACGCAGGGACGTGCGCGTCGCGCCACGATCCGGCGTAGGACGTGATGACATATCGGAACCGGAACGACGGCGGTTTGTCCCAATGCCACCTCAGGCCGTCGCCGAAGGCGAGGCTCCACATCGCGGCGGAGGCCGGCGGCTCCTCCCGGAGGTAGGCCTCGGCCCCGTGCTGGCGCCCGAACTCCATGACCCACGTGTCGGGCTGGATCAGGGCAACGCCGCAGTCTCCGTCCTCGACGGCGCACCAGTCCCGGATGCAGCAATACGAGTTTGCAACATGGGGGAGGACGTCGCGGAAGGGATCGAGGACGGCTCCGTTTGTCTGCGCGACGAAACGCGGGCGTTCAAAGGCGAACGGAAAGGCGTAGTGGCCATAGCGGCGCAGCCGCCCGTCGCCAAGGAGGTCCGCCGCGCCCTCGATTTCGTTTTCGACGAGAACGGCCTTGCGATCGTCGGCGAGGCGAACGGAGGATGCCATGCGCCGCGCACGGAGCGCGGAGGGATCGCTCCAGGACGCATAGCGGTCTCGCGTGTAGAAAAGTCCGTTCGCAGGCGCGGCGAGAAGTTCGCGGCCGAGTTCCTTGTCGAAAATCGAAAGAATCGCGCCGTCGTCGAGAAACGACACCCGATACCAGCGGTTTTCGAGAAGTCGCCTCGCGCTGCACGGAGCGCGTCTCGTTTCTTGGAGCGGGCGGAGCGTTTTCTCCGCGCGAACCGGCGCGCACCCTGCCGTCTTTTCCGCCGTTTCGATCCAGTCAAGGCGCTGCGCCCAGGTGTCGTAAACGCGCCGCCCGGAGTAGCCGCTGAAGCCGTAGGAGTGGTCGTCCGCGCAAACGAGGGCTTCGTAGGCCCGCGCGAAACGTTCGCGGGGAAAAGGGGAACCGGAGGCGGCGGAAGCGACGGCGGCGCGCGCCTCCGCAGCCGGGAGCGCCCGGTCAACGGCGAACTTCCGGGCGAGGACGTCGGCGAACGCGGGCGTGGCGCGATCCCATCCGCACGCAAGGTCTCCGCGCAGCACGGGAACGCGGTCGCCCCAGTCGCGCTCCAGCCGCTCGAACGGCTCGTCGAGCGAGCCGACGGTGCGGAAAACGGGCATCGCCCATTTTTCGTTCCACGCGGCGTATGCGTCGGCAAGGCGCGTCGAGGGCACTTCGTCGTCGTGGTAGTCGGGATAGAGCCAGACATTGTAGGGCACGGCGCGTTCGAGCGCTGCGAGGCGCTCGGCCGTCGTGCGCTCCCATGTCGGCATGTCAGGCTTCCAGTCGGGCGGGACGCGCTCCGCCTCGTCCGGATTCTGGAGCGACGGCGGGTCGATGAATGCGGTCTTGAGGCCGAACTCCGCCCCGTCCACGTAGCCGTCGGCGTTCGTCCAGACGAGAACGCGGCTTTTCCCGTCCGGCGCCTCCCACCAGAAAACGGAGGGAGCGTCGCGCGAAGTCGCGTCAGTAAAAACGTTTCGCCCGTCGAGCCCCATCGTGTAGGGGTTGGGCCAGTGCGCAAGATAGCGGATGCCGCACTGGGCGTAGAGGCCGACGAGCGCGGACGAGACTCCGGGGTTGTCGACGATCTGCGCGGTCTTCGTGCGGATGCCGAACCTCTCCTCGACTTCCCGTTTCGCGCAAAGCGAGCGGCAAAGCTCCTCGAACCCCATGAGGTGGGTCGTCAGGCCGCACCAGTTGCCGCCGACGTCGAACCTGCCGCGGCGGTGCATTTCGGCTGCTGCGGCGCGGACATCGGCCGCGCCGCCCGCCATGGCGGACGAGCGATCCAGAACGCCCCACCACCCCTCGGCCACCCACCGGAGCGCGGCGGGATCCGAGTCGGGCCGCGCGTCGGAGCGAAGAAGATCCATCGCCCTTGCAAGCCGGGCCGTGGCGTTGGCGCGCTGGACGTAGTTGGAACGGTGCAGTCCGAGATCCGAATGGGCGCTCTTCACGCCGTAGATCGTCCAGCGCCGGGGCGGCGGGGTGTCCGGCGGCAGCTCCGCCTCCGGCACGAGTGCCCAATCGACGCCGGCCCCGCCGCGACGACGGACGAGCCTGCGCCCGTCGCGCGTCACGAGCGAAAACGCCGTGAAATCGACGGGTGCGGTCATCGGGGTTCCTTCACAAGCGAATCGTCCTGGAACAGGAACTCCGCCGAAACGTCGCGTTCCGCCCTCACGGCGTCCAGAAAAGCGGAAAACGCGGCGTCATCCGGGCCGTAGTAAACGACGTCGCAGAGTTTGTCGCCCAAGTCGAGCCGGAGAATTCCACCGCGCGCCTCGACAAGACGCTCCGTGCCGTCGAAGGTGCTGTAAACGCGGTAGCGGCCGTCACGGGCGGGAACGGAGGCGAAGGCCTCCGCGCCGTCGCAGACGTCCGGAAACATGAGGAGCGCGTGGTCGTAGGACTCCTTCTTGCCGAGCTTCCGTCGGCGGAATTCCGCGAGCCAGGCTTCGTATGCCTTTTCCGAGCCGAACGAACGCGCCGCCCCGGCGTTCACGAGGACGGCGGAGCGACCGCTGGCGCAGTCAAACGGCATCGCCCAGGCACCGGAGGCGCCGACGGGACGCTGGACGAGCGGGAAGTTCCCGGAGAGGTCGCGAATGGCGGAGTCCGCGTCGAACACCCTGCGGCCGGGCGCGGCGCACCTCCAGCGTTCGAGCGTCGCCCGGACATCGGGGCGCGTCGCCGACGGCGCGACGACGATCGTCCCTGCCGCGTCGAGGATGTCGGGCAGTTCCTGCGGATCCGTGAAGGAGAAGTCGATTCCGGCGTCGATCAGTCGGTCGGCAAGCCGCGCGGCCGCGTCGTCGGCGGACCGGTTGACCATCCTGTCGCGCAGAAGAAACACCGAAGGAGCGGGCTTGCGTGCGCCGTCGAGTTTCGCCTGCCGGTAGCCGCGCGTATCCGACATCGCGAGCGTGAGATTGCGCCACTTGCCGACATTGAGCCGATTCGTGTGGCTCGCCCAGTCGTGGAGTTCCGGCGGATCCTTCCAGACGATCTCCGGGAAATGGTCGTATTCGATGGAGTCGAATCCGAGTGCGGAAAGGAGGTAGCAGAGCGCATATCCGGTCTTTTCCGACCAGTATGGCTGGGAAGCCCCGCCGCCGGAGGAGGTCTCCACGCAGACGCCAGCCGTTTTCCCGCATCGCCGGGCCTCGCGGACGAGCCGGTCGTTCCGGTAGGTGATCGCCATGCGCGAAACGGCTCCGTGGAAGAACTCCGGCGACACGATGCCGGTGTTGCGCAACCGCGTCAGATAGACGTGGTCGTTGGCGTTGAGGAGTCCTTCGCCGTTGAGGAGGTAGTCGCAGCCCGGACCGCCACAGCGAGCCGCCGCCCAGTCGTTGAGATCCTGCGCGTTCACGAGCCACTGGTAAGTGCAAAGAGTCCAGTGCAGGCGCTTCTCGGCGTCGGTGGAAAAACGCGGCGTGAACTTCTCCCACGAGTCGAGACCGAACGCGGATGGCTCCGGCATCGAACCGGCGCCGAAGTAGTCCTCGTAGTATTCCCGGAAACGGACGGTGCGCTCCGGGCGCGTGTCCGTGGCGGCGAGGCGCAGCCCCGCGTCCCCGCCGAGAAGATACGAGCGGAAGGCATCGCCCGTCGCGTCGTCGAACCCCCACGGCGCTCCGGGCCAGTGCCAGACGTAGTCGAACATCTGGAAGCTCCGGTATCCGATGGAGGCGGCCATGGCAATGCGGTCTTCGAGCGCCATTCGTTCGAATGGATGGGTTCCGGTCACGACGCCGCCGAGCCTGTCGCGCGGGCGACCGAACCTGTCCCGGACGAGGGCCCCGGCGATGCGCGGCCAGACCACGGCCTGGAGGCCGTCCTGCTCCTGGAAGAACACATTCGGAGGCGCGTCGCGCATCACGTCCGCGAGGTTCGGGTCGAGTCCGCAGTTCATCGAGAGGACGATGTCGTATTCCGGGAGGTATTTCGCCATGAACTCTCCGAAGGCGGGAAGGTCTGCGCGATAGCGGGCCGGCCATTCGGGAGCGACGCCGAACTGGATGCGCGGGCGCATGGGGTGCGGCAGCGGCGAGTCCGCCGTCCTGGCGGGCATCCCCGTCGTGAGGAGCGGCGGCGAAGGCGAAAGCACTTCGTAGGTCGTGCCGTCGTCGAGGACGAGCGCCACGTCGGAGACGAGAATCTCGCACGACGCGCCCTTGCCGCCAGCGATTTCGAGAGAAAGATCGGCAAGGCGCTCGCCATGTCGCGGCCAAAGCGGCCTCCGAATGGTTTTCCAGCTCATTCCGGAAAGTCCGTCCAGCCCTTCGGAAAACGACTCGACCCGCAAGGGAACGCTCCCGGGCGGGAGGTATTCCGCAAGGACCGAGAGGGAGCAGCCGCCGGCTCGCACGACGCGGATCCGGAAGGAGATTTCGGTGGCCCGGATTCCGACATACGGGGGAATCCAGCTGTCAAGGATGTTCTGGGGTTTGCGCCGCCGCGACGTGAACGAAATCCGTCCCGACGAACCGCGCGAGGCATCGCCCCCCAGAACGAGACGCAGCGCGAACGGGACGCCGGCGTCGTGCGCCACGGTGCAGCAAAGACCGTCGGCGCCGACGCGCCATGCTCGCGGATCCGAGGCGCACGGGGTGTCCGCCACGCCACCGGGGACGGATGCGGCGGGGGCTGCCGCCGCAACGACCGCCGCCGCCGTGGCTGCCAATCCACGAAGGTTCATTGATTTGTCCTCCGGCCCCCGCCACGCGCCTATTCGAGCCCGGCGGTGCAGACGAGGCGGAATCCGCCGTGGTCCTGGGTCGCGTTCGGCTTCCAGCCCCAGGCCGTGCCTGGACGGCACCATCTCCACGTCGCCTCCACCGAACTGCTGCCCCTGAAACTGCCTCCTCTGGCGACGCGCGCACCGTCGTCGGCCGGGGTCTGCCCGTCGTATGTTTTCGTGGGATCCGTAGCGCTGATGTTCGCCGCGCCGTTGGGAGCCGCGCTGATGCCGCCATTCGGCTGCACCCAGTCGAGGCACGTTTCAAAAACGTTGCCAATCGTGTCGTAAAGCCCCCAGGAATTCGGCGCGTAGGAGCCGACGGGGGCGGTGCCGAACATTTCGGAATTTCGGAGGTCGCCGATCCACTGCTGAACGTAGGCTCCGTTGGAGTATGTCCAGCCACCGCCGTTAAGCGCGTAGCGGGCAAGGCGGTCAAGGTCCGCGTTCGTCTGCTGGCCGCCGGCGTCGAACGCCATCGCCGTGCCGTCGTTCCAATACGGGGAGCCGTTGCCGGCGCGACAGGCAAACTCCCACTGCGCCTCGGTGGGAAGCTCGAAGTCGAGCCCCGTGCGCTCGTTGAGTTTTCCGACGACGGAGTCGGATTTCGGAGAACCTGGCGGATTGCTGTGATCTCCGCGAAAAGCATTGAACGTCATGTTTTCCTGCGGCCGCAGGTGGC
>CAMNCG010000114.1 GCA_946534105.1 uncultured Verrucomicrobiota bacterium
AGCTCCATCGAGAGGTTGAGGCCCGTCTGGCCGCCGAGGTTGGGCAGGAGCGCGTCGGGGCGCTCCTTGGCGATGATCTGCTCGAGGCGGTGCTCGTTGAGCGGCTCGATGTAGGTCGCGTCGGCCATGACGGGGTCCGTCATGATCGTGGCGGGGTTGGAGTTGACCAGGACGATCTCGTAGCCGCAGGCGCGGAGCGCCTTGCACGCCTGCGTGCCGGAATAGTCGAATTCGCAGGCCTGTCCGATGACGATCGGACCCGAACCGATGATGAGGACCTTGTGGATGTCTTTGCGCGTAGCCATGGATGGGGGGCTTCCTGGGAAAAGAGCCGCGTGAGGTGCGTGTTCGGGGCGAACATTATCCCACAAAAACCCCTCCGGCACAAGCGCGAAATTTCCGGGGCTCGGTGGCCGTCTCCGTCTGGATTTGCCCGGCATGGCGGTTTCTGGTAGGATAGGGCCCCGTCCGTCCGGTTGAACCGGCGGAAATCGACCTCTCGCCGGAAGCGTCCGGCCGGGTCACCCCCTCGATTCCACATGAAAATACTTGTCATCGGCAGCGGCGGGCGCGAGCACGCCATCGCATGGAAACTCCACAAAGACGATCCCGCGGCGCGGATCTTCTGCGCCCCCGGCAACGCCGGAACCGCGGAGATCGCGCAGAACGTGCCCGTGTCGGCGGAAAACATCGACGGGCTCGTGGCGTGGGCGTCCGAGAACCGGCCGGATTTCACCGTCGTCGGGCCCGAAGTCCCGCTCTGCCTCGGCGTCGTGGACGCGTTCGCGAAAGCCGGGCTCGAGGCGTTCGGCCCCACCCGGGCCGCCGCGCGGCTCGAAGGCAGCAAGGCGTTCGCCAAGGAAGTCATGCACGCCGCCCAGGTGCCGACGGCCGAGGCCGAAACGGTGCGCACGGAGGCGGAGGCGCGCGCCGCGGTTTCGCGGCTCGGCATCCCGGTGGTGCTGAAGGCCGACGGCCTCGCGGCGGGCAAGGGCGTCAGCGTCTGCATGGACGAAAAGGACGTCGAGGCCGCGCTGAAGGACCTGTTCGCCGACGCCAAGTTCGGCGATTCCGCGAGCGAAGTCCTCGTCGAGCAGTACCTCGAAGGGGAAGAAGCCTCGGTTCTCGCGTTCGTGGACGGCAAGACGGTCGTTCCGCTCGCTTCCGCGCAGGACCACAAGCGTCTGCTCGACGGCGACAAGGGTCCGAACACGGGTGGCATGGGCGCGTATTCGCCGGCTCCGGCCGTGACGTCGGACATGCTCGCGGTCGTGAAGGCGCACGTGCTCCAGCCCGTGGTGGACGAAATGGCGCGCCGCGGCACGCCGTACCGCGGCGTCCTCTACGCCGGGCTCATGCTCACGGCGAGCGGCCCGAAGGTGCTGGAATTCAACTGCCGCTTCGGCGATCCCGAGACCGAGGCCATCCTGCCGCGTCTCGCGTCCCCGCTCCTGCCCGCGCTTCGCGCCTGCACGGACGGAACGCTCGCGGAGTGTCCGGTCGAGTGGGACCCGCGCCCCGCGGTCTGCGTGGTCATGGCGTCCGGCGGGTATCCCGGCTCCTATCCCAAAGGGATGCCGATCACGGGGATCGAGGAGGCGGAGAAGCAGGAGGGAGTCGTCGTGTTCCACGCAGGCACGGCGCTGCGCGACGGCGCGGTCGTGACGAACGGCGGGCGCGTCCTCGGCGTCACCGCCGTCGGCGTCGGCATCCGGGAGGCGGTCGCGGCGGCCTACAAGGCGGTCGTGAAGATTTCGTTCGACGGCGCGGGCTACCGCTCCGACATCGCGCACCGGGCGCTCGCCCGCCTCTGATGGCACCGACGCACCGCATGAGAAGGCCGATTCGCACACCGTCGTCGTTCCGCGACGACACCCCCCGGCGACTCGTCCGCGGGGTGCTTTCGCTTTCCCGGGGCGGCACCGGGTTCCTCGCGCCGGAAGGAGGCGGAGAGGACGTTGTCGTGCCGGAGCGGCACGTCGGGGACGCGCTTCCCGGTGACGTCGTCGAGGCGGAACTGCTGCCTCCGGAGCGCGGCGAGACGCGTCTCGCCGCGCGCGTCCTCCGTGTTTTGGAGCGCGGCGCGCGCGATGTCGTGTGCACGCTCCGTCGCACAGGCCGGGTCTGGACCGCGGTGCCCCTCGTGCCGTTCGGCGGGCGCACGTTCAACGTCCGGGACCGGCGCGGGGCGGAGGAGGGCGACCGCGTCGTGGTGCGCTTTTCCGCGTGGGACAATCCGGCGCTCAATCCGGACGCGGAGCTCGTCGCGGTGATCGGTCCTGCGGCCGACCCTTCGCTCGACACCCGGGCGATCGAGCGCGCCTGGGATCTCCGCGTGGATTTTCCGCCCGAGGCGCTGCGGGAGGCCTCCGCCGCCGCGGCCTTCGCGTCGGACAACGTCGGGCGCGAGGATCTCCGGGCCGCGACGATCGTCACGATCGACCCGGAGAGCGCGAAGGATTTCGACGACGCGCTGTCGCTCTCTCGCGATCCGGCGGGGCGCGTCGTCCTCGGCGTCCACATCGCCGACGTCTCCCATTTCGTCCGGCCCGGATCCGCGCTCGACGCCGAGGCGCGCGCTCGCGGCACGAGCGTCTACCTCGTGGACCACGTGCTGCCGATGCTTCCGGAGCAGCTAAGCAACGGCGTCTGCTCCCTCGTGGAGGGCGAGGACCGTCTGGCGTTTTCCGCGTTTCTGACGTTCGACGCCGCGGGGCGCATGGTGGAAAGACGCTTCGCGAAGAGCGTCATCCGCTCGACGCGGCGCCTCCGCTACGCCGACGCCCTCGCCGTGATTCGGGGCCGCGAAGACGCGCTGGATCGGCAGGGGAGGCCGATCCCGCCGGAGATCCGCGAACTGGTCCTCGGATGCCACGCGCTCGCCGCCCGCCTCCGCAAGAACCGCATGGCCCGCTTTTCGCTCGACATTGCCTCTCCCGAGCCCGTCGTGACGCTTGGCCCGGACGGCCGTGTCGTGTC
Source organism: uncultured Verrucomicrobiota bacterium (assembly GCA_946534105.1). GTDB lineage: Bacteria > Verrucomicrobiota > Kiritimatiellia > RFP12 > UBA3636 > UBA3636. Next base: position 2,980 of record CAMNCG010000114.1, read on the forward strand.
GATCGCGCCGGCGGAGCACGACGAGGCGCACGAACTTGTCGAAGAGGCCATGATCGCGGCCAACGAAGCGGTCGCGACGGCGCTCGCGACGGCGCGGATCCCCCACCTCTGCCGCTTCCACGACGCCCCTGCGGCGGAGAAGCTCGAAGAGCTGGAAGCCTCGCTCGCGTCGGTCGGTCTGCACGTCGGCGCGATCAAGGACGCCGGGGCGATCGTGCGCCTGCTCCGGGCCGTTCGCGACACGCCGCTGCGCGACTGGGTTTCCGGCATGGTGCTGCGCAGCCTCAAGCGCGCCGAGTACAGCGCCGACAACGAAGGTCACTTCGGCCTCGCCAAGCGCCACTACAGCCATTTCACCTCCCCGATCCGGCGCTACCCGGATCTTGTGCTGCACCGACAGCTCGCCGCGCTGCTTGCGGGCGACCGCGCCGCGCAGCCTTCGCTGGAGTCGCTTCGCGCGATCGCGCGGGAATCCTCCGCCACGGAGTTCCGCGCCGACCAGGCCGAGCGATCTCTCGTCGAAATCAAGAAGTACCGCTTTCTGGAGGACCAGCTTGCCGCCGGTCGGCCGGTCGAGTACGACGCCGTCGTCGTGAAGTGCATGCCCTTCGGGGCGTTCGTGGAGCTGCCCGAACTTCTGCTCGAAGGCATGGTCCACGTCTCGGCCCTTTCGCCCGCGTTCGTGCGCTACGACCGTTCGTCCGGGCGGCTTTCGGCCCCGGGGCTGGACATCGGGCCTGGCTCCCGCATGCGCGTCTTTGTCGCCTCGGTCGATTTCGACGCGCGCAAAATCGCCTTCAAGGCCTCTTCCATCGAGCGTGACGCCACCGCGTTCTCCCCGCCACGCCTTTCCGCCAAGGCCGAGAAACGCCGCGAGCGCCGCGAGGCGAAGCCGCCGAAACGCATTTCGAAGCGAGAGGAAAAGGCCCGTCGGCGCGCTGCGGAGGCGAAGGTCCCCGGAAAACGCAAACGCACATGATCGGAAAAACCGCGCTCACCACGCTCGGCAACGGCTGCCGGGTCGTCACTTCGGAAATGCCCGGCGTCGAGAGCGTTTCGCTCTGTTTCGACGCCGGCACGGGCGGACGCTTCGAGACGTCTTCCGAACTCGGCTTCAGCCACTTTCTCGAGCACATGCTCTTCAAGGGTTCCGAGAAGCGTCGCGGCACACGGGCGATTTCCCAGCCTCTCGAACGCCGGGGCGGCTCGATCAACGCCTTCACCTCCGTCGAGCACACGTGCTTCCACGCCAGCGTCCCCTGCGACGCCGCGCCTCTCGCGTTCGACGTTCTGGGCGACCTGTTCGCCCGCCCTCTCTTCCCGCCCCGCGAAATCGAGCGGGAGCGTTCGGTCGTCCTGGAAGAGATCAAGATGTATCACGACGACGACACGTCGTTCGTCGCCGACCTCTCGCAGGCCGCCCTGTGGCCGGGCCATCCGCTCGGCCGCCCGATTCTCGGCACGCCGGAGTCGCTTGCGGCGGCGGACCGCGACGCGCTTCTCGCGTACCATGGTCGGCGCTATGGCGCGAGGGGGACGGTCGTCGCGGCTGCGGGCCGCGTGGACCACGCCCGTGTCGTGGCGCTCGTCGAACCGCTTGCGGCCCGACTCCCGGACGGTCCGGCACCTCGCGCCGTGCCGGCATCTCGTGCCCGCCTCCCGGTCCGCCTCTCCTTCGAGGAGCGCGAGACGCAGCAGGTCCAGGCCGTGCTGGCGTTTCGCGGCGTCGCCTACGGAGATCCGCGCAAGTCGGCGCTCACGGTGCTGTCGCAGATTCTCGGTCGTGGCATGACGTCACGCCTTTTCATGTCGCTCCGGGAGAAACGCGGGCTCGTGTATTCGGTTGGCACCGAGGCGTCGCTCTTTTCCGACACCGGGTCGTTCCAGATTTTCGCCGGCATCGACCCGGCCCGGAGCGAGAAGGCGATGGCGCTTTGCGCCGAAGAGCTCCGCCGCCTGGCGCGCGAGCCCGTCGGAAAGGCGGAACTCCGGCGCGCCGTCGGCGCGATCGTCGGCGCGCAGCGGATGGGCGGGGAAACGTCCGGCAGTCAGATGGCGTGGATTCTCGACAAGGTTCGCAAGCTCGGTCGCGTCGAGACGCCGGCGGAGACGATCGCCCGCATTTCCGCCGTGACGGCCGATGACGTCCGCGCCCTCGCCGCGGACCTTTTCCGCCCGGAGGCGATGTCGCTCTCGCTCGTCGTCCCGCGCGGCGGGCCCGCTTCGGCGGAGCGTCTCCTCGCCGCGGTCGAACTCTAGTCCCGCCGGCGCAAGGGGGACGCCAACACGAACGGCCGCGCCCTTCGGCGCCGTCTGGCGCCCGGACGCGTGGCCACGGAGACTGCGAACATGAAATCCCACGACATGGAACGTCTCGTCGCGGCCGCACGGAACGCCGCGGAAAACAGCTACAGCCCGTACTCCCGGTACGCCGTTGGAGCCGCGCTGCTGGACGCCGACGGCGGCGTCTGGACCGGCTGCAACGTCGAAAACGCCTCCTACGGGTTGACGATGTGCGCCGAGCGCACCGCGCTCTTCAAGGCCGCAAGCGAGGGACGACGCTCGTTCCGGGCGATCGCGATCGTCGGCGGAACGGCGGACGCGCCGGCCGTGCCCTGCGGCGCGTGCCGCCAGACCCTTGCCGAGTTCTGCGCTCCGGACATGCCCGTCGCCGTGGCGCCGCTCCGCGAGGGCGAGGCGACGCTCCGGACGCTCGGCGACTACCTGCCGCACGCGTTCACTCCCGCGAGTCTCTGACGGCGCACGGCCGCCGGAGCGGTTTTCGTTGACCGGGAGAGGTGGGCATGATAGCATGCCCGCATGCCCAAACTCGTTCCGTTCCGTCTCGACCGCGCGGCCGCCGCGAACCTGTCCGACCAGCTCGCGGACGGCCTTCGCACGGCGATTCTTTCCGGATACTACCGCAAGGGCGACGTGCTTCCGACGATCGTGGAACTCGCCAAGGCGCTCGGCACGAGCGTGCAGGTGCCGCGCGCGGCGATCGCGGCGCTGGCGTCCGAAAACCTGGTGAATCCCCGCCGCGGCGTGGGTTGCGTCGTCGTCGGGCGCAGACAGACGGTGTGGAAGGGCCGGGTGCTGGGCGTCGTGCCGGAGGATCGCGAGGGCGCCTACCACACGACGACGCTTTTTGGCGAGATGCGCAGGGCGCTGGCCGCCTCCGGGTATCTGTTCGAGGTCGTGACGCTCGGGCGCCGGCCTGCCGGTTCTCTCGATTGCGGGCCTCTCGATCTCGCGCTCCGTCGCAACCTCGATTTCGCCTTTCCGCTTTTCAGCCCGCTTTCCGCGCTGCGCCGCATCGAGCGCGCAGGCGTTCCGTTTGCCACGAAAGAGGGGGATTCGGGCGTGGAGATCCCGGCCCCGCTGATTGGCGACATTTCCCCGTTTGTCGCCCAATGTCGGAAGCACGGAGCGGACCGCATTCTCGTTGTCGGGCTCGGCTCGACGCGCGCCTTCGACGACTTGTGCCGCCGTTTTTCCGGGGCCGGGTTGTCCGTGGAGCCCGCGCTCGTGCGCTGCAGCCATGGTCCGGGGTTTCTGCAAAACCTCGAACGCCGCGGCATGGAAAGGATGCTCGAGCGTTTCGCGCGTCCACGCGAAACGTGGCCCCGGCTCGTCTTCTGGGCCGACGACTTTCTGGCCGTCGGAGGGCTGCTCGGTCTTTTTGAACGGGGCGTCTCGATTCCCCGCGACGTTTTCGCCGCAACCGTCGCCAACAAGGGGTTCGTGCCCGTCTATCCGCGCTCGCTCTCCCGCTTCGAGTTCGATCCCGCGGCGACGGGACGCGCCGCCGCCGCCGAGATTCTCCGCCGCCTCGCCGGCGAACCGCCCAACCCGATCCCGGAGATCGTTCGATACATCGTTGGCGACACGCTGCCGCCGTAGGCGAGATCCCCGTCTGCGGCATGCGCGCGTTCGGCGCATGAACGAGTCGGCCGATTCGGTTTCAACGCGTTTTCAATCGTCCGGCGTCTCGCGGTTTTCGCGGCGCCACTGGAGCATGGTCCTGCCGGTCGCCTTCTTGAAGAGGAAGGCCAGATGGCTGCTTCGCGCGAAGCCGCAGTCCTGCACGATTTCCGTCATGGATCGGTTGGTGGTCGAGAGGAGTTCCTTCACGAAATCGAGGCGCATCTTCAGCACCGCCTCCTGCACGGACATGCCGATCCTGGCTCGGAAGCTCTTGTCCAGATAGCTTCGTGAGCATCCCGCCGCCCTCGCCACTTCCGGCACCGACACGCCGCCCGCGCCGGCTTTCGCCCGCAGGAATTCCACGGCGCGACCGATGATCGGGTCGCTCATGGCGTCGTAGCCCGTGCTGCCGCGCGTCACGACCGAAATCGGCGGCAGTGGGACGGCGCGCTCGCGCGGCTCGCGGCCGTGCATGAGGTCGTCGAGCATTTCCGCCGCGATTTGTCCGCGCCTGAATCCGCCCGTGTGAATGCTCGAAAGCTCCGGCACGGTCGATTCGCAGAGCAGCGTGTCGTTGTCCACTCCCAGCACTGCGATCTCCTCCGGAACGCGAAGCCCGGCGGCCTGGCAGGCGTCCAGCACGAGCCGCGCCCGACCGTCCATTGGTGCGAAGACCGCAGTCGGGCGCGGCAGGGAAAGCAGGAACTTGACCATCCTCGTCTTCTCCAGCGGCCAGCTGCGTTTCTCCCGCGCGGTGAGCCTGTCGTAAACGGCGTGTCCGTAGCCCGCCGCCGCCAGCGTTTCGGCAAATCCGCGCCGCCGCTCCGCGCTCCAGAAGCTCCCCGTCGGCACATCGACATAGGCGAAGTGCCGGTAGCCGCGCTTCAGGTAGTAGCGGGCGGCCTCCGCTCCGATCGCGAACGAGTCGCGCCCCACCCAGGGCGCCCCCTGGATGGGCCAGTCCGGGTCCTTCATTTCCGGGAACGGCTCCACGAACACCACCGGGACGCCAAGCGCCGCGACCTTCTCGGCCGTGCGGCGCTTGGTCTTCGACATGATCACGCCGTCGATTTCGCCCTTCCTGCCCACACCCAGCTCCTGTTCGCCGATGCGCCCCTCCATCATCTTGCAGAACCATGGCCCGTGCTTCGAGGCGTAGTCCAGGATTCCCCGGAAGGTCATGCGCTGCCCCTTGAGTGCCAGCGAGAACAGCACCGCTATGTTTTTCGTTCCCGACGTCCTTTCCATGGCGCGGGATGCTACCACATCTTCCTTCTGTATTCAAACACGAAAAAAGTTTTCCTCAATCCGTGGTATTTTTCAGAAGGGCATTCCCCTAAGATTGGCGTCGCAAAGGAGAAATCCGCCATGAAGAAAACCCCGACTCTTTTCATGCTTTCCGTCCCGGCGGCGCTAGCCGTCGCTTGTGCGCTCGCGCTGACTGGCGCGACCCTCCCGTGCGTGGCCATCTGTGCGCTCGCGCTGCCAAGCGCGAGTCCGGCCGATACGCCCGACGCCTACCTTGACTTTGTTGAATCGACCGGCTCGCAGTGGATCGACACCGGCGTCGTCGGCGCAGACGGCCTCCGCATGGAGGCGGAAATGGAATGGACGGCGCTCACCGCTGCCGGCGAGAACCAATTCTGCGGCGCGACCACGGTGGTCGATTCGCGCAACGTGGAGTATGTCCCCTACTTGGCCTACCAGGCCGCTTCCCACAGAATGCGCTATAACAAGGCCGGCGCGGCCTCGGTCCAGGGCGGAGTGAAACCCGTGACTGGAGTTCGCTACCATGTCGTCGTCTCGATGGACGACGGCGCGCAGACGAACATTATCCGTCGCTGCGAGGGCGGCTCGATGGCGCGCATCTACACAAGAGGCGACTCTCTCGCCTCGGACTTTCGGGCATTGGCCGGCCCCGTCGATACCCAGCTCTCGCTCTATCTCTTCGCGGGGAACTTCGACGGCTCGGCCAACCAGTTCGCCTCGGCACGGCTCTACTCGCTGAAGTTCTGGCGAAAGGACGACAACGGCGAATACCGGCTTGTGCGCCATTTTATCCCATGCCACGCGAACGGGCACGCCGGACTCTACGACAAGGTCGATGGCATCATCTACTCCGCACAGGGCGGCGCGCTCGTCGCCGGACCGGTGCTTCCGCGCCCCGCCGAACTTGTCGAGTGGGTGCAGTCCGACGGCGCGGCCGGCTCTCGCGGCCTCTACATCGACACCGGGGTCGTCGGCAAGTCTGGCGCCGGAATGGTCGCCGAACTCCTGTGGCCGACAAAACCAACAGCCAACAGCACTGCCTGCGGCGCAATGGCCGATGGCAGCAACCATTTCACGCTCTACACTTCCGGTGGAACGCACCAAATCGGCTATGCGGCAAACTCGGCCTTCCAGGTCAACAGCGGCACCGCCTCCGTTTATGCCAACAAGCGCTATCGGATTTCCTCCTCGCTCATGGCCAATGCGCAGAACCTCCTGGTAGAAGACCTGGATGGAACGGGATACAATGGCACGCGGTTTTACAATGACAAGAAGACGATTGATTCCCAAAATGCGCTCTACCTCTTTGCCCGCAACGACGCCGGGACGCCGAACCAGTTCGCCGCCGCCCGTCTCTACTCGCTTGTCCTGACGAACGAGTTCGGTGTCGTTCGCGACTTCCTCCCCTGCGTCGCCGACAACGGCCGCGCGGGGCTATACGACCGCATTTCCGAGCGCGTCTTCTTCCCGCAGGCCGCCGTCGCGGACGCGACGGCCGACTTCGACTTCGCATCCGAGGTCGGCGGCGTCACGAACGCCCCCGCCACGACGAAGTGGCCGCTCTTCCGCCCCGAATGGATCGAGGCCAACGGCACGAACGACTACGTGAACCTCGGCGTTGTTGCCCGTGACGGGACCCGTATGCTCGCCGAGGTGGAGTGGAACGCCATCCCCGCCGCCGCCACGTTCTGCGGTGCGGCGACGAACTCGACCCATGGCCTGTTCTCCACCTATCGCGTGACGTCCGATTTCCACCGCATGGGCTACTACAACGGCTCCTCGACGCTCGGCGGCGCGAACTGCGCCCCGGCGACCGGCGTCCGCTACCGCGTGGAGACCTCGCTCGCAAGCGGCGATCAGATCATCACCGTCGCGAAGCAGGAGAACGGCGCGTGGGTTCCCGTTGGCGCCGGGACGCGCACTGCCAACCTTTCCTTCCCGGCTGGATACGGAAATCTGGGCCTCCCGCTCTACCTCTTCGCCCGCAACTTCAGCGGCGTTCCCGACGAGTTCGCGCCCGCGCGCCTCTACTCGTTCAAGCTATGGCAGGGCGGCGCGCTCGTGCGCGACCTCTGCCCGGCCTTCGACCCGGCCGACAACGCCCCGGCGCTTTTCGACAAGGTGACGGAACGATATTTTCGCAACAACGGCGGCTACCGTCTCACCGCCGGCGGCGCGACATCGGCCTTCCCCGGCGCCGGAACAATCTGGATCATGCGATAGCCTAGAAGTCTAGGCACACTAGGGTTCCTAGAAAATCTAGGGAACCTAAAAAAGCAACAATGAAGCACCTCTTTTCCATAGCCGTTCTGCTCTTGGCGGCCATTGCGGCCGCCGGAGAGGATTTTAGCCACAAAGAACACAAAGAGCACAAAGACTTTGTGAACTCTGTGTCCTTTGCGGCTGACCATTTCACTCTTCCACCCGGCGCGCGCATCGAGGGCCGCACCCTCATCGCCGAAATCGCGCCCGGTTCCGCGACCAACGCCGTCCACTGCGAGGCTCCGCTCGACCTCTCCGGCCTTCTCGGCGACGGACTCGGCCTCGTGCTGACGATCCGCGTCCGCGCGGAGGGCGTCACGAAGCCCGCGCACGATTGGAACGGCGTCAAGTTCATGCTCCGCTACGAAAGCGCCGAAACCGGAAAAACCCACTACCCCGGCGCCTCCGCGCCCATCGGCACCTACGGCTGGCGCACTGTCACCAACCGCGTGAACATCCTCACGTCGCCGATCGATCCCGTCGGCGGCCGCGCCACGCTCGTCCTCGGCCTCCAGGAATCGACCGGCCACGTCGAGTTCGACCTCGACTCCCTGACCCTCGCCACGGAAGACGCCGGCGTTTCCCCCGTGAACCGGGACTGGGTTGTGCGGTATCCCGAGAATGGGGCCTGCGGGACTAGCGGGACAGGCGAGACAGGCGGGCCATGCGTCGACCCTCGTGCGCCGAAGCCGCAATTCATTGCGGCCGCGCAGCGGCGCCAGCCGCTGCGCGGCTGCATGCTCCCCCACCGCGACCCCGTGACCGAGGACGACATCGAGACCCTGCACCGGTGGGGCGCGACGCTCGTGCGCTACCAGATTTCCCGCAACTGGTCGGCGGTCGATGACAACCAGGATCTCGCCGAATACGCCGCATGGGTCGATTCATGCCTCGACAACATCGAAGACGTGCTGCGCTGGTGCGCAGCGCGCGGCATGAAGGTCTGCGTCGATCTGCATTCCCCGCCCGGCGGCAAGCGGGCGGGCGACCGCGCGATGAACATGTTCTTCGAGGAGCGTTTCGCCGACGCCTTCGTCGAAACCTGGCGGCGCATCGCCACGCGCTGTGCCGCCGTGCAAGCGGCCTGTGCGCCCGCCGTGCAAGCGGCCTGTGCGCCCGCCGCTCAGGCGGCCTGTGCGCCCGCCGTGCAAACGGCGGG
>CAMNCG010000115.1 GCA_946534105.1 uncultured Verrucomicrobiota bacterium
GGGCGCACATGCCGCGCTAGGGCGCACACGCAAGCGCAAGCCCGCGTACGGGCGCCCGTCGTCCTCCCCCGGAGGCTCCGCGCCGCCCTCCCGCTCCTTCCTCGCCGAATCCACGCCGCCGGGGCGGCTCGGGAACGTCCGCGGAATCGCACCGAATTCTATATAAAATATATCTTTTTAATCAAAAGAATATCTTGCGAGAATTCGGTGCGTTTTGAGCGGTCCGGGCCAAGGACCAGGCAGTGGTCTCGCGCGCATCGGGCGCGGCGAGACCGCCGGACACCCGGTCAGGGACGCAACGCCGAGAGCGCGGAAACGAACTGCGAGCGGGCGGTTTCCAGACGGGCGCGGAGCGTCGCGAACGCGGCCGCGCGGCGAGCGTCCCAGTCGCCGCGGTCCCGCAACGCGCGAAGCGCGGCGGCGGTCGCGGCCTTCCAGTCGCAGTTCCGGACCTCGCCCAGCGGCTTTTCACCGAAGTTGGCGAGCCAGTTGGCGACTTTCGACCCCCGGGCGACGCCGAGCCCCGGCGTTCCCGCGACGGCGGCGAGGATGAGCAGGTGAAGGCGGCTCGACAGCACGGCGTCGCACCCGGCCGCGGCGGCCATGACCGCGGCCGGACTTGTGCCGGAAATGCACTCGACGCCCAGCGCTTCGAGCGGCGCGCGGTCCGTTTTCGGGTTCATCGGGATGCCGAGCAGACCGCATCCGGCCGCGCGCACTTGCTCGACGAGAGAGCGCGCGCCGGCGAAATCCGCGATCTGGCGCTGCGCCGAGAAGCAGAGGCCGAGAACCGGCCCGCGTCCGGCGGCGGGGCGCTCCGGCGGGGCGCCCGGCGCGAGAAGGATCGCCGAATCGGCCGCGACGCGCGCGTCGCCGAACCCCGCCGCCGCGAGCGCGGCGGCGCTCTCCGGATCGCGCAGCCACACGCCGCCGCACTTCGGAAGCGTCGCGACGAGACGTCGCGAAAGCCGAGCGCGGAGAGCGCGCTCGTAGGGACCGACGAGTCCGAACGCGCCGAGAAGCGCCCTGCGGCGGCCGGCGGCCCGGAAGAAGACGGGATTGGGCTCGTCGTCCATCCCGACGCCCCAGACGAACGTCGGCACGCCGGCGGCCTGCGCCGACTCCAGCAGACCGAGCCCGGTGTCCGGATAGTCCGAGAGGCCCGTCGCGCCGAACCAGACGTAGGCGTCGTGGCGGCGGGCGAGCGCGGCGAACGCCGCACGCCCCTTCCGGCCCGCGAGCGGGCCGAATCCGAGGAGCGGCGCCGTTTCGACGCCGAGGAGGTCCGCCGTGCCGGGATCGGCGGTGCAGACCGTGAGCGAGACGCCGGGCAGGGAATCCCGCAGCATCGCGCAGACGCCGGCGAGGATCGCCTCGTCGCCAATGTTGTCGCACCCGAGCGGGACGCCGCCGAGCAGAATTTTCACGCCAGACCTCCGCGTCGCGCCGGAACCCGTTCCGGCGCCGTCGTCCGGGATTCTACGCGAAAAGGCCGAAAACCGCCGAACCGCATCTTTTTTTCTCCCGAGGCGGCAAGCGCGTCAATAGGCGTTGCGGACGGCGAACAAGGTGCGCAGGAGGATTTTCACGTCGAGCGCGAGAGACCAGTTTTCAAGGTACCACAGGTCCGCGTGGAGACGATCGGCGATCGAGGTGTTTCCGCGGAGCCCGTGGACCTGCGCCCAGCCGGTGATGCCGGGGCGGCAGACGCTGCGGCGCATGTAGTGCTCAATGTCGCGCGCGAAGCCGGCGACGAATTCGGGGCGCTCGGGACGAGGCCCGACGAGCGACATGTCGCCCTTGAGAACGTTCCAGAACTGCGGCAGCTCGTCGAGGTTGTGCGCGCGCATGAAGGTGCCGAGCGGGGTGCGCCGGGGGTCGTCCTCGGAGGCGAACACGGCGCCGGTGCCCTTCTCGGCGTCGATCCGCATGGAACGGAGCTTGTAGATGGTGAACGGGCGCCCGCCGTAGCCGCAGCGGGTCTGGCGGTAGAACGCCGGGCCGGGCGAACCGCGCTTCACGAGAAACGCGAGCACGGCCACGACGGGAGCCGACACGGCGAGTCCGACGAGCGCGCCGGCGATGTCCTCCAAGCGCTTTGCGATGCGGTTGCCGAGATGATCGAGCGGCGCGCGGCGAAGGCCCATGAGCGGCACGTCATCGATCGTCTCGACTTCGACGGACGACGTGAGAATGCGGAACACGTCGGGCACGACGTTGAAGCGCAGCATGCGGCGTTCGCATTCGGAGGCGATGTCGTAGAGGAGCCCGGAATCGGCCCCGGGTTCGGTCACGATCACCTGCACGATGTCCGGCAGCTCGTCCAGCACCTTGCGGAAGTCGCCGACCTGGCCGAGAACGTTCTCGGCGGCGATCGTCGGATCCGGCGTCTCGTCGGGACGCGCGAGAAGGAACCCCGACACGCGGACCCGGAGGCGCGGATCGGCGGCGAAACACCGCGCGAGGCGCGCAGCCGTGGAGTCGGCGCCGATCATGAGCACGCGGTGCGTGGGCAGCGAAAGCCTCGCGGCGTGGATTTCGGCGCGGAAGAGGATCAGGCGCTCGACGAGCAGCAGGACCGAAAACGCGGGGGCGAAGAGCAGGATCGCCGCCGAGGAGAAGTTGTAGTGGTTGTGCAGAACCGCGTGAACGACGAGGAGCGCGGCCGTGGTCGTGACGGCTCCGCGCACGAGCCGCGGCACGTGCGCGTGGAACGTGCCGCGCTGCGGGCGCTTGTACAGCCGGAGCGAGCGCAGCGTGAGGTACGACGCCGCCACGGCGAGCAGGCCGAGGAACCAGTAGCCGTCGTAGAGGTCGAACGGCACGCCGTACGGCGTCGCGAGCAGGTTCGTCTCGAACCGGACGAACACCGCCAGATAGACCGCCAGAAAGGCCGCGACGCCGTCGGCCACGACGGCGACGGCGGCGAAAAGCGAATCTGCGGCCGATTTTCCCATTGCCGCCGGGATCGCGACCCCCGCCTGGCTATTCCCGCGCGGCCTGTTCCGCCACCGGGGCGGCGGGCGCCTCCGGAGCCGCCGGGGCGACGGAGGCTTCCGGGACCTCCGGAGCCGCCGGGGCGGCGGGCGCCTCAGCCGCCGGGGCGGCGGGCGCCTCCGGAGCGGACGCGCCGGAAAGGAAGGAGGCGATGTCGGAGGCGGCGGCATCCGCCGCCGGCGCGGCCGGGACCGTCAGGCGATTGTGGGCGCGGAGAAGCTCGTCGGCCGAGGCGGCCCAGACTTCTCCGGCGTGCTCGGTGAGGAAAAGTTCCAGAATGGACTTGCTCTCCTTCTTCGCTTCTTCGGTGCCGGAAAGGACGAGGCCGCGCGCGACGCCGAGCGTGGCGAGGGGAGCAAGCGGCGAAGCGGCGTACTTGCCGCCGAATTCGCGGAAGAGGCGAACCGACTCGGCAACGTTGCCGAGGGCCTCTTCGCTCTGGGCGAGGCCGTAGGCCGCCACATACGCGAGATCGTGGCCCGGTTCGGCGGCGAGAAAGTCAGCGTACGCGGCCTTCGCCAGATCGTACTTGCCGGCGGCGTACTGCGCCTCGCCGAGACGAAGGCGGGCGAGCGCCGCGGCGGAGCGGGAACCTCCGTCGTGAATCACGCGCTCGAGGGCATCCGGCGAAAACGCGGCGTCCTGGAGCTGGGCCATCGCGGCCTCCTCCCGGGCGTCGGAGCGGGCCTTCCACCAGCGGGCGCCGAGAACGATGACGAGAAGCGCGACGAGAACGCCCGTCACGAGATTGCCATGCGCCGACCACCACTCGCGGACGAGCGCAAGCTCCTCCGGGGTCTCCTCTTGGGCGTGGGAAAGATTCCTGATGTCTTTGTCGGTTGCCATGGCGGTGTCTCAAGTGAACGTTTTCGCGCGCGCTCCGGGCCGAAATGCGACCACGCGCGCGGTCAAGGGCCATTCTCCCATAAAAGGAGCGGGAAATCAAGCGCCGCGCGCCGACGCGCCGACGCGCCGGAAAAGGCCGCTTGTCCACTCGCCGGCGGACAGGCGGCGGACCTCGGAAAAGCCCTGGGCGGCGTAAGCGCGAACCACGCCCGCGTACTGCGAGTCGAGGATGCCGGAAAGGACCAGCGCGGCGCCGGGCGCGCGCGAGACGGCGCGCGAGACGCGCGGCGCGGCGGAGACGAGGACCGGCGCGAGAATGTTGGCGACCACGACGTCCGCGGCGGGGATCGGGTCGACCGTGACGTCACAGAGCGAAAACGGCACGTCCGACACGCCGTTTTCGCGGGCGTTTTCCGCGGCGACGCGCACCGCGGCGGCGTCGTAGTCCACGCCGCGCACGTGTCGGAAGCCGAGCAACCGCGCGGCGATGGACAGGATGCCGGAGCCGCATCCGAGATCCAGCAGCGAGGCGCCCGGCGTCTCCTCAAGAAGGCTTTCGATGAAGCGCAGGCAGGTCTGGGTCGTGCCGTGGAGGCCGGTGCCGAAACTCATGCCCGGTTCGATGCAAACGACAACGCCGTCCGGCCGCTCCGGCTCGGCGTTCTCCCACGGGGGGCGCACCGTGACGCGCGGCGAGACGCGCACGACGCGGAAGAACTTCTTCCAGCTCTCGGCCCAGTCTTCGCGCGGAAGGCGCTCCGTCTCGCACGGTCCCGCGCCGGCGGCGCGCTCCATGGCGGACGCCGTGGCGGCCAGCGAGGCGGGATCGACGGAAAAGGCCTGAAGCCAGGCGCGACCGGTTTCCATGTCCTGCCAGGCGCCGACGGCGGGGTCGAGCCCCCAGAGCGCGTCCAGCAGGTCGTCGAGGTCTTCGGGGCGGACTTCGAGCCGCGCACGGAGCACGGGCGCTTCGGCGTAGAGGTCGGAATCGAGGGCCGCTTTCGGGCGGGTTTCGGAATTCATCGGCTGGCAAGGATCCAGACCGCGACGCACGAGGCGAGCCAGACGAGGACCGCCGCGACGAGCGCGGGAGTGCGGAGAAACGTTTTTTCGGGGCGGTCGCCGCCTTCGCCGCGAAGCACGACGCGGAGGTAGCGCGCGACGCCGAAGGCGACGGGAATCACGGTCGCGCCGAGGCCGAACGTGCCGAACTTCGCGGTTGTCGACGGCGCGACGGTCCACGCCGCGTACGCCGCCACGGCGGCCGCCGCGACCGCCGTGCAGGCGCGGTCGAGGCCGCGCACGGTGTAGCGCGCGAGAACGGCGCGGTGCCGCGGCGCCGCGGCTCGTCCGAGCACCGCGAGTTCGGCGCGGCGCTTGCCGAGCGCGATGAACAGCGCGAGAAGAAACGCGCAGACGAGAATCCACGGGTACACCGCCGCGCCGACGGCGAAGGCCCCCGCCACGACGCGAAGGGAAAAGCCCGCGGCGATGCAGGCGGCGTCCGCAAGCGGCACGCGCTTCAGGGCGAACGTGTAGGCGACCTGCAGCGCGAAATACGCCGCCGTCGTCGCCGCGAAGCCGGTGCCGAGCGACGGCGCGGCGGCGAAGCCGAGCGCGAGCGCGGCGGCGGCTTCGACGAGCGCGGCGCGCCTGGAAAGTCGGCCCGAGGCGACGGGACGGCGGCGCTTCTCCGGGTGCAGGGCGTCCGCCTCGGCGTCATGCACGTCGTTCATGAGGTACACGGCGCCGGAAACGAGGCAGAAGACCGCGAACGCCGCGGCGCCGCGCCCCGCGGCGTGGCCGGCGGAAACGGACTGGTTGCGGTCCGCGAGGGCGAAGAACCCGCCCGCGAAGACGAGCGAATTCTTGATCCACTGGCCGGGGCGCAGGGCGTCGATGCAGGCGGGGATCGGCATCAGAGCCCGAAATCGAGAGCGCGGAACTCGGGGACGCGGAACTCGGGGACGGCCCCGGCGGCCGATCCGGCGGCGGAATCGGCGGGGACGGAGAGGTCGGACGCCGCGTGGCGCGAAATCGCCGATCCGGCGACCGGCGCGGGCGCGCCGCCGGGGCCGGCGGCGAGGCGAACGGACCAGTCCGCGCCGCCGCGAAACCGCGCGACGACCGCATCGTCGTATCGCGAAACCGGACACGCCGCCGCGAAGACCGTGAGCGAGCCGGCGCCGCCGAGATCGCGGGAGGAGCCCCACAGGCGGCGGAACTCCGCCGCTTCGCGTTCCAGCGCGGCGTCGGGCGCGAGGGAGGCTTCGCCGGGCTCGCCGCGCGCGAAGCCGGCGACGACGGGTCCGGGCAGGTCGGTGAAGAGCACGACGCGGCGACCGAAGGCGGCGCGGCGGCGCAGACCGTCGCAAAGCGCGCCCGCGAACGTCGTGGCACGGTCCTGATGGTCGCCCGGATCCTGCATCACGGCCTCGAAGGCCGGGGCGCGTCCCGCATCCCGGTCCGCCGCGGCACGCGCGGAGACGGCCGCGATGGTCGCGGGATCGGGGTCGAACAGCGCGAGCACGACGTCGAGTCCGTCGTTCGCCGCCTTGACCGACGCCGCAAGCTCCGCGAGCGCGGCGGACGCGCGCGCCCCGCCGGATTCGAAGACCGCAAGCGCGCGGTCGCCCTCGGCGAGCGGCGCGGCGGCGTCCACCTCGGCGATCCATGAACCGGCCGCGCCGCCGAGCGCGACGCGGCGCGACGGAACGGCGGGCTGAAAGGCGTCGAAGGGAAGCTTGCGGCGGGCCTTGTCCGGCGAAAGGCCGTTCACGCTCACGACGTCCGCGGCCTCGAACTGCAGGGCGCCGCGCCCGGCCGCGGCGGGGCACTGCACGGCGCGACAGACGACGTGATCGCCCGGTCGGAGTCCGTTGGCGGACGCGAACGAGGCGGAAATCCGGATGTCGGCCGGCGTGCGGCGCAGTCCGTTCAGCGCGGAAACGAGGCATCCGGACTGGTCCTTCACCGGAACGAACACGCCCTCGCCCTCGACCGCGCCGCCACGGCGGGCGTGCTCGGCGAGAAGCGCGAGCACGAGGTCGTGGCGGGAGGCGAACGCGGCGCCGGACTTGTCGTCAAGCTTGGCCTCTTCGACGAGGGCGGCGAGGTCCGCGGCGCCGCATCGCTGGAGCTCGAGGATGTTCAGCACCGGCAGGTCCGGATTGGCGGCGGCCGTGGCGGGAGCCGGAGCCGCGGGCGAGGCGGGGACCTTGCGCGCGGGTTGCGCGGGCGCCGCGGCGGACGGGCTCTGGGGAATCGGGCGGCCCCAGCGGTCCATCCGGACCTTTCCGGGGAACGAGGGAGGAGCCGGCGGCTTCGCGGCTTCCGCGAGTCGCGCCGCGGCGGCCTTCACGGCGGCCTCCCGGGCGGCCTGCGCGCGCGCGGCCTGCTTTGCCGCCTTGTTCGCGAGGCTCTTGGCCTGCTGCGCCATCGCGGTCTGCGTCGACGTCTTCTTCGAGAAGAACGCCTGCATCGCCGCGATCGAATCGCTCATGTCGTCGATGCCGCGCTTCATCCGCATGGCCGCTTCGCGCCGCGCCTGCATGTCGGCGTCAAGCGAGCG
Source organism: uncultured Verrucomicrobiota bacterium (assembly GCA_946534105.1). GTDB lineage: Bacteria > Verrucomicrobiota > Kiritimatiellia > RFP12 > UBA3636 > UBA3636. The sequence continues at coordinate 7,415 of CAMNCG010000115.1, forward strand.
ATCGCCTTCGGACTCGACGACCGGTTCCGGAAGGGAGAAGTCGTCCAGGGAGGAAGACGCGGGCGGGTGAGGGGCGGAGGACGCGGGCGGGGCGGGGACCGAAGGGACCGCATCCTCGGACGGGGGGGGAGCGCACGCAGGGCCTTGTTCTGCGGGGACCGAAGGGACCAAAGAGACCGAAGGGACCGCATCCTCGGGCGCGGCAGGCGCGGGGGGAGCGGGGGACGCGGCGGGGTCCGAAGGGACCGCATCCTCGGGCGCGGCAGGCGCAGGGGGGGCGGTGGGAGCGGGAGGAGGAAGGGAAGTTTTGCGCGGACGTCCGCGTCTGCGTTTCGGAGGTTCGGCCGGGGAGTCCGGCGCATGGACGGAATCGGTGTTCATTTTCGTTGGTTCTTCAGGGACTGGAGGAGGAGCGTCGCCAGCGTCCTCAGCGGTTCCTTTCCGGAATCGTTCCAGATCACGAAATCGGCTCTCGCGGCACGTTCGGAGGCGGAAAGCTGCGACCGGATGCGCGCCTCCGCCTCGGCTCTCGACAAACCGCGGGCGGCGAGGCGCGCCAACCGCGATTCGGCGGACGACGTTTCGACGGTCGCGGTGAAGTCCCAGTCGCAGGACCAGGCGCTTTCGAAAAGCAGCGGAATTTGCGCGACGCGGACGGAAGACGGATCTCCCGGCCTGTTTTTCCAGTCCAGAAGCCACTTTCGGACGATCGGGTGAAGCGCTCCTTCAAGCCTTCGCCTGGCATCGGCGTCGGAAAAGACCAGGCGCGAGAGTCTCGCCTTGTCCGTCGCGCCGCCGGGAAGGAGATATTCCCGCCCGAATTCGGCGGCGACGATTTCCGCCGCTTGTCCGCCCGGGCCGTGGAGACGACCGACCACGACATCCGCGTCGACGGTCTCGGCTCCAGCCAGCCCCAGCCATCGTCCGAGTTCGCTTTTGCCGCACGCAATCCCGCCCGTGAGGGCAAGGCAGATCATGAGATGACGATCCCGGAGAAAACGCGGCGCATGATACTCCCTCGCCCCGAACAAGTCAAATCCGTTTTTTTCAAACGGCAGGCAACCTTTTTTTTTCGCGACCGCCGCCGGGGGAGGCGGAGCCCCGCCCCCGGCGGGCGGGGCGCTAGAGCAGACCGCCCTTTTCGGTGGCGAGCGAGTCGTCCCAGAATCGGGGCGGCTTGTCGCCGCCGGCGATGGCGGAGATGGGCTTCGTGGTGATCTGCTTGCCGCGGGCCTTGACGCCCTTCACGGCGACTTCCTGCGAGGGGTCGAATTTCTTCTGCAGGATGCGCTGGCCCTTGGCGGGGCGGAACTTCATCCACATCGTGCCCGGCGTGCCGGGCTCCAGGAACTTGATCGTGCCCGGTTCCGGAAGGAGGTTGTAGTCGCGGTTCTGGATCACGCCGCCGAAGGAGAAGCGCTTGATGCAGCTGAAGGGGATCTCCTTTTCCGTGTACACGCAGGTCCAGACCTCGTCCCGGTCGAAGACGCGGGCGAGCAGCAGGTCCTTGTCCACGAAGATCTTCTCCTTTTCCGGCGCCGGCACGACCTTGTAGCGCCCGTCGCCCCAGACGAGGAGCAGCTTGTCGGTGGAAGAGCACGGGAACATCGGCTCCACGCCGCGCAGGGCGTGGCCGAGGAAGCCGGTCTCGGGGTCGTAGCAAATTTCGAGCTTCGTCGCGGTGACGGCCTTGACGTCGATCGTCTCGAACGTTTCGACGGTCGTGAGACGCGGGAAGCGCGGCGCAAGCACGGTCTTGAACTTCCTCTTTTTCGCGCGAGCCGGCTTGGCGGCGGCGCCTTTCGCGCCCTTCGCGGGCGCGGCGGCGGGTTCAGGGGAAACCTCCACTTCCACCTCCTGCATCTCGTACTTCTTGATGAGGTTTTCGAGGTAGCGGACGGTGTAGCGCTTGAGGTTCGCGAGGTTCTTCCGGACTTCGTCGAGCTCCTTCAGGATGCCTTCGATTTCCTCGCGGTTCTTGTTGATGTCGAAGAGGGAGATGCGGCGGATCGGGATGCCGAGGAGCATTTCGACGTCCGCGTCCGACACCGGGCGCACGAGGCGGTCCGCGAACGGCTCGAAGCCGGCGAGGACCTCGGCGCGGACCTTTTCCGCGGTGGGCGCCTTTTCGATGCGCTTGTAGATGCGCTCTTCGACGAAGATCTGGACGAGGGTCTTGCGGTGGCGCTCGTCCGTGAGCTCGCCTTCGCGGATCTCCAGCTCGCGCCTGTTGAGGGCGAGAAGCTGGTCCACGCTCTTGCGCAGGACGTGCGAAACCGTGGTCTGGACCGGGCGGTTGTTCTCCAGCACCGTCATGTTGGCGGTGAGGGCGCATTCGCAGTTGGTGGCGGCGTAGAGCTGCCGGATCGCCTTCTGCGGGTCGGTGCCGGGCAGGAGCGTGAGGACGACCTCGGCGTGGTCGCTCGTGCCGTCGTGGATGCTCTTCACCGGCACCTTCTTGGCGCGGGCGGCGTTCTCGATCGACGAAATGAGCGTCTCGGTGGTCTGTCCGAAGGGCAGTTCGGTGATGACGACCTGCTTGGCGCCGCGCTCTTCGCGGACTTCGAACTTCGCGCGGACGCGGATCTTGCCGTTGCCGTCCTCGTAGCCGGAGCAGTCGGCGAGGCCGCCGGTGGGGAAGTCCGGGAGGATTTCCGGCGCGGCCTTCGGATTCTTCACGAGTTCGATCTCGGCGCGCAGCAGCTCGATGAAGTTGTGCGGGAGGATGTACGTCGCCATGCCGACGGCGATGCCGTTCGCGCCGAGCATGAGGAGCAGCGGGATCTTGCAGGGCAGCAGGACCGGCTCTTCGTTTCGCCCGTCGTAGCTCGGGATGTAGGTCGTCGTCTTCTTGTTGAAGATTTCCTCGCGGGCGAGGTCCGTGAGGCGGCATTCGATGTAACGCGGGGCGGCCGCTTCGTCGCCGGTGTAGATGTTGCCGAAGTTGCCCTGGCCTTCGATGAGGTAGCGCTTGTTGGCGAGGTTCACGAGCGCGCCGTAGATGGAGGCGTCGCCGTGCGGGTGGTAGAACATCGTGCGCCCGACGACGGTCGCGACCTTGACGAAGCGTCCGTCGTCCATCTCGGAGAGCGTGTGCAGGATGCGGCGCTGGACCGGCTTGAGGCCGTCTTCCACCGTCGGGATCGCGCGGTCGCAGATCGCGTAGGAGGCGAACTGCAGGAAGTTGGAGTCCATGACCTCGGCGAGCGGGCCGCCGGAGCGCGGGGAGAACGGGCCGGATTCCGGCGCGCCGGAATCGGAGGGGCCGGCGTCGTCGCCGGAGGAGGGCGGAGGGTCGTTTTCGCCGGAGGAGGGCGGAGGGTCGTTTTCGCCGGGACGGGGCGGAGGGGCGGCGGTCTCCAGACCGCCGTTCTCCCGTGCCGGCGCGGCGGCGGACGGGAGTCCGCCGTCTCCGCGGGCCGAAGCGGCGAGATCGGACGCCGAGGGCATCGGCGACGTGTCGAAGAGTCCGTCGAGGAAATCGCGCTGGGGCGGGATGTCTCCCGGGGAATGGGAAGTCGGTTTCGGGTCTTTCACGATAGGTCTTCGGGGTTGACGACGAGGTTGTCGAGGATGTACTGCTTGCGTTCGCGGCTGTTTTCGCCCATGTAGAACTCGATCGTGTCCTGCACGTGGCGGTCGCGGGAGACGTCCACCGGCGTGAGGCGCATCGCCTCTCCGATGAAGGCCTTGAATTCGTCTTTCGAGACTTCGCCGAGGCCCTTGAAGCGGGTGATCTCGGCGCTCTTGCCGATTTCGGCCACGGCGGCGTCGCGCTCGGCCTCGTTGTAGCAGTAGACGTTGCGGTCGGCGTTCTTCTTGCTGGAAGGCCGGACGCGGAAGAGCGGGGTTTCGAGGATGTACACGCGGCCTTCGCGCACGAGCCGGTCGAAGAACCGGAGGAAGTAGGTGATCATCAGGTTGCGGATGTGGAGGCCGTCCACGTCCGCGTCCGTCGCGATGATCACGCGCTCGTAGCGGAGGTTGTCCACGCTGTCGCCGATGTCGAGCGCGCACATGAGGTTGTAGAGCTCCTCGTTCTTGTAGAGCACGTCGCGCTTCGTCGAGACGGTGTTGAGCGGCTTGCCGCGGAGCATGAACACGGCCTGGCG
>CAMNCG010000116.1 GCA_946534105.1 uncultured Verrucomicrobiota bacterium
CCCGGAGGACTTCCTGATCGTCCGCGACCCGGCGGGCTTCCACCGCATGGAGGACATCCTCATGGAAACCGCCGAGCGCGAATTCGGCGCCACCGTCGTCGACACCTCCTTTCTCGAGCGCGACGGCGAAAAGGCGCGCATCGCCGACCTCCTCCTCTCCAAGATGCCAGCGGACAACGAACAGCGAACGGCGAATTGTTTCGATCTTCCCGTTTAACTCTTACCTCTCCTAACTCTTACCTTCCATGCCTCCCCTTTACATTCCCGACAATCTCGTTCGCCTGGTCGAAGAATCAGCCGGAATTGTCGCGGTGTCCCTTTCGGACTGCCTGGTCGCTAGGCTCGGGCGCCCGACCATTGCCGAATGCTCCGCAAATCCAGGCGAACCGCTTTCGCCGGGCGTCCCCTTCGCGACCGTCGAAACAAACAAGACCGTCTTCGAGGTCTCGCTGCCGTTTCCCGCCGTATTCCAAGAGCGAAACGATCGCGTGGCGATGAATGTTTCACTTCTGGAAACCGGCGGTCCTGCGGAGGGTTGGCTTTGCAAAGTCCGGCCGACGACCGGCTCTTGGCGGGAAGGACTTCTCGACGAAGTCGGATTTGCGACATTCATCGCCCCCTGACGATGATCCACTACGCCGCCCCCGACGCCCGCCCCGCCGGGTTCGCCCTCGCGCTCGAACAGGTGGTCCTGGAGCGTGCGTCGGAATCCGCCTTCTGGCTCTGGAGGGACGAACCGGCGGTCGTCCTCGGCCGACACCAGGACGCCGCCGCCGAGGCCGACCTCGCGGAAGCCGCGCGCCGCGGCGTCCCCGTCTTCCGCCGGAAGACCGGCGGCGGCGCCGTCTTCCATGACCTTGGGACGGTCCAGTTCTCGTTCGTCGTCCCCGCAGCGACGCCCGTCCGCCGCGTCCTCGCGTCCTTCGTCGCGCTTCTCGGCGCGTCCGCCTTTGCGACGGATCGCAACGACGTCCTCGCGCCCGACGGCCGCAAGATCGCCGGCACGGCGCAGATGCTCTCCGGCTCCCGCCGCCTCTTCCACGGCACGCTGCTCTGGGACGCCGACCTCGGCGCGCTCGCGCGTCTCCTGACGCCGCCGGAGGCGAAGCTCCGCCGCCACGGCGTTCCTTCCGTCCGCTCCCGCGTCGCCAACCTCCGCGACCTCCTCGGCTCGCCGCTCTTCACGGACGAGTTCTTCGCCCGCCTTCGCCTCCGCGCCTCCCGCTCCTGGGCCGGCCCCCTCCGCCCCGTCCCCGCCCCCTGGCTCGCCGAGGCCGAATCCATCTCCCGCACCCCGCCTTTCCTCCCTATTCCTTCCAACCTTCACCCACCACTTTTCAAACCATAACCCTTCACTTTTCACCCTTCACCCTTCACTCTTCACTCTTTCCTTTTCACTTCAAACGCCCTCCTTTTCGCCCAATGATTTCTTTTGACCTCCTGATTCTGGGCGCCGGCCCCGCCGGTCTCGCCGCCGCGCGCGAGGCGCGCCGCCGCAACCTCCGCGCCGCCGTCGTCTCCCGAGAGGAGCCGGGCGGAACGTGTCTGCACCGCGGCTGCATTCCCGTAAAAGCGCTGCTCGCGTCCGCCGCCGCGCTCCGGACCGCGCGCGCCGCCGTCGGCTTCGGCGTGCGCGCCGGCGCGGCGGAGCCGGACTGGCCCGCGATGCTCGCGCGGGCCCGCGCCGCATCGGAGCGCCTCGCGCGCGGGGCCGCCGCCGCCCTGGAAGCCTCCGGCGCCGCCTTCTTCCGGGGCGAGGCGCGCCTGGTCGCGCCGGACCGCGTCCTCGTCTCCCCGCCGAACGCCGCCCCCTTCGAACTGGCCGCGCCGCGCGTCCTGCTCGCGCCCGGCGCCGTCCCCGCCCGCCCCGCCTTCCTGCCCGATTCGCCCCGCGTCCTCGACACCGACGCCGCGCTCCGCCTCCCGGCGCTCCCGAGCCGTCTCCTCATCCTCGGGGGCGGCGCGGCCGGCTGCGAGTTTGCGTCGCTGTTCGCAGATCTCGGCGTCGCCGTGGAACTCGTCGAACGCGAACTGCGGCTCCTGCCGGGCCTCGACCGCGACGCCGGCGTCGCCCTCGCGGGCGCATTCGTCCGCCAGGGCGTTCGCATTCGGACCGCCGCCGCGCTTTCGGACGTCAAAGAAACTGCGGATGGCGTCCGCGCCGTTCTCGCGGATGGCCACGAGCTCGAGGCGGACCTCCTGCTCGTCACCGTTGGCCGACGGCCGGCGACGGACGGTCTCGGCCTCGACGCCGCCGGAATCGCGACCGGCCCCTGCGGGGAAATTCCCGTCGACGCCGCCTTCCGGACCGCTGCGACCGGCGTCTCGGCATGCGGCGACGCCATCGGGCGCGTCCAGCTCGCCCCGTGGGCCGAAGCATCCGCCGAAGCCGCCGTCGCCACACTCTGCGGCGAAGAGCCAGACTTCGACGGCGCCTCGATCCCCGCCTGCGTCTTCTCGCATCCCGAGGTCGCCGCCGTCGGTCAGACAGAAGAGGACGCCCGGGCGCGCGGCGTTCCCGTCCGCGCCGGTAAGTCCTTCTTCCGCGCCAACGGCCGTGCCGTCGCGGCAGGCGAGACGGACGGCTTCGCGAAGGTCTTTGTCGCCCCCGCCACCGGCCGGCTTCTCGGCGCGACCATCGTCGGCCCCGGCGCCGCCGAATCGATCGCCGCGGCCGCGCTCGCCCTCCGACACGGCCTCCCCGCCGCCGCCCTCCGCGGCGCCTTCCCGCACCCGTCCTTCGGCGAGGCCCTCGCCGCCGCCGCGGAAGCAACCTGTTGAACAGCGTTTCTGCGTGGGCGGATTCGCACGCCTCTTCAAACAAACTGGGCTTTCTCCTGTTTTCGGCTCACGAAGGCGGAACCATCTACCCGCCCTCCCCCTTTCCGAGACAAAATCCGTCGATGTGTTTTGACGCCATTCTTCGCCCTTTTTCCCCGAAAAAGGATCTGACCGATCCTGCCCTTTGCGGAATTCAAGCGAAAAACGCCACTTATTCGTTGGAAATTCAACGGATATTCGCAAAACGCACCGGGAAACCGGTTAGACGAAATCGGAAAAATCGGCTCTTAGAGCCGATTTTTCAAGATTTTTGGCACCAAAATCCAAAGAAAATCCGTTTGATTTTTCCGTCCCAAAGACCGGTTAGACAAAACCCCCTCGAAACCCCGCTTGCAGAAAGGGGAAAAAAAGGGTAGAGTTCCAATCCGTCAGCAAGCCGAAAGGCGATTGTGACTTACCGGCCTGAATCCGGATGCCACACCAACTTTCATGTTGTTCCAATCCGTCAGCAAGCCGAAAGGCGATTGTGACGCCCTCCTTGATGATGTTTATTTCGACCCCTGTCCTCGTTCCAATCCGTCAGCAAGCCGAAAGGCGATTGTGACTTCTTCATGGAGTCAGTATAAAAGCAGATATACCCGATGAGTTCCAATCCGTCAGCAAGCCGAAAGGCGATTGTGACACGGCGAGGCGCTCGTCGAGGTGGGACTTGCCCGGTTCCAATCCGTCAGCAAGCCGAAAGGCGATTGTGACGCAGATTCCGTTGAACATGTTGTCGAACATGGTGTTGTTCCAATCCGTCAGCAAGCCGAAAGGCGATTGTGACGATCATTGACTTAGTCTTCTGCTTCCGCTCTGAGTCGTCGGTTCCAATCCGTCAGCAAGCCGAAAGGCGATTGTGACTAGGCGGCGCGGGCAGAACGCTCAGCGTGAGCTTCAGCCCAGTTCCAATCCGTCAGCAAGCCGAAAGGCGATTGTGACGGGGCGGGGCGGGGCTTCGCGGTTAGAGTTCCTCGTTCCAATCCGTCAGCAAGCCGAAAGGCGATTGTGACACCGGTCTTGCATGAAACCCGGAAGAAAAGGCTTCTAGTTCCAATCCGTCAGCAAGCCGAAAGGCGATTGTGACGTGTCAGGCACGTCTTTCTCCGGCTGGCTGACGTCTGGTTCCAATCCGTCAGCAAGCCGAAAGGCGATTGTGACAAGGCGGTCTCCGTCTCGACTTCGTCGAAATGACCAAGTTCCAATCCGTCAGCAAGCCGAAAGGCGATTGTGACGCGGGCCAGCCATATATGCCATTAAGCTTCTCTGGGTACCCCGGGGGTTCCAATCCGTCAGCAAGCCGAAAGGCGATTGTGACAGGCTTGCCCAGTACTCCGCCGGGGTCAATCCATCAGCGTAAGTTCCAATCCGTCAGCAAGCCGAAAGGCGATTGTGACCCTACTTGGCGCATCGCAAACGGAGACACCGATATTTTGTTGTTCCAATCCGTCAGCAAGCCGAAAGGCGATTGTGACTCGTGGTCTTAGGCGCTGACATGACGACGCGGAGGGCCGGGGTTCCAATCCGTCAGCAAGCCGAAAGGCGATTGTGACTCGAGCACGTCATTGAGATGACGCACTCCGCGGCCGTTTGGCGGTTCCAATCCGTCAGCAAGCCGAAAGGCGATTGTGACCTGATATGCCGGATGGCTGATACCATGTTATCGACGACCGTTCCAATCCGTCAGCAAGCCGAAAGGCGATTGTGACCAGTATAGATTCGCCACCGTCGTGGTACCGATTCGGGCCGGGTTCCAATCCGTCAGCAAGCCGAAAGGCGATTGTGACCTTGCGGCCTTACAGGCTCGGCACTCGACGTTGACCACGTTCCAATCCGTCAGCAAGCCGAAAGGCGATTGTGACCTGGCTTCAGCCAGCCAAGTGGCCTCCTCTTCCTGGTTCCAATCCGTCAGCAAGCCGAAAGGCGATTGTGACCATCGTCAAAGCGGTCGCAGTTGCGAGCTGGCGTGGCTAGTTCCAATCCGTCAGCAAGCCGAAAGGCGATTGTGACCCTGTGTAGGAATAGATGCCAACGGCGCCAGGTCTTCCTCGCGGTTCCAATCCGTCAGCAAGCCGAAAGGCGATTGTGACTTCAGGAGCTTTTCTCGCTCCTGTTGATTCTTCGGACTGAAGTAGTTCCAATCCGTCAGCAAGCCGAAAGGCGATTGTGACGAGACGGCCCGACTGAAGGAAGTGGCCGCACAGGAGGTCGGTTCCAATCCGTCAGCAAGCCGAAAGGCGATTGTGACCCCGACAGTACTGAACGCCATTACGATATTCCCACTGCCCTCGTTCCAATCCGTCAGCAAGCCGAAAGGCGATTGTGACGGTACGGTCCCGAAGCCCGGCACGACCGGCACTCTAGTTCCAATCCGTCAGCAAGCCGAAAGGCGATTGTGACGGCTTGACGGCTGGGTCGCCGCCGATAGTTTTTTTCCCGGTGTTCCAATCCGTCAGCAAGCCGAAAGGCGATTGTGACATACGGGAGGGTCCCCAGACAGGGCATCCTTCGTCCGGTTCCAATCCGTCAGCAAGCCGAAAGGCGATTGTGACTTGCCGCTGTATCAGGTGCTTCGTGGTCTTGGGGTCGACGAGTTCCAATCCGTCAGCAAGCCGAAAGGCGATTGTGACCCTGGGCAGCGCCCTGGAGGGCCGGAGGGATGCGCGGGTTCCAATCCGTCAGTAAGCCGAAAGGCGATTGTGACGTTCATCTTTGTTTTCCTTTTTACCTTATCTGTTGTTCGTTCCAATCCGTCAGCAAGCCGAAAGGCGAGTTCGGAAGTCCCCCGCATCCCGGCGGCTGCGCCGCTTCGGGATGCGGCGGACTGTTATGTCGGAAGCCGAATGTTGATTCGCTGAATCTCCGAGTGCTTCATTCGTCGGCTTGCAACCCAACAACTTGAGCTTGCGGAATTAAACTCGGCTTTCACGACGCGGCACCGCGCGGTGCTCCCCGCAGTTGACCCTGCGCGCGACAGCGCGTGGAGGCCAACTGCTATTCTCGTTTTGCGGACATCCGCGGACATCCGCGATTTCTCCGACGAGGAAAAGGTGCACCATACTTCATTTCGTAACGAACGCATGGCAGCGTGCCATGTGACCGCCGTTCCGAAAAAGGCGGAAACTCCAAAGCGAACGACAAACAACAAACGAGAAAAACCATGGACAAAAAATCTGCAATTCTCCTTTCCCTTTTCCTCGCCACCGCCGCGCAGGGCGGGTGGCTGACCGGCGCGGCGAAGGTCGCCGGAAAGATCGCCGGGCACAGCGCGGACAACGCGGCGGAACACGTCGTCGCCCACTACGGGGACGACGCGGCGAAAGCGGCCGTCAAGGGTGGCGAAAAGGCAGCCTTGCACACGGCTCCTAAGATCGCCGGCGCGGTTGACGCGACGGTCCGCGCCGCGGGGATCGAGGCGCGCGCCGCAAAGCCTGCGGTGAAGACGATCCACCGCGCGCCGATCGTGAAGCCGGCGCATCTGGCGACCGGCGGCGCAGGCGCCGCAGCCGTCGTGGCGGCGCACAACCTCACGGCCGGCGAGCGGGAGAAGGACAGCGCGCTCTCCGAGGCAACGCGCAAGACGATCGAGGAGCACCCGGAAATGCTGCCGGAAGTCGTCAGGGCCGCCGGATCAAACGGATTCTGGAACAAAGTCGGCGATGGCGTCGGCAACGGCATTTCCCTTTTCGCGGCCGCATTCGGCGGCGTGTTCGGACTGGCGGCGTTTGTTCGGCTGTTCGCCTCCGCAAAACGACGCAAGCCCGTCGTCATCGACGTTACGCCGGAATCCAATTCCGGGAACGCCATGGTCGCCGCAATTCTCTGGCTGGCGTTTGCGGCCGTCGCCCTCCTCTCCTTCACGGCGTCGCGTCTCGTCTCTCGCGGCCTTCCCAATCGTCCGGCACCGCCAGCCGAAGCGGTTGAGCGGGCACGTCCGGCCGGGCCGGCCGTCCCCGAAGCGGAACCGCCGCCGGACTACTCGGCCGAAATCCGCCGTTACAACGACGAAGTTTCCGCCGCGCTTGGCCGCCACTTGTCCCGATTGGGGAATATCGCCGACGAATTCGAGGCCGGGTTGCGGAAAAACGGATTGCAACGATTCGCAGTACGGTGGCGGCCGTCAAATCCCTGGTGCTTCGCTTCGGCGGCAAGGCCATCGCAAAGGCTGCGGCGTCGGCCGTCGCACCGGCCGTGGACGGACCGCTGCCCATTGGCGACCTTCTCGCCGTTGGCGGCGTGGTCTGGACCGGATGCGACATCTACGACCTCACGCACGTCCTTCCCGGAGAAATCGAGAAGAGCCTGAACGGAACCGTCCATTCCCTCCAGACGCAGACCATCGACGCCGTGTCCGACGCCGCCCGCCAGACCCGCGCCGCGCACGAGCAAGCCGCTCGCAAACTCATAGCGGCGGCAAGACAATGAAAATGAAAACAGCAATGAAAAGGGAAAACTACGTGGAGAATGCCGCGGCGGGATGGACGCCGTCTTCGGAAAGCTCCAAGACGCGGTCGGCGTCCATGGCGAGGGAGGTCCGGTGGGTGATGACCAGCGCCATCCGGCCGCGACAGACACGCCGCACGGTTTCGCGCAGGGCGTCTTCGGTCTTGTGGTCGAGAGCGGCGGTCGGTTCGTCAAAAACCACCAGAAGCGGATTTCCAAGCAACGCGCGGGCGATGGCGATCCGCTGGCGTTCCCCGCCGGAGAGGCCGACACCTCCGGTTCCGAGTTCCGTGGCATAGCCTTCCGGTCGTGCGGCGATGAAACCGTGCGCGCCCGCGGCCCGGGCCGCCGATTCGACATCGGCATCCGTGACGCCCGGTCTTCCGAGCGCGATGTTTTCGCGGATCGTTCCGCGGAAGAGAAATGGATCCTGCGGGACGACGGCGACGCGCCGGCGCCATGCGGTCGGGTCGATGGCGGAGAGCGGAATCCCGTCAACCGAGATCCGGCCGGACGACGGCTCGCGGAACCCCGACAGCAGCCCGGCAAGCGTCGTCTTCCCGATGCCGGACCGGCCGACGAGCGCGACCGTTTCCCCGGCCGGCAGTTGCATCGAGACTCCTTTGAGGACTTCCGTGCCGTCTGGATGCGCGAAGCACACGTTTTCCAGGACCATGCCTTCCCGGACGTTTCGCGGCGCCTCCGCGCCTCCGCGCCGTTCGCGCGGCGCGTCGAGGACTTCGGCGATGCGGCGCGCGGCGACCGAAGCGTCGACGAACTCCCCGAACAAGTGCGCAAGCCAGCCTACCGGCCCGTAGAACATCGCCTGGTATCCGAGAAAGGCCAGCAGCGTGCCGGCACCCGGCGCCGCGCCCCGCGTCGCCAGAAGCCCCGACACAAGCCAGACGCCGGAGACGGCCAGCGCCACGACGGCCCCGGTCGCGCCCGCGAAACCGAGGAGGTTCCGTTCCAGGGCCGTCCTCGCGCCGGCGACGCGTCGGACCGGCACCGCGAAACGTTCCGAGCGCCATGGCCCGCAGCCGGAAACCCGAACCGTCGCGAGTCCCGACACCGTTTCGGAAAGTTCCGTGCCGACGGCGGCCACGTCCGAGGAAAACGCGGCGATCGCGGGGGCGGTCCGGCGACGGAACCGGACGCCAAGCGCGACAAGCGCCGGCACGGGCAGAACCGCAACCGCGGCAAGGCGGAGGTCAAGCGCGAAAAGCGCCGAACACGTGCCGGCGGCGGTGAGAATCTGCACGAGGGCCTTCGAGCCGGTATCGACGAGAAAGCGCTGGACCGTTTCGGTGTCAAAGAGGATCCGTTGCGTATATTCGCCCGGTTCCCGGACCGAGAAGGCCGTCCAGTCCATGTCAAGAAGCGCGTCGTGGAGCGCTGTGCGCAGCTTTTCCACGATCTTCGCCCCTGCGGCCGCGACGAGCGACCCTCCCGCGAACCCGCAAGCCGCACGGGCGAGCGCGAGCGCGGCCATGGCGACGGCGAGCATGGCCGCCTTTGACCCGCAGCCGGGGCCAGGGCCGGACAGGATGTCGTCCATCGCCAGTTTTGCGAGCAGCGGCGCGGCGAGGCCCGCGGCCGTTTCGGACGCGGCCAGCGCTGCGGCCGCCACGAGACGGAGCGACTCGCCTCGGAGAAGGCCGGCGAACCTCCGGGCCGGAGACCGGAGGGTAAGAGTGTCGGATCGGGACATGGGACGGGGAAATGTCTTCTACCCGTTGATACGGAATCCGGGCGGGATTCTGACGCCGGAAAAACTTTTTTTCGGAGCGATGTCAGATGCGGCCGTGCAATCCGTAGTAGCGTGTTGGACGGGCAATGTCGCCCGCCCGCAACCTAATTAGGAGAAAACCATGAGCACACCGCTCGATCTCGCGACCGACATCACGTCGGCACCGACCGGAATGGAAGGTTCCGGCGTCACCACGACGACAAACTACACGTATTCCTACAAGGGCGGAGCCTACGTCTGCGACGACGCGAACTCGTTTGGCTAGTCCAGTCGGCCCGGCGGCTTCGGCCGCCGGGCCGATTCCTTTCCCGAAACGCCGAAATGATTTTCCTTTACACCTGTTCCCAGGACGTCACGTCCGACATCCTGGCGGCGAAACTGGCTGCGGAAGCCGAAGTGTTCCGATTCGACATTGACCGGAATTCCGACTACGTCTGGTCTTTCGGACCGGACGGATGGTCTTGCGCCCATTCGTCGGGCAGACGGATATCGTCTTCCTCCATCCGGTGCTTCCATCTGCGCAAGCCGATGTTCATGGAGGGAATCGACGTTCCCGCCCAGGGGTGTCTTGAAAACTGGCGCCGGAAGGAACTGCAGACGCTTTTCAAAAACCTTTTCGACGAATGCGACCGTGCCGGGATGGCGGCTTTGGTCCATTCCGATTGCGACAAATGGGGAAAACCCGCCCAAATGAGAATCGCGGCCCGCCATTTCCGGGTTCCCGAATGGAGGATTTTCGGCGGTTCCCTGCCGGAACTGCCCCAAGGAAAGGATTGGGTCGTGAAGTCCCTGGCCCAGACCATGATCGGCGCCGGGAAATGCTTCCTCGTGCGAGAAGCGGATCCGGCGACGCTCGATCTGTCGTATCCCTGGTTCATCCAGGAAAAAGTCGACGGGGAAGAGGAGGTCTCCGCCGCCTACGTCGAAGGGCGCATCTTCGCGTCCTCCATTTCGCGAGCGGTTTTCGGGACGGTGGATTCAAGGCTTGAAACGTTTCGCCGCAATTTGAAATGGACGCCGGTCGAGTTGCCGGGTGCCGAGGAGGCCGCCATCCGCGCCTTCATGGCCGAAATCGGTCTTTCGTTCGGGCGCTTCGACTTCATCCGCAAGGACGGCGTCCTGAACTTTCTCGAAGTGAACCCGAACGGGCAGTGGGCCTGGCTTGACGTGAACGACGAACGTGGACTGGTCTCCGCCGTCGCGGAGGCCATTCTCGCCGTCGAGCGGCGCGGTCGCTCGCTTGAGGACCGCTGGCGGTAGAGGCGCAACCTTGTCCTTTGGCGTTTTCGCCGTTCGCGCCCCCGGCGGAATTCTGGTATGATTGGGGGCACATGAGCTACAAGCGTTTTGGCAACGAGGAGACGCGCACGTCCGTCCTGTCCGGCGTCCGCGCCGGAACGGAAGAGGCGTGGGGGAGGTTTTTCGACCTCTACGCCGGCTACGTGTACGGCCTTGCGCGGCGGGCCGGGCTGCCCGGTCCGGACGCCGACGAGATCGTGCAGACCGTTTTCGCCGACCTTTCGGCGCCGAACGGGTTCGAGGGGTACGAACGGGGAAAGGGCTCCTTTCGCGCGTGGCTGCGGCGCCGCACGGAATGGAGAATCGCCGACGAGATGCGCCGCCGCGCTTCCGTGCGGCAGACGGTTTCCGGGGAGGCGTTCGATTTCGACGCCGTCCCGGCGCCGCAGGAAGGCGCCGAGCGCGACGAGGAGTGGATCGAGGCCGCCCGCGACGAAGCGCTGCGGCGGCTTCGCGAAACGTCCCCCGAACAACACTTCGCGGTCTTCCACGCAAGCCTCGTCGAAGGCCTGCCGACCGAGGACGTCATGCGGCTCTACCGCGTCTCCCGCGACAACCTCTACCAGATCCGCAAACGCATGAAGGCCACCTTCTCCGAACTCCTCGCGAAGGCGATGGAGGACCTCGATTCGCCGATGCCGCCATGAATGCATACGACAACACCCTTCCCCAGAAGACCGAATGCGCGACGTTCGGCCCGTACCGGGCCATCCGGAAGGTCGGGGCAGGCGCGCACGGCGAAGTGTGGATCGCGGAGGGGGCCGGTCGTCTCGTCGCGCTGAAAATCAGCCCCCGGCCGGACGATCCCGCGCGCGAGACCGACTGGGAGCGCGAAAAGCGGGGCTGGTCGCTGTTCTCGCGCATTCCGCCCCATCCGGGACTCGTGCGGGTTTTCCGCTACGGCGAAACCGACGGCCAGGCGGCGTTCTGGGTGGCGATGCAGCTCGCGGATTCCGAAGAAGGGGGTTCCCCGGCCCGTCCGGAGACCTACCGTCCGCTCACGCTCGCATCCGTGGCCGAAACCGAAGTCGCGCTCCCGCTCACGCGCGTCCTCGCCATCGGCGAAACGCTGGCGGCCGGCCCCGAACACCCCCACAAACCCCATCTCCTTCTTCGACTACTATTACTCGGCAAGGTCTCTCA
>CAMNCG010000117.1 GCA_946534105.1 uncultured Verrucomicrobiota bacterium
CGCCACGCCCGGACGCTCCCGGTCGCTGCCTGGCGGCCCCCTCGCCCGGCGGCCCAATTGCGCATCCGGGTCGTCCTCCGGGCCAGCCGTGGCCCGGAGGGAGCCCGGTGTGGAGCGTGCGTCGCGTCGGGGACCATCCGCGCGTCGGCGCCGTTCGCCTTTCAAGCGGTCGTTGGCAATCTTGACTCGGGGGACGGGACCGTTTTCAGCGAACGACGACAACGAACGGGTTGGTGGCGCGCCACTCGATTTCGACGAGGGCGCCGCCTTCGGCTTCGGCGTCGTATGTCCAGGTCGCGGCGTCGATGTTGCGCGTGAGGAGGATTTCGCCCGTCGCGAGGGCGGCCGGCGCGTCCGGCGACGGCGACGAGCACGGAATCCTGCCGCCCTTCCGGATCTCCATGTCAGCGAACTTGGGCGGCGGAGAGCAGACCCTTGAGGTAGCCGAGCGCGAAGAGGCGGCCGGTGGCGCCGTAGCCGTCGCGCGCGTCGGCGGCGCCCATGGCGGGAACGTGATCGACGCGGATCGGGGTGCTTTCGGGAAGGTGTTCGGCGTAGAGGCGCGCGAGGCGCGCCATGTCGAGCTGCCCGTCGTCGTGGAAGGTCTCGCGGAAGCGCTTCGCGGTGCCGCGCGCGTTGCGGAAATGGACGAAGAAGATGCGGTCCTTCCAGCGCGGAACGAGGGAATACACGTCTTCGCCCATCATGGCGAAGGTCGCCTGGCAGAAGGTCGCGCCGAGGTTCGGCGACGGCGCGAGCGCCCACGCCCGTTCGTAGGCGGCGGCCGAAATCAGGATGCGCGAAACCGGACCGAGCCTCGGCAGCGGCGGGTCGTCGGGATGCAGCGCGATGCGGATGCCGTGCTTTTCCGCGACCGGCACCGCCGCGCGCAGGAAGACGGCGAGGTTGTCCCAGAGAGCGGCTTCGGAGAGCGCCGGAGTTTCCTCCGGCGCACGGAACTCCGCTTCGTCGAAGCCGGTGACGAGCGCGCCGCCGCGGTCGGGCAGGTCCTGGCGGGTGCGCGTCCAGCCGATCGCGGCCATGAAGTTGGCGCAGAGCACCCTGACGCCGAACTCCTCCATGATCGGAAACATGGCGAGCGCCTTTTCGATGCATTCGTCGCGGTGCGCGTCGCCGAGCTTGATGTGGTCGTGGAGCGCGTTGGGAAGCGGCTCCACCACGAGCGGCGAGATGCCGGCGGAGCGGAAGCGCTCGACGACGGCGCGCCAGTGGTCGCGGATGGTCGGATCGAAGTCCGGCGTTTCCGGAAGGCGGATCGTGCCGTGCGAGACGCCGCACTGAAGGGCGTAGTCCCACGTGAGGTCGCGGGAGGAGCGGAAGTAGTCGGTGATGATCATCGTTGCGAACGCGGAAATCCTTCAGTCGCCGACACCGGCGTCGGCCGCCGTTTCGAGGCTGGAGGCGGAGTAGATCATGCAGTTCACCCAGTCGGACCCGGCCCCGCGCTCGTCGAAGTAGGTGGGAATGGTGCCGTCGGCGCGCTGGTGGCGCACGAGGCAGTCGGCCATGGCCTTCGCCTTGGCGCGCCAGAGCTGGTCGCCGGTCGCCGCGTATGCGGCCGAGAAGCCGCGCACCATGTCGGCCATGGACGCGTCGATCGGGGTGTAGTAGTCGTATTGCTCAAGGGCTGTCGGCAATTTCCAGTGCCTCCAGTCCATGTGGTGGATCGGGCTGGCCCAGACCGTGAACTGGTCCTCGCACCAGCGCACGCATTCGAGCGCATCGGCGGTGCGGCCGAGCGAGAAGAGGCGGACTGCCGTGTCGATGGCCACGCCCTTCTGAAGGTTCTGGTAGGGCGGGCGCGGCTTGGAGTCCTCGAACTGGCCGTCCCAGTTCCAGGTGGCAAGCGCCCCGTGCTCGATGTAGGCGAAGGCGCGGTCGCGGGCGGCGGCGAAGGAATCCGCAAGTGCGGCGGCTTCGCCGCTCTCCCTTGCGTCAGGACGCAACTCGGACTCTGCCATCGCCGCGGCGGCTTCGCCGCTCTCCCTTGCGTCAGGACTGGGAGCCTGGGATTGAGCTGAAACGGCGGCTTCGATCGCGCGGTCGAACATGCCAAAGATGTAGCGGCCCGGCACGATGCGGTTGGGGCAGAGTTCCGCGCCGTCGGAGGCGCGGACGAGCAGCGGCCACGTGCCGTCTTCGCCCTGAAGACGCACATAGGTGCGCACAATCGCCAGGGCGGCGGCGCGGTAGCGGTCCGCATGCGCGGCGGGTCCGCCGCTCTTTTCCAGGGCGTCCGCGAGGACGAAATAGGCAAGGGCGGCCTGAGCCGGATACGAAAGCATGATGCGGCCGGCGTTTTCGACGGCCACGCGGCGGCGGTTCCCCCAGTATGTGGGCGGGAAGTGCGCGAGCGGCGCGCCTTCAGGCTCACTGTGCGCGAGAAGCCAGTCGGCCATGCGGCGGGCGATTTCGATCGAGTCGCGTGACGCGTCCCGGCAGAGGGCGCGGATCATCGAGCCGAGAATCTTCGACGGGTAGCAGTAGAGGTCGTAGCCCTCCGGAGGTTCGTCGGAGTCGAGCCAGCCGCGAACCTGCGGGAGGGCCGCGACTGCGGCATAGACGCGCGCGGCGGCTTCGCGGTAGCCGCGCGGCGCCTCGGGATAGGGGCCGGAAAACGGGGCGGCGCGGTAGAAGGAGCGCGTGTAAACGCCGGGCGTGGCGCGGACGCTTTCGGATGCGGGTTCGACTCGCAGGGTGTAGTAACCCGGCGGGAGCGAGTCCCACGCCTCACGCGGGATGGGCTCCCAGGGATGGGCCGCGCGCCATGTCGCGACGCGTTGTTCGGCGGCCGCGCTTTTCTGAAGAGGGGCGGAGGATTCATGGGCCGCCGCCGCATCGTCGCGCCCTGTCGTGTCTTCCGATGTCGGGTCCTGGGATGCGGCCGAGAAGAGCTCGAAGCGGTATTCCTCGACTCCGGGGATGTCGCCGAAGTCGAATGCCGGCGGATGGATGAACGCCCGCGAATGCGCATTCCAGAAGGGGTGGACGCCGGGTTCTCCAAGTCGGACGGGCCTCAGCGCGTCCTCGCGCGCCGCCGCGTTCAGCGACGCCCAGTCAACTGCTTTTGAATTTTCCGCTCCTGCCATGGCAAATGCTCCCATGAAAGCTGCGATGCCAATTGCAATTCCTCGACTCGACATTATCGGAGATGCTCCTTGTTGAGAACGCGGGAATTCTACCACACTGCCGGGCGAAAGCCAAGCAATGAGGAGCTGAAATTTGAGCGCGCGGGCGACCGTTTTACGCAAGAAGCACTGCGAAGGAACGCGGCGGAAGCGCGGCGGGAAGCGGCGCTTCCGCGTCGGTGCGGGTTTCGTCGGTGATGCGGCAGCGGATGCGAGGCGGCACCGCCGCCCCGCCAGAAGTGAAAGCACGCGCGCCGGTGGGGGAAGGCGCTGCCGCCGCCAATTCCAGCGTGAACGGAACTTCCACGTCGCTGTCGTTCGCGAGCATCACGGCGATGGAGCCGTCCGCGCCGCGCGCGGCGGCGGCGTGGATCGGCGGGTGGGGCGCGTCGCACAAAACGCTTACTGCCGTGCCGCGCCGCCGCAGCTCGTCGAAGGCCGTGAAGGCGTAGTAGGCCTTGCGCGGCCTGTAGGTGGACGGGTCGAAGAGCGGCGAGTAGTTGCCGACGCCGCACCGCGCGTCGTAGATGCACGCCAGGTCGCACGGCCCGTTCTGGAGCGCGACGAGTTCGGCGGCCACGCCGGCGGCCTGGAGGGCCGCGCCTAGATTGTCGTGCCCGACGTAGGGAAGCCATTCGTTGAAATGGCGCTCGCACCGGTCGGCGGTGAAGCCGTATTCGTCCAGATGCTCGTCGGCAAAGCGCACCTGCCGCATCGCCTCCGGGGGCGGCGAATAGGAGTGGAACGAGAAGAAGTCGAGCGGCCAGCCGTTGTCGCGCGCCGCCGCGAGGAACTTGTGCGAGCACTCGACGAAGTACTCCATGCGCGGCGACGAGTTGGCCGCCGGGACATGGTCGGACCCAACGCCCGCGTAGAACCCGCAGTGGCCGTATCCGCCGATCTTGAGGTGCGGGAACCGCGCCTTGAGGTGCGTCGCCGCGACGCCGTAGAGCCGCATGTATTCGGAGAACGGCGCCCCGAACATCGGGTTCTTCTCCACGTCGGGGTGGTTCTCAGGCTCGTTCCAGATTTCCCAGTAGCGGATTCCGGCCTCCATGCCGCCCGCCCAGCCTTCATTGTAGTGCGCCACGACGCGCTCGCAGATGCGCGCCCACTTGGCGAAGTCCGCCGGCGCCCGCGTGTTCACGCGCGGGTAGCCGCGCTCGACGAAGTTCTCGATCGTCACGCCGAGCCGGAAATACGGCTCGACGCCATTGTCCAGGAGCGCCTTGATCAGCGCGTCGGTGTAGGCGAAGCGGTAGCTCGCGGGGTCCGTTTCGTCCGCGCCGAAGTCGGGGAAGAGGTTCGGGATGTCGGCGTAGAGGCCGCCGCCGAGCCAGCCGCCGACGTCGTGAAGGCGCGAAAACGGGATGCCGGCCTCCTTGAGGTAGTGGAACAGAGGCCAGTCGTTGAGCGGGCCGACCATTGGCGGCTGCCCGACGCCGTTCACCGGCTTGACCGGGCCGATGGCGCAATCCCGGCGGATTGCCAACTTGCAAATCGCATTCTCTTTCATCACAGCGTAATATTCCCAAATTCTGTCAACATTCGCCCGGCGGCGGCGCCACTCATCGAAACAACAGCACGCGGTCGCCGCTTCAGAGACCGCCTCGGTCTTGAATCTCCGCGCCGGATTGCCCGCCAAGGGACATCACCTTCATCGCGAGAATCCTGGCTCCAGACCCGTTGAACTTGAACGTGCCCTCGCCGACACGGCGCAAAATGCGCGCGTAGTCGTCCGTCTCCACGAGCGGTTCCGCGGCGCCATCGACAAATACGGAGGCCATGCCGTCCCGGTACACGATGGCCAGCCGCACGTTGCCGCCAGCATATGGGAAGGCGACAGGCTTGCCGTTTCCGCCATCCTTGACCTCATTCCAATCGCCGAACACGGCCGTAGCGCCGTCTTTCGCGAAGCGGAGCATAAGAAAGGGATAGTCGCCCGCCTTGTAGAGCGCCTGGTCGGCCGGCTTTTGGCAGAAGTCGAAACTCCACTCGTCCCTGTCTCCGTGAGGGCCGACCTCGATCTCCAGCCGGAAATTGCCCGGCACGGGCACATCCCATTCGAGGTTGTCGCCGCCGCGGCGTTTGCCGCCGCAGTAGGCGTATTCGCCGTTCATCTTCCACGCCCCTCCGTATGCAAGCCACGTCGCATTGCCTTTCGGGAACGCCACCGTTATGGGTTTGCCCGCCGGGAAATCGGTCTTCATCCGCGCGGAAATCTCCATCCACCGCATATAGGAGTCCTCCTTACCGTCAAGTTTCGCCCTCGCCCGCAATTCACCGGCGCCCTTGAGGAACTCCGCGAAGTCGCCTGCGGCGAACATGGCGTGCAGCCGCTGCAGCTCCTTGCGGTTCGACCCTGAAATCCCGTCCCAGATCGTCCACCAGCGGTTGAAGTCCTGAATAATCCGCCACATCCTGCTGGGGAAAGTCCCGTGTCCAAACGAGCGGAATGTTTCGCCGGCTTTCTCCCAGTCGCCCTTGACCGAATAGGCAAGCGTGGCGAACGTGCCGGCCTCCTGCCTGATCTGGCCGAAGGCGTTGGTGTTGGAAATCTGCGGCAGCGACACTTCGAGAATCCTGTCGAGTTCTTCCGGGTGGCCGCGCAAGTAGGCCTCCTGATTCTCGCCGGCGTCGTCGATCATCCTCAGCATCGCCTCCGCATATACGACCGGGACCATCGTGTCGTGGCGCCCTGTCTCATAGCAGCGCTCGGCGAAGGCCTTCATCTTCTCATGCGACCCGCACCAGCGCGGATAGCAGTTGTACCAGAGAAAATCGCCGAAGAATTCGTCGAAATCGAGCTGGGCCGCCGTGACGTCAAGGAACACCTCGTCCTGGAAGGGGCCGAGTTCGGAAAGGAAGTATGCGGCTTCGGGGTATTGGTGCAGTTCCCAGGCGCGACGGAAAGCGGCGCGGCAGGCGTCGCCGTGGTCCTCGAATCCGCTCCACCCCTCCTCGGTTACGGTGTTCGCGTAGCCGCCACCGCGCGCGGCCCATGCGGCATTGCGCTCGATTTTCATGCGCCAGAGGAGGAGCAGCCATTCATCGACGCCGGCTTTTTCAAGACGGGCCAGCGTCTCCTTGCTGCCGAAGCCAAAATTCTTGCGGAGCGTCCAGTAAACGCATCGCATGTCCTCGCCGGCGAACCTGCCGTCCTCCAGCCATGCGACAAGCTGGTCGGAGGCCGGGGCTTTCTCCACGCATGCCTTGACGAACGCGGCGAACGATGGCCGAGCCGTGCGGTCCAGTATCTCGACAAGCCGCTTGCGGTCGCCGAACTGCTTGAAGCCGTGGAAACCCCAGATATGGTCGATGGAGGCGTCCAGCACCTTGCGCTCCTCCGGCGTCGCCTTGCCTTCGGGATCCATCTGGGCGATCAGGAACGGTCGCAGCTTCGTTTCGCGGAAGGAAGCGCACGTCTCGACCGCCATGTTGGTGCGGGCGTTCTCGCTCCAGTCTTTCAGCCAGAGGCCAAGGCCGGAACGGAATGGGCTTCCCTCGTCGTCGGACAATATCTCGTTTTCAAGACTCTTGCACCAGATGCACCAATCGCTTCCGCTGAATACGGCCAGAATATTGCGGCCATTCTCCTTGGCGCACTTCATGGCCGCATCGAGATCGTCCGTAAAGCCCTTCGGAGTCGATGTTCCTGCGGCGGCTGCGGCGAAAGCCGCGAAAGCCAAGCCAATAATGCCAATTCCCTTTTTCCACATGATTTGTCTCCCCCTGTCGTTCGGTTCATGCGCTGCGAACCTTCGCTTTCACGCATCCCATTCTATCACAGAAATTCTGATGCGGTAATCCTGAACCGGGATTTCTGCAATGTCGCATCGTCCGAATCGCGGCAGTTGGATCAAGGCGTCGCAGCAGGCATGATTCGGTACATTGCAGGCTCGTTGGGAGACAGCGAAAGTTTTATCTGCCCAGATCCCGTCTTTTCCGCTGCGGGACCGAATGCGGGCGTGACGGCGGAGAAGTCCTCGGAGAGTGCGAGTTCAGCCGTGGCGGCAATGTCCTGCGCGTTGACGGCGAGGAGCCACACCTCGCCGTCCTTGCGCCAGAGGCGGACGCCCCACCGCTCCGGCGCGCCGGCAACGGCCGGCGGCTCCTCGGCGGACAGCAGCACTGGGATGTATTTCCGGATCTCCCCGGCGACGGCGCAGGTGTCGGCCCACGCCTTGTCGAAGGAGAAGGGCGTCCCGTCCTTGCGCCTGGGCATCTGGATCGTCGAAAACCCGTAGAAGACGAGACCGTTCGCTCCGGCGGCGATGAACTGCCACGCCATGGAGCGCATTTCCTCGACCGTGGGCATGCGGCAGGGCGGCGCGCCGGGCCTGTCGTCCCTGAAAAGCCCCCAGTCGAACGCCTGCGGCACGTGCCACATCGGGCGGAGGCCGAGCATGGCGTCGCGCGTCCGTCGCGCGCCGGCAGTCACATCTGAAAGCGGGGATGTCGGCACGGGGTAGATGTCCGCGCCCAGGATGTCGAACGTCGGCGCCATGGCGCGCATCATGTCGTATTGGTATAGTACCGCCCAGGTCGGATGGTCCGGGTCGATGCGCTCCAGCAGCGCCTGGCGCGTCCGCAGCGCGTCGAAGCGCTCGATGGTGCTTTCGTCGTTCACGTACCACGCCAGGAGCGCCGGATGCGAGCGGAAGGCGGCCACGGTGGCTTCGACGTAGGCGCTCGCCGTCGCCTCGTCCGTGATGGTGGACGGCGACCGCTCCGGCATTCCGGGGTGCATGTCCTTCACGGAGTAGATGACCTTGATTCCGTTGGCGTGGAACCAGTCCATTTCAATGGCGTCGAGCGGCAGGTAGGAGGCAATGGTGTTGAAGGGGCCCTTCACGTAGTCTTCGAGGCGCATCCGCACGGACGAATACATGCCGAGCGGGAAGAAGGGTTCGCCATCGACGATCGTGCGGCGGTGCTCGTCGATCCACACGCGCCGATTCGGCATCTCCGCCGGACGGTGGAACGCGAGCGAGGTCGTCCCGAGGCTCGTGCCGTCCGGCGCGAAAAGCGTGAAGTCCACTTTGCTTTCGCCCTCCTTGAGCTGCGCTGCGTCGAGCGTGAGGAAGACGCGATCGCGCGCGGTCGGCGCGACGGGCGCCTCCCTGCGCGCGCCGTCGGCGCCGACGTAGGAGAAGACGCCCGTCGTCTCCTCCGGCGAATACCGCGCCGGCACCGCGAGCGCCGCGCCGAACGTGATGTTGCCGGACGCCGCCGTGTTGCGGTAGGCCGACGAGAACAGCATGCCGACGGCGGGATCCTCGTAGGGCGCGACATGGATGTCGTCGAAGCACGCCCTGCCGAGCGCCTGTGGCGTGCAGTAGGCGAGGAGAAGGCACTTCACCGTCGTCGGAGGGATTGGCCGCGTGACGAAATCGATCCGCCGCCAGTCCGTCGTTCCCTCCGTTCCGGGCGAATACCATTCCGCGACGCTCCTGCCGTCGGCGTCACGGCACATGACCGCGAGCTGCGCCCCCTTGTGACTGCCGGGTTCCAGACCCTCGGCGCGGACCCAGCCAGAGACGCGATAGACGACGCCGGTCCGGAACGGAATCTCGCACGACGGGTAGGCGTAGGGGAGCGCAGGGTCGGCGTTCTCGTAAACCAAGGCCGACGAACCATTCCTTCCCTCGCCGCGCACGGCGGAATACGCGGGGGGGATTTTCCACCCCGCGCCCCCGTCCTCGAAGGTGAAGACCTCGGCGGACAAGGACACAACACTTTTGCCGCAAAGAACGCAAAGAGCGCAAAGTCGCAGATTCGTTTTCAATGCAGAGGCGCAGAATTGATCGGCGACTACTCACCGCATGATCAGCACGAACGCGGAAGGCAGGAACTCGACAATCGCCGACACGGCGTCGCTCCGGATCGTCGCGCCGGCCACGGTCTTCACGGCCCGAACGGAATAGACATCGGTCCCAAGGCCCGAGCGCCAGCCGACGGAGAGCGAAGCGCCGGTCGAGCCGGCGATCACCTCGCCGTTCTTCAGCCACTCGTAGGAATCCGCCCCCGGCATCGCCGCCGTCAACGTGGTTGTGTTGTCCTTTGACACCGTCGAGTCCGCCGGCACGGTCGTGAACATGTCCGCGCCCATTCCGCTGCCTTCGCGCCAGGAGCAGCCGAACGAGAACGCCGAGGCCGACGCCCCCGAAACGAACGCGCCGCTGACCGTATTCGTGAAGCCCGCGACGCCATTGACCTCCGCCGGGATGAAGTCGTATGCGACCGCCCCGTCCACGGTCAGCGTGAAGCGGTAGATCTTGGCCTTGGAATAGTTCCCCGAATTGTGCCAGCCGAAAAGATAGAGCGGATTGGCGCCTTCCGTTGTGATCGACGTCGAGGCCTGACGGTCGTAGTTCGTCACGCCCGTCTCGTACTGGGTGTCGATCCACCTGCCCTCCGGAGTCACGGTCGTGTGGTAGCGAACGCCCGTCTGCAATCCGGAGAACGTCGAGCCGACCGTGCCGGAGAGGCCGTCTCCGTACATCAAGGTCGGGACAGACCCAGAGCCCGAAAGATAGAGGAGCGCACCGCTGCCGCCGAACAGGCGGTCGGAGTTCTTCAGGAACCCGGTGTATTCGTAGTCGACGTCGATGCGCACGCCCGGTTTCATCTTGAATCCGGTATTGATGCGGCTCGTGCCGTCCGATTGGATGTAGGCATCGTAGGATTCGTTCTCGACATGCTCGACCGCGCCGCCGGCCGAGAATGCCGAAGGCGTATCGCCACTGAAGAACTTGCCGCCAACCGTGTCCTTGAACCCGGCGATCCCGCCGACGACCGCAGGGACGAAATGGGCGGCCAACACTCCGTTAGTGGTGAACGTCGCGTAGTAGATTTTTGCCTTGGCGTAGATGTCGGAGTTGTGGGAGCCAAAAAGGCGAATGGCGGACGACATCGTATAGGTGATTGTCTTCAAGGACGTCTTCGTGAAATGGACCGAACCTGTCATCGGATTCACATCCGTCCATACGCCATCCGGGGTCATGCGAACGAGGTGTTTGGCGGTGTCGGCGGTTGTCCCGGAATACATCGTGGCAGTCGTCCCGTCGCCATAGACCATCGCCGGAGAAGTCCCGGAGAGATAGTTGATGAGACCTCCGCCGCCGAGGATCCTGGCACCGGAAGTCACTTCGTCTAGGGCATACGCGAACTCGACCGCGACGTTCGGCGCCATGCAGAAATCCGTCACGATCAGACTCGTGCCGTCGCCCCGGATGTAGGGGTCATCCGGGAGCGCCGCCGCATCGTCGCTCGCCGTGAACTTGCCGGCGCTGGCTCCGCCATGGATGAACCCGCCGCCAACTTCGTCGTAGAAGCCCGCGATTCCCTCCTTGACGGCAGGCAGGTAGTCGTGGACGACCGCGCCATTCTCCGCCAGCGTGAAGCGGTAGATCTTGGCCTTGGAATAGTTCGCCGCATTGTGCCAACCGAAAAGATAGAGCGGATTCGTGCCTTCCTGAGTTATCGACGTCGAGGCTTGGCGGTCGTAGTTCGTCGCTCCCGTCTCGTAATCGGCATCGATCCACCTGCCCTCCGGGGTCACGGTCGTATGGCAGCGAGCGCCCGTCTGCAATTCGGAGAACGCCGAACCGACATTGCCGGCCAGGCCATCGCCGTAGAGCAATGTCGGGATTGTGCCCGAAAGATAGACGAGCGCGCCGCTGCCGCCGAACAGGCGTTCGGAGTTCGACAGGAACTCGGTGTACTCGTAGTCGATCTCGATATGCGAGCCCGGTTTCATCTTGTAGCCGGTGTTGATGCGCGCGGTGCCATCCGACTGAACAAATGCGTCATTGGACTCGCGGACCTTGTAAACGACCGCGCCGCCGTTCAGGTCCGTCGCGCCATGGAAGCGCACCGTCGCAAAGCCCTTGCCCTTTCGCGCGAGGACGATGCGTTTCACCGCGTGCTGCGCGAGCGTGGTTGCGTCGGACGTGGTTTCCACGCCCGTCTCGTTGCGGGGATCGGGCGAGTTGAAGAGGTTGCCGCCGAATGTCGTATAGGCCGGAATGCGCGCGTAGATGTCGCCCGTGCCGTCCGGCTGCGCCAGCTGAAGCCGCAGCGACTTGGTCGTCGCTCCGTCCCAGAGGTTGCCGACGGGCATCTGATAGC
>CAMNCG010000118.1 GCA_946534105.1 uncultured Verrucomicrobiota bacterium
CATTCCGGCCCGTTCGCCTTGCACGCCCGCGAATCGGGAGCGACTCCGGAGGCGACGGCTCGGGGAGGGGCACCGCGGCGGGCGCAGGTACCGGGGCGCGTCTTGGCTGCTGCCGTTCGACCAAAAAGGTTGGACCTGCTTGGAACCGGGCAAGGCGGGCGCGACGTCGGCGCCGACAACGTTTGGTCACACCCAAAAAGCGCGGAACGAAAAAGACGGGCGGCGCGGGAACTCCCGCGCCGCCCCGGACGGCGGAGGTCCGCCTCAGATGCGCGGCAGCGTGGCCGCGAGGGCCTGGCGGCGCGCGATGGAACGGGCGCGGGCGCGGGCGCGCTCGGACTTCATCCGGCGCTTGACGCACGGCTTCTCGAAGTAACGGTCGGCGCGGAGCTGCTTGATGATGCCCTCCTTGTCCATCGCCTTCTTGAGCCGCTTCACGGCCTTGTCGATGGGTTCGCCTTTCTTGACTTTGACGACGATCACTTGTTTTCACCTCCGTTCCGGCCCGGCGACCGCGTTGGGGAGCGCCGACGGCCGCTCTCGCGAACGCGCGAAAGCGGGGCGGGACTCTACCACGCGGCGCCCGATCCGTCAACCGGAAAATTCCGGACGCCGCTCCGGGCGCGCCGTCCGGCCCCGCGCGCCCCAAAACGGCGCTTTTGCGGTAGAATCGCCGCCCATCATCCGTCTCACGCATTCCGCCATGGACACGAAGCACATCATCAACGCCACCGTCGAAAACCAGCCGGCCGTCCTCTCCCGGATCGTCGGGCTCTTCTCCGGCCGCGGCTACAACATCGAAACGCTGAACGTCGGACCGTGCGCCGATCCGCGTTTTTCGCGCATGACCATCACCGTCCCCGGCGACGAACACGTGCTCGAGCAGGTGACGAAGCAGCTCAACAAGCTCGTCGACGTCGTGAAGGTGGTGGACCTCACGTCCGAAAAGCACATCGCGCGCGAGCTGCTGCTCGTCGAAGTCGGCGCGCCGCGCCAGAAGCGGTCCGAAGTGATGAGCGTCGCGGAGATCTTCGGCGCCAAGGTGGTGGGCGTCAAGGAGACGACGCTCACGATGCAGTACGTCGGGAGGGAGGACCAGGTGGACGACTTCCTCAACCTCCTGCGCCCCTACACGATCGTGACCCTCGCGCGGAGCGGGCTGCTGGCCGTGGGACGCGGCGACTAGGGCGCCGGTCGCACCATGTCGCGCAAAACGCTCGAATCGGCGGAAAACTCGCTCCTGCCGCTCATCCAGTACGAAGGAGGCGACCAAGGCCACGAATGGCCGGTCCGGCTCCTGCTCTGGGCCCTCGCGCGCGTTTCGTCCGTCTATTCGGCCGTCGTGCAGATCCGCCTCTGGCTCTACGCCACCGGCCTGATGCGCCGGTATCCGCTCGGCTGCCAGGTGATCAGCATCGGCAACGTCACCGCCGGCGGCACGGGCAAGACGCCGATGGTGGAGAAGCTCGCGCGCGAACTCGCGGACCAGGGCCGCAAGGTGGCGATCCTCTCCCGCGGCTACCGCAAGAAGGAAAAGGGCTTCTGGGAGAAGCTCGCGGAGCGCACGCGCGGGGGAGGCAAGCCGCCGCCCCCGCGCGTCGTGTCCGACGGCAGGCGCCTCCTGCTGGACAGCGAGATGTCCGGCGACGAGCCGTACATGCTCGCGACGAACCTGCCGGACGTCGTCGTGCTCGTGGACAAGGACCGCGTGAAGAGCGGCCGCTACGCGATCCGCCGGTTCGGGTGCGACACGCTGCTCCTCGACGACGGCTTCCAGTACCAGAAGCTCATGCACCGGCGCGACATCGTGCTCGTCGACCGCACGAACCCGTTCGGCAACGGCCGGGTCCTGCCGCGCGGCATCCTGCGCGAACCGGCCGAAAACATCGCCCGCGCCTCGTTCGTCTGCATCACGAAGGCCCGCGGAGGCGACACGTCCGCGCTCCGGGCCCGCATCCGCGAACTGAACCCGACGGCCGGGATCATGGAGTGCAACCACGACCCGACGTGCCTCGTGGACGCCTTCACGCGCGAGCGTTCCGGCCTCGACCGCCTCCGCGGCATGAAGGTCTACGCCGTTTCCGGCATCGCCGCCCCCCTTTCGTTCGAAAACTCGCTCGAAAAACTCGGCGCGACCCTTCTGGAGCGCCGCCATTTCGCCGACCACCACCGTTTCTCGCAGCAGGAGACGATCGACATCGTGAACCGCGCTCAGGAAATCGGCGCCGACGCCGTCGTGACCACGGAAAAGGACGCGGTGCGCATGACGCGCATCGACCGCCGCGCGGTCCCCGTCCTCTTCCTCCGCATCGAGGTCAAATTCCTCGACGGCGCGGACGAATTCCGCCGTTGCGTGAACGAAATCACGTTCCGGGACACGCCATGAACGAAGAGTCCGAACCGGCCCCCGCGCCGCCCTCCCCCGCCCGGGCGCAAACCTCCGAACGGGACATGGCCGCCGCGCTCCTCGAAGGCGCGGGGCGCACGCTCGTCGCCGCCCACCTCCGGCCCGACGGCGACGCCGTCGGCGCGGCGTTCGGCCTTGCGCTCTGTCTCCGCGCCGCCGGGCGTGACGCCGCGTGCGTCGGCATCTCCCCGGTTTCGGACGTCTACGACTACCTGCTGGAAGAGGCCCCGCCAACGTTCGAAGAACCGCCGGCCCCCCTTCCCGGAGACCGGCTCGTCGTCGTCGACGCGGGAGACGTCTCGCGCCTGCCGGACGCCGTGAAGCCGCTTGCCTCCGGCGCGCTTCCCGTGCTCTGCATCGACCACCACGAGCGCTCGGTCGGTTTTCCGGGCGCCCGTTCGCTCGTCGAGCCGGAAGCCGGATCGGCGAGCGAAATCGTCTTCCGCGTCGCGGAAGCGGCCGGGCTCCCCGTGCCGCGCGCCGCGGCGGACGCGTTCTGGACCGGCATCGTGACGGACACGGGGCGCTTCGGCTACGCCTCGACTTCCGAAAAGACCCTCCTCGCCGCCGCGCGCCTCGTCGCGCTTGGCGCGCGCGTTCAGACCGTCTCGGAGCGCGTCTACGGGCGCGTTCCGCTCCGCCGGCTCCGCTTGCAGCGGCGCTTCCTCGACCATCTCGGCGTCACGGCCGGAGGAGCCGTCGCGCTCGGCTGGCTCGCGCCGGAGGACTACGCGGCCGAGGGCTGCGATTCGACCGACTCGGAAAATTTCGTCGATCTCGCCCGCTCCGTGCGCGGATGCCGCTACGCGGCGTTCGTGCGCCAGGTCTCGCCGGACCGCAAGGTGAACGTCAGCCTCCGCGGCGCGCCGCCGCACGACGTCGCGGCCATCTGCGCCGAATGGGGCGGCGGCGGCCACCGCGCCGCCGCCGGCGCCACGCTCCCGCCGCCGCTCGGCGCCGCCGTGGAAACGGTCCGCGCCCGCCTCGAAGCGGCCTGCCGGAACTGACGCGCCGCCGCAACCGTCCGTCCTTCCCCGAACACGCTTTTCTCCATGGAAGAACCTCTCCTCGCATGCACGGATCTCGCCGTCGGATACGGCGGGCGCGCCGTCGCGTCCGGCATCGGCTTTTCGGTCCGCCCCGGCGAGTGCGTCTGCGTCGTCGGCGAAAACGGGTCCGGCAAATCGACCCTCCTGCGCACGGTGCTCGGGCTCCAACCAGCGCTCGCGGGCGCGGTGCGTTTCGGCAGCTCCGTCCGGCGCGGGGACATCGGCTACCTCACGCAGCAGACCCCCGTCCAGGGCGATTTCCCGGCCACCGCGCGCGAAGTGGCGCGCTCCGGCTGCCAGTCGATGCGCGGCTGGCGCCCGTTTTTCCGCTCGCGGGAGCGCCGCGCCGCCGACGCCGCGCTCGACCGGTTCGGGGCGTTGCCGTTCGCGAACGAGCCGTTTCGCGAACTTTCCGGCGGGCAGCGCCAGCGCGTGCTCCTCGCCCGCGCGCTCTGCGCCGGCCGCAGGATGCTCGTGCTGGACGAACCCGTGACGGGGCTCGACCCCGACGCGGCGCGCGAGCTCTACGGCGCGCTCGCCGCGCTGCGGCGCGAGGGACTGGCCGTCCTCTCCGTCACGCACGACCTGCCGGCCGGCGTCGCGGACGCGACGCACGTGCTGGAAATCGGCCCGTGCGGGTTTTTCGGGACGAAGGCGGAGTGGGACGCCCACTGCCGCGAACGCCCGGGCGGCGTCCGGCACGCCGTGGGCTCCTCGCTCGAAGACCCGCACCTGCTCTGCGCGGGAGATTGCCTCAAATGACCGAATCGCTCGAAACCCTCCGGCAGTACCTGGCCTTTCCGTTCGTGCAGAACGCGCTCGCGGCCGGACTTCTCGTTGCGCTCGCGGCGGCGCTCCTCGGCGTCACGCTCGTCCTGCGCCGCCTTTCCTACATCGGCGACGGCCTCTCGCACGTCGCTTTCGGCTCCATGGCCGTCGCCGGCGCGCTGCAGTTCGCAGACCGGCTCTCGCTCAGCCTCCCGGTCACCGCCGTCTGCGCCGTTCTCCTCCTGCGCAGCGGACGCGGCGCGAAGGTGCGCGGCGACGCCGCGCTCGCCATGCTTTCGGTCGGCGCGATGGCGCTCGGCTACCTCCTCATGAACGTCTTCCCCGGCTCTTCGAACGTGTCGGGCGACGTCTGTTCGACGCTCTTCGGCTCGACCTCCATCCTGACGCTCTCCACGTCCGACGTGTGGATCTGCGCGGCCCTTTCGGCCGGCGTCGCCCTCTTCTTCGCCCTCTTCCGGAACCGGATCTTCGAGATCGTCTTCGATCCGGATTTCGCGCGCGCCTGCGGCACGCGCACCGCGTTCTGGGAAACCGCCCTCGCCGTCCTTTCGGCCGTCGTCGTCGTCGTGGCGATGCGGCTCGTGGGCACGCTCCTCGTTTCCGCGCTCCTCGTCTTCCCGGCCGTCGGCGCGATGCGCGTCTGCCGTTCGTTCCGCTCCGCGCTCCTCCTCTCGGCCGCGACCGGCATGGCCTGCGCCCTCGCGGGCATCCTGGCGTCGGTCGTCGCCGGCACGCCGGTCGGATCGACCGTCGTCGCGGCGGACGTGCTCGCCCTGCTCGCGCTTTCGCTCGCGGGCCGCCTACGGCACCGGTGAAACGCGCGCGGCGGCGGGGCGCGCAGCCCCGCCGCCGCGGACGGACGGTCCCGGAAGCGGTCAGTCTTCCAGGAGGATGCCGCGCAGCTTTTCGATGTCCTCGGACTCGAACCCGAGGGAGAGGACGTACGCTTCGACGCGCTCCCGGATCGTGTCGCCCGGATACGCGTCGAACACCTCCACGAGACGGTTGAAGAGTCGGTCGTGGCGGAAGGAGACGCTGGGGTTCCAGAAGCCCGTCGTCTCCCAGTCGCGCCAGAGTTCCTCCTCGTCGACGCCGAGGAGCGCGTTCAGGATGAACGCCACGGCGCCGGTGCGGTCCTGCCCGGCGATGCAGTGGAAGTCGATCGGATAGTTCGCCGGATCGAGGAAGACGCGAAAGACCTCCGCGAAGGCGTCGCGCGCCCAATCCTGCGCCATGCCTGCGTAGCAACCGGAACTGTAGTGCTTCCACGCCACGTCCGGGCCGAGCGGAGAGCCGTCCATGCCGTAGCACTCGCCGTCGGACCGCAGGTCGATGTCGGTGCGGATGCCGAGCGCGCCGAGCGCGACGGATCGGTTGTCCGGCCCGATGCGGGTCGCGCCCGGCTTGCGGCCCGTCTTGACCTTGAACAGGCATTCCGCGCTCTCGCGCGCGTTGCGCTCGGTCTCGCCGAGGAGCTTCGCGACCGGCTCCGCCGGCGCGGCGGCGCAGCAGAAGCGCCACCCGGCCGATCCGGTCTTCACGGCGACGGCGAAGACGTTGCGGCCCTTGCGGACCGGGACGACGAACGCGTGGTTCGACGCTTCCACCGGATTCCGGTTGTTGCCGCGCTGGAAGGAACGGTCGAAGGCGATTTCGCCGTTGGCGCAGAACGTCCACCACCAGTCGGCGCCGCAGCCGAGCGCCACCCAGCCGTCTTCCGGGAAATCGGCGGTCTGCATGAAAACGGCCGGGCCTTTCGCGGCCGCCCGGTCTTCGTCCGAAAACGAAAACCCGCCGTCCGGACCGAGCGCCGCCTTTTCCGCCGGCGCGCCGAAGAGCGAGTCCGGCACGCCGTCGAGCGCGAGCACCGCGGGAAGTCCCTTTTCGAGGAACGCGGCGTCGTCCATTGCGACGCGGAAAACGGTCCACTCCGGGGAAAGCGCCGAATCGGCGAGCCGGAGCCGCCCCGGCTCCGCGAGCATCGCGTGGAGCGCATCGGCCTTTTCGAGAAGCGCCTTTTCGCGGGCCAGGAGCGCGTCGGGGTCCGGCGAGCGGGCCAGCGCCTCCTCGCGCGTCGTGAAAACGTCCGTGGCGTTTTCGTTGAGGCCCGCGCTGCGGTACACGAGCCCCTGGCGCACGCGCCGGCCGCCGAGGCCGATGCGCCCGCCGAGGTCGCGGACGTTGGGAACCGCGCCGAGGTCGATCAGGCGCGGCGCATGGTCCTCCGTCCGGAAACGTCCGGAAACGGGCGCTTCGACGCGCCCGAGGACGTCCGCCCAGACCGTCCACTCGTACTCTCGCGCGATTTCGAGGTTGCCGACCTCGGCGCGCGGCTCGCGGCAGTCGGCGCGGAAGACCGGAACGCCGTCCGGCAGGCGCCGCACTTCGACCGCAAAGCGCGGCCTTGCACCCGCCGCCACGGCCGGCGCGTCCGCCGGCGCGGACCATTCCCACGCGAGCGCGACCTTGCGCGGGACGTACCCCAGTTTCTTCATCGCGGCGCGCTCCTTTTCGTCGGCGAACGACGCCACCCGCTCCGCCCGCGGGCGGTCGAGCCAGGCCTTCTGCCCCTCGGAAAGGAGCGGCACGGTTTCGCCCTCGGCGGGCGAAACGAGCGAAACGTCCGCGCGCGCCGGCGAAACCGGAAAAAACGCCGCGGCAACAAACGTCAGGAACGCGGAAAGGTGTTGTTTGTCCATGCCGCGCAGAATACACGATCCCCCGGAACCGGTCAATCGCGCCTCCGCGCGGACGGGGCGGCGGTGCCGCTATCCGAGCGCGGCGACCGCTTCGAGGGAACGGACGTGTTCGCCGATGGTGAACGGGTTCTGGGCGTTCACCGAAGCCTCGTTCTGGAGCTGCTTCAGGCGCGGCGCCGAGAGCAGCAGCGGCATTTCCGCCTTCCAGTCGGTGAAACCGCGCGGATCGTCCGGCAGCCAGTGGCGGTCCCGGACGCGGTCGTTCGTGTGCAGGTGGCAGGTGACGACGTGGGGCAGGAGCCGGCGGAGATAGTCGCCGGTGTCGCTCCACTCGTCCGGACCGGCGGGAAACCCGTTGTTCTTGAACGACGTGCGGCAGCACTGCTCGGGCACGTCGGGCGTGTCGGAACGGGAAAGCTGCGCGTGGCCGCTGTCCCAGCAGACGCCGAGCCAGGGGCTCCGGAAACGGTCGATCGCGTCGAGGAGCATTCCGGCCGTGTTGTTCGGATCCCAGATGTTTTCGATGCAGATCACGCAGCGGCACGACTCCGCGACCGGAAGCAGCTTTTCGAGCGCGCGGAGCAGGTTTTCGTGGAGGACCGCGGAGTCCTTGCAGTACTCGGTCGGCCGGCCAACGTGGATCGTGCAGGATTCCACGCCGAACGCCTCGCAGAGGTGCAGGCAGTGTTCGTGCATCCGGACCATGTGCGGAAAGAGGTCGGGCAGCGGGCAGCTCAGGTCCTGGAGCGGACCGTACGGGGCGTGCGCGTCGCGGAAGACGAGCCCGGCGTCCGCCAGCATCGTCCGCCAGCGAAGGATCTCCGCCGGAGACGCCATCATCGAGCGGAATTCTTCCGGCGAAAGCACCACGCCGTCGGCTCCGGCTTCGGCGAACTGGCGGAGCGTGCTGGCAAGGTACCGTTCGGGAATGTTTCCGAACGGCCAGAAGTACGTGAGGGGAATCTTTTTCTTGTTGTCCATGGCGAACGCGCACCCTACCACACCCCCCGCCGCCCGTCAATCCGGGATGCGGGGCGGCGGCGGTGCGGGGCGAACAGAGGCCGCTAGCGGCGGACGCGGCCGCCGCGGCCTTCCTGGCGGTCGGCCATCGAGGCCGGGGTCTTCACGCCACCGGACTTGCCCTGGCCGCGCCCGCGGCCCTGCATCATGCGCGAGGCCACCACCGCGAGGAGCGTCACGCACATCATGAGCGACGAGAGCGCGTTGATCTCCGGGAGGTTCGGACTGCGCTTGATCATGCCGTAGATCTTCACCGGAAGGGTGTCGGACCCCGTGCCGGAGACGAAGAACGTGATGACGAAATCGTCGATCGAAAGCGTGAACGACAGCAGCCCGCCGGCGATGATGC
Source organism: uncultured Verrucomicrobiota bacterium (assembly GCA_946534105.1). GTDB lineage: Bacteria > Verrucomicrobiota > Kiritimatiellia > RFP12 > UBA3636 > UBA3636. The sequence continues at coordinate 8,314 of CAMNCG010000118.1, forward strand.
CGGGCAGGAGCAGCGGGAACTGCACCTTCCAGAACGTCTGCCACGGCGTCGCGCCGAGGTCGCGCGACGCTTCGAGAAGGTTGTTGTCGAAGTCTTCGAGCCGACCCAGCACCGCCATCGCGACGTAGCTCACGCAAAACGTCGTGTGCGCGAGGAACACCGTGAAGAGGCTCTGCCGGAGGCCGATCGAAATGAAGAAGAGAAGCAGGCTGATGCCCATCAGGATGTCGGGAAGCACCAGGTGCGTGTAGAGCAGCCCGTAGTGGGCGCTCTGGATCTTGCCCTTGTAGCGCGAAAGCGCGAGCGCGGCGAGCGTGCCGAGGACGACCGCGGCGAGCGTCGCGCCGACCGCGACCTGCATCGTGTTGCCCAGCGCGTGCCAGATGTTGCGGTCGCGGAAGAGCAGTTCGTACCAATGCAGCGTGAACCCCTGCCACGCGCCGCTGAAACGCGACGCGTTGAAGGAATTGACGACGAGGACGACGATCGGGACGTAGAAGAACAGCAGGACCGTCCAGAACACCCCGAGGGAGCGGCGTTGAAGTCTTTTCACGAGCGGACTCCGTTCCTGCGGCGGCCGCCGCTGTTTCCGAGCTGCGAAGGTTTGTCCATGGCGGCGACGACGTCGGTGTCGACGGCGCCGATGTGGCGTTTGCGCACGACGAGCCAGACGGCGCCGGGCGGAAGCAGCACGCCGAGCATGAGAAGCGCCGAGAGCGCGCTGGCGTGCGGGAGGTTGCGGTCCGGGATCGCGCGCTGGTAGATCTTCGTGCCGACCATCTCGCTGTTGGGGCCGCCGACCATGTCGGGAATGACGTACGACCCGAGCGCCGGGATGAGCACCATCAGGATGGCCGAATAGACGCCGGCCTTGACGCCCGGAACGAAGATGCGCAGGAACGCGCGCCACGGCTTCGCGCCGAGGTCGAGCGCCGCTTCGAGGAGCGAAAAGTCGAACTTCTCGGCGGCGGCGTAGATCGGCAGGATCGCGAAGGGCAGGTACGTGTACACCATCACAAGCAGGATCGCGAAGGCGTTGTAGAGCAGCGTCGTCTGGGGCTCCAGGAAGTGGAACTGCCAGCCGAAGACGCAGTACGTGCGGTGCAGGACCGTGCTCAGCCAGCCCTCCGGGTGGAGCAGCATGCGCCAGGCGAAGACGCGGATGAGGAAACTCGTCCAGAACGGGAGGATGACGAGACCGACGAGCGTCGAGCGCCACTTGGCCTTGATGCGCGCCATCGCGAAGGCGCACGGCAGCGAAATGCCGATGCAGAGCGCGGTCGCGACGAACGAAAGCCAGATCGTGCGCCAGACGATCGAGGGGTAGTTCGGGTTTGAAATCGTCTTCCAGGTTTCAAGCGTCCAGCCCTTCCCCACCCCGCCGTCGAGCGCCGTCGGCCGGAACGTGAGGAGCATGACGAGGATCGTCGGGACGACGAAGAAGACCGTCATCCACAGGAACGAAGGCGCGGTGAGAAGGAGCTCGGCGGCGTGGTGCCGGACCCGCCCCCGGAGCGTGCGCGGGCGCGCGGGCGCCGAGGGCGGCTCTTCGGGAGGCGTGGCGCCCGGCGCGCGCGCCGCGCCGGAAACGGCCGCGGGAGGGACGTCAGCCGTTGGCATTGGCGGCCTCCGGGTGCCCGAGGAGGGTTTCGTCGCGCTCGTCGTAGTTTTCGAGCATGTAGCCGTCGTCGGCGTGCCACGAGAGCCACACCTTGTCGTCCCACGTGATCGGCGTGGTGTCGAAGAGGTAGCGACTGTGGACCTGCAGGACCGAAAGCTCCCAGCAGTCGTTGACGTCCTCCCCGTGACGCACCCAGAAGCGCGTGTACGCGCCCTGGTAGACCTTCTGGTAGACCGTGACGGGGAAGACGTTGACCTTGCCGTCGTGCAGGTCGGCCGGACGTTCGTGCGTGAGGTGCATCTTTTCCGGGCGGACGGAGAGATAGACCTTCGCGCCCGCGCGAATGTGCTTGTCGTTGTAGCAGCGGACGGTGCCGAGGTCCGCGACGTCGACGTCGCAGTAGTCGGAGCCGACGAGGCGCGAAACCGTGCCCTCGAAGAAGTTGGTGTCGCCGATGAAGGCCGCGACGAACGAAGTGCGCGGCGCCTCGTAGATCGTGGCCGGCGGGTCAATCTGCTCCACGACGCCATTGCGCATGACGGCGATGCGGTCCGCAAGGCTCATCGCCTCGCCCTGGTCATGCGTCACGTAAAGAAAGGTGATGCCGACGCGGTCGTGGATTTCGTCCAGCTCGATCTGCATGTGCTGCCGGAGCTTGAGGTCGAGCGCCGCGAGCGGCTCGTCGAGCAGGAGCACCTGCGGCTTCAGGACGAGCGCGCGAGCGATGGCGACGCGCTGCTTCTGGCCGCCGGAAAGCTGGGTCGGCTTCTTCTGGGCCTGGTCGCGGAGCTGGATGAGGTCGAGCATCTCTTCGACGCGGCTCGCGATCTCCGGCTTCGGGACGCGGCGGAGGCGCAGGCCGAAGGCGATGTTGTCCCAGATCGTGAGATGCGGGAAAAGCGCGTAGTTCTGGAACACCGTGTTCACCTGGCGCTTGTCCGGCGGAAGGCGCGTGATGTCCCGGCCATCGAGGAGAATGCGCCCCGCGTCCGGCTGCTCGAAGCCCGCCAGCATGCGAAGAAGGGTCGTCTTGCCGCATCCGCTCGGCCCGAGAAGCGAAAAGAACTCGCCCTTCTGCACCCCGAACGTGGCGTGATTTACGGCGGTCATCGGGCCAAACCGCTTCGTCACGCCCTGGAACTCTAGAAAATCGGCCACTCTGCTTGCCTCGTCTTGTGGGCCGGGCGGGATCGAGGTCGCGCCCGGGGGGTTGGCGGACAAAAAAACAGCGCCCTGACGGGCGCGGTTTTCGCGAAATTCCCGGAAATGGTCGGGGTATCGAGATTTGAACTCGAGACCTCTTGCACCCCAAGCAAGCGCGCTAGCCAGGCTGCGCTA
>CAMNCG010000119.1 GCA_946534105.1 uncultured Verrucomicrobiota bacterium
CGACCAACTTCACCTTCGGAGTCTGGGTTCCGAAGGGCATGGGCGACAAGGTCGGATGGAAGTTCCGCACCAAGACCACTTCACGCAGCAATCCCATTGACGGGCTTGACTCGCGACACGTCGTTTACGTGAACGGGATGGCCGTCGGCTCGCACGACGGCTGGTTTGCCGCCAACGAGCCATTCACGCTGGACATCCCGGCGGGCGTTCTCCGCGACGGCATGAACGCCGTGCAGTGGGTGCAGACGCTTCCCACGCGCGCCGAGCAGCAGGCGATCGCCGGCAGGCCCGGCGTGTACCAGTTCTACGACTACTGGTCCATGTCTCTCGTCCCGCCGGAAAGTCCGACAACGCTGATCGTGCGGTAGCGCACCGTCCCGGCATGGGATTTGCAATCCGCTCTCATGATGAAACACTTTGCCTTACTGATGATGAAACACTCTGCCTTACTGATGATGAAACACTCTGCCGCATGCTTGGTGAAACGCTCTACCGAAATCTGCGTTTCCCTCTTCATCTGCTGTGTTGAAGCTTCTCCGGCCGCCGCAACCAACAGCCCCTACGGCGTCGTCGCGCACCTGCAGCGCGACGAGTTCGTCCAGCGCGACGGCATTCTTCGCCTGATGAATGTCGCGGGCATATCCAATGTCCGCTTCGACATCGACTGGGCGGACTGGGCGAAGGACCACTCGTATCCGCGCATCGCCTCCATTCTTGACTCAACAGAGCGCGAGGGCGTGAACGTGCTGGCCATCCTCGACCAGGCGCCGCGCGCGGCCCTGGAGGCGCTCCAGCAGAAGAATCATGACGAGTTCCTCGCCGTATGGCGTCCCTTCGTGACGGACGTGGCCAAGCGCTACGGGGCGCGTTTCCACGCCATCGAGATATGGAACGAGGAGAACCTGCAGCACGGCTGGTGGAACATCTCCAACCCCACGAACTACCTCGTCGTCCTCAAGGCCTCCTACGAGGAGATCAAGGCGGCAAGCCCGAACACTCCCGTCTGCCTCGGCGGGGTCTCCGACATTGGCATCCCGTTCATCCGCGCCCTCTACGAACTCGGCGGCGCACCCTACTTCGACGTCGTCTGCTGCCACCCCTACACCATCCCCTACGCCCCGGAGGGCGGGCTGGACGCCAAACTGGAGCAGTTGCGCGCCCTTATGGCCGAATTCGGCGACGCGGAGAAGCCCATCTGGATCACCGAGCTCGGCTTCCCCACGCACAGGAACGGCGTCGGCACCCTCGAAACGCAGGTGCTGCTCACGGGCCTCAAGCTGGTCAGGCCAGACCAGGCCTCATGGCGTGTCGCCTACGCGCCCATCGCCCAGGAGGGCGTGTCTCCTCCCCAGGACTTCGCAGCCGAGCTTCTCGCCGTGCTGCCGGCAGGTTCCACGGCGGTCTGCTGCGCCCCGGACGAACTTCGCGCCCTCCTCGCAAAGGACGACGCCATCGATGTCGTGGTCTTCCCCATGGACTCCGAGGGCTACCCCGCCGCAACGATGGATGCGGTGACGGACTTCGTGCGGCGCGGCGGCGTCCTCTTCGAGGCCGGCGGCGCACCGGTATGGTTCCCCTACCGCTTCGATTCCGGCGGCAACGTCTGCGACGACAAGACGCGCGACCCCGCCGCCGACCGCCGTGCGCTCCGCGTCGGCTTCACCGCCTGGTGGGTCGATCCAGACGTGCCGAAAAACACGACAGTCTTCGCGACGCCCCGCGCGATGGCGGCCGGCCTCAAGGCGCATCCGGCAGGCTACACGGCAATGCGCTTCGTCACGCCGGAATACCTCAGGGAAGGCGACGAATTCATTCCGCTGATAGCGGGCAAGTCCAAGTCGGGCAAGGAGATTGCCGCAGTCGCGGCATACAAGTTCGGCAGCGACTTCAAGGGTTCGGTCATCGTATGCGCGATTCCGAAGGGCTGGGGTCCCATTGCGCACAGCGAGCGGCAGCAGGCGCTCTATCTGGCGCGCTCAATCCTGATTTCGCTCGCCTCAGGCGTGGAGAAGTTCTACGGCTACGAATTCCGCGCCACGGAACTCGACCCGTTCTACAGCGAAAACCACTTCGGGATCGTCCATCGCAACCTCGCGCCCAAACCGGCATACGGCGCGTATTCCACGCTTGCCAACCGCCGCCCAGCCGGAAGCGTCCATCTCGCCGCCCCCTGGCGCGACGAGGCGCGGAAGCTCTACTTCCCGCAGTGGACGCTTCCCGACGGCAAAATCGCCGGCGCAATCTGGACGACGGGCGAGAAGCAAACGCTGGAACTTGACTTCGATGCAGACGCCGTTACCTTCATGGACGCCTTCGGTCTGCCGCTGCCAAAGCGCAGCCTTGGCCCGAAGCGCTTCGCCGTGGAGGTCTCCGACGCCCCGGTCTATTTCACTGGCGGACGTCTCGCAGGCCCATCGTTCGCTCCGTAGGCGCAAGGAAGGGAATCGCATGGACTTCGACATTCGCGCGTTTGGCGCCACGGCGGAGGCGGAGGACAACGCCGCCGCCATCCAGAAGGCCATTGATGCGGCTGGAAAGGCTGCGGAGAACGGCAAAGGCGCCGTCGTGGCCATTCCTCCCGGAACGTGGCGCACAGGCACGGTGTGGCTTCGTTCGCACATGGAACTGCGCCTTGAAAAAGGCGCGGTTCTGAAGGCAACCACCCGCCCGGAGGGCTACAACGCCAACGACGCCTTTCCCGAGAACTTCTGGTCCGTCGGCGAGGAATGGAGCGGCGGGCATCTGCTTCTGGGATACAAGGTCGAGGACGTGGCGATCACCGGCGAAGGCATCGTCGATGGCTCCGGACTCTCGTTTTTCGGCGAGCCCGGCGAGGACAGCCGCTTTCCCTACTACAAGTACGGTCTTCGGCTCCACCCGCTCGACCGCACCTGGTTTCGCCCCGGCCCGCTCGTGGCCTTCTTCCTCTCGAAGGACATCCGCATCGAAGGCGCGAGCATCGTCGATTCCCCCGGCTGGACGACGCACTTCCGCTGCTGCGACGGCGTGGCGATACGCGGCGTGACGATCCGCAACGACCGCACGATCGCGAACACCGACGGCTTCAGCATCGACTGCTCGCGCAACGTGGAAATCTCCGGCTGCACGGTCATCACCGGCGACGACGCCGTCGCCATCCGCGCCAGCTACAGGCTTCACGCGGAGGAGCATCCCTGCGAGAACATTATCGTCGAGGACTGCGACCTCGCCAGCTGCTGCATGGGCGTTCGCGTCGGAATCGGCTCCGGGACGATCCGCAACGTGGCGATCCGGCGCGTCCGCATTCAGGAGGCGGCGCATGGAATCGCGTTCACGCCCGCGTGGCTCCCCGGCGCAAAGGGATGCTACATCGAGCGCATACGCGTGGAAGACTGCGACATGGCCGAGTGCGATCGCCCGGTGCTATCGCTCTGCGGAGCGGACGACTGGCGCGTCCGCGACATCGCCTTCGAGCGTTGCCGATTCGCGTCGCTGCGTCCCTCGGCCTTCCGCAGCGACTCGGCGAACCACCCCGAAAACGTCGTCTTCCGCGACTGCTCGCGCCAGTACCTCGACCACCTCAAGGTGCGCCACCACCTGGGATTCGGCGGGGAACGTTCGCTCAAGTTCGCCGAGACCGATGGCACCGCCGACGTCAGGCTTGAAAACTGCACACCGAACGACAACCCGCACGGGGTGCTTGTCCTCTCCTTCGACGACCGCAACTTCGCGGACTGGCTGGCCGCCTTGCCGCTCTTCGCGAAATTCGGTGGCCACGCCACGTTCTTCGTTTCCGGCGAAATTGACGCGGAGGCGCAGCAGGCCATGAAGCGCCTCTCCGAAGCGGGGCACAGCGTAGGGCTGCACGGATTACGCCACCTCAATGCCGACGAGGCGCTCGCCTCCATGGGCGCGGAGCGCTACTGGAAGGAGGAGATCGAGCCGCAGCTCTGCGTCTGCCGCGTCGGGTACATCCCGGTGACCTCCTTCGCGTATCCCAACTGCCGCCGCAGCGACGAAACCGACGCCGTCTTCCGCGAACACGGCTTTCGCCATGTCCGCGGCGGGTTTTCCGGAGTCGCGCCCTACGATCCGGACGGAACGCGGCGGACGCAGCTTCCGCCCATCCACACGGTTGATCGCGTATTTCTGCCGTCCGAAGGGCTGGGCGACCGCTTCCGCATCGATACCGCCATCGCCGGAGAGTCGTACCACACCGACATCGAGGACATCCTGGCGTGCATCCGCCGTTGCGCCGAACGCAATGAGGCGTTCGTCCTCACGTCGCACGGCATTCATCCCGACGCTCATCACATCCACATGAAGACCGAATGGCTGGAGCGCATCCTCGCCACGGCGGAGGAATGCGGCATTGCGGTCGTGGGCTTCGACGAGCTGTGATTGCGGCGCCAATGGCGCTCCCGTGTTTTCGAGGAAGGCAACTCAGTCTGTAGATGAAAGAGAAAGACAAGATCAACATCCCCCGCCGCCTTTCCATCGACTTCGGCAAGACCATTGGCCCGGTGAAGCCCGTCCATTCCACGGGCCAGGGGCCTCTGCTGCAGCGAGGCGAGGCGCCCGACGTTCGAGATGAGCGGCGAACCCGTACCTGAGGAGGAGGCCTACCGCGAACGTTGCTTCGAGTCGTTTTGCGATTTCATCAAGGAGCGCAGGCCGCCGCTCGACTTCTTTTCCTTCCACGGCTACATCAACCCGGACCTCGTCGCTCCTCACACGGACTACCACCGCCGGATGCTACGCAAGGCCGGCTACGGCAACGTTGAGATTCATCTCAACGAATGGCTCTGCGGCGATAGAAGCGGCTATTTCTGGCGGCGGGCGTCGCTTTCCAGTGTCATCGCCGCCTTCATTGCCGCATGCCAACACGCGAAGAACCTCAAAATCGCGAATATCTACGATGCAAAATGCGCGCTGAGCGCCTACGCCCCGCTCTTCGACCCCATCCTGAAGAAGCCGGGCAAGGCGTTCTACGCGCTGAAATACTTCAACGCGCTTTACCGCCTCGGCAAGGCTGTCAAGTGCGAAGTCGATGGCGGCCAGGGAGCGGACGGTCTCTGGTGCGTCGCGGCCAAGGCCGCGAAAAGTCCGTCCGCCGCCGCCTTCATCGTCAACGACTCGCCGGCACCCTGCCGGATCGACGCCGACTTCGGGGGACGCAGGCCCGTCTCCTGCCGCATCGTCGATGCGACGCGCACGGACGCGGGGATCGACTTCACGGACACGCTTCCACCTCACTCGTTCATGCTTGCGGAGTTCAATTGATTTTGCTTGGGATGGGTCTCAAGCCATGATTCTCCACCAAGGCCGCTCCTACGGCCAGCTGTTCGCTTTCACGCGACTCCTCCTTGAAGCGACTCTATGAGTATCACCTGCCCGCATGGTTTGACGGTCGAGCGGCGCGTCGATCCCGTCGGAATGGACGTCGAGAACCCGCGCTTTTCGTGGAAGCTGCCGGATGGCGGCGCCCGCGATGTCGCGCAAGCGGCCTACCGCATCCGCGTGGCCACCCGCGTGGAGCGGCTCGCCTCGCCGGACTGCTGGGATTCCGGCGAAGTGCAGGGCGACCGGTCGCTTGATGTCCCATACGCCGGAACGTCGCTGGAACCGTCCGCGGAATACGTCTGGATCGTCGAGACGCTCGACAACCACGGGCGGCGCGCCGTTTCGGCCCCGGCCCGCTTCCGCACGGGGCTACTGCGTCCTGAAAACTGGCGGGCGAAGTGGATCACGGTCAACCCCGCCACGCTGGAGGACTACGATCTCCACGGCGCGGCGTGGATGGCGGTGGACGAGTCCGGCACCTCGGTCTTCTCCTTCGACGCCACGCCGGGGGACATCGACCCCCGAGCGGCGGAACTCACGGAGACCCGCTTCAGCTGGCGCCCCTCGCTGGAGGTGTTCAAGACAAGGCCCGCCGTCCTCGCCTGCGCGGCGGACAAGGACTTCACCGTCGAGGTGAATGGACGGACGGCGCTCAAGATCGGCGGCGGGCGGATGCTGCGCTACGTCGACGTGGCCGGACACCTCAGGGAGGGTCGCAACGAGGTCCGCGCCACGGTGAAGGGCGGCGGCGCCCTCCTCGCCACGCTGACGCTGCCGGACGGGCGCGTGCTGGCCTCGAAGGGGGATGCGGCCTTCGGGCCGCGTTCCGGCGACGCGGCGGAAAGCCGCATCCCCGGCGACGAGTCCAATGACGCGGCTGAAAGCCGCATCCCCGGCGGCGCGCCCGGAGATCGCGCCCTGCCGTTCCGCAGGGTCGAAACGTTTTCCCCCGCCTTCCGCAAGGCGTTCCGCACGAAGAAACCCGTCCGCGACGCCGTCCTGCACATCAGCGGCCTCGGCTTCTACGAAGCGTTCCTCGATGGCCGGCGCATCGGCGGCAAAGTCCTCGATCCAGCGCCGACGGACTACGACGACCGTGTTCTCTATTCCACATACGAAATCGCCGCCTTTCTCGCGGTTTCCGGCGAGCATTCGCTTGAAGTTCTGCTGGGGCGCGGAGCCTACGACATTCACGCGCCGGAGGTTTGGAACCTCGACGAATCCCCGTGGCGTTCGACTCCGTGCCTCATCGCCCAGCTGGAACTTCGCTACGCCGACGGCACGGCGGAGAGCATCGTCACGGACGGATCGTGGCGACAGGTCGGTAGTCCCGTAGTCTGGGACGACCTCCGCGAAGGGGAAATCCACGCGCCCGGACAGACGCCGCCGGTTGACTTGCCCGCCGCCGAGACGCACGGCCCGAAAGGACGGCTGGAGGCGATGCCGCTCCCCGGTGCGGAAAAGACCGAGACGTGGAGACCCGTCTCCATTGAGCGCCTCGAGTGCGGCCACTGGGGCGTCGATTTTGGACAGAACCTCTCGGGCTGGGCGCGGCTGAAAATCCGCGGTCTCGCGGCCTGCGACGTCGTGACGGTGCAATACGGCGAGAAGCGTCACGACAACGGCACCGTGAAGCTGGACGGCAACGACCAGTTCTTCCTGGCCCCGCACTCCGTGCTGCGGATGCCGGGCGGCTGGTTCCAGCGCGACCGCCACGTCGCGACCGGCGCGGCGGAGGAGGTCTTCGAGCCGAAGTTCTCCTACAGCGGCTTCCGGTATCTGGAAATTGGAGGGCTGCGCGAACCGCTACGTGCGGAGGACGTCGAGGCGTATCAGGTCAACACCGCGTTCGAGCCTGCCGGGTCGTTCGAGTGTTCCAGCGACCTTGTGAACCGCATCCACCGGCTCTTCGTGCGGGCCTACCTGTGCAACTTCACGGACGGCGTTCCCACGGACTGCCCGCAACGCGAGAAGAACGGCTGGACGGGCGACGCCCATCTCGCCGCCGAGATGGGTCAGTATTGCTTCGAGAACACGGCGGGCTACGAGAAGTGGTGCCGCGACATTCTCGACGCCCAGCGGCCCGACGGCGGAATCCCGCGGCTCGTCCCGTTTTCCGGTTGGGGGGCCGAAGGCGCCGGGCCGGCCTGGGACGCCGCCGTCGCCGTCGTGCCGTGGACGCTCTGGCGCTATCGGGGTGATCGGCGCATTCTCGAAGAGACCTACTCGGCGCTGAAGCGCTACATCGAATGGGGCGAAAAGCGCCTCGATCAAAACGGGCTTGCCGACTACGGCCTAGGGGACTGGTGCGCGCCGATGCCGGACGACACATGGTCGCGCTACACGCCGCGCGCACTCACCTCGACGGCCTGGTGGCATGAAGCCCTTCGCATCGCCGCCGCGGAGGCGCGCCTCCTTGGATGCGCCGAAGACGCGGCCTCCTTCGCGGCGATGGCCGACAAGGCCCGCGACGCCGCGCGCCGCGCCTTCGAGAAGCCGGACGGATCCTGGGCGAACGGGACGCAGTGCGCCCAGGCGGCGGCAATCGCGGGCGGACTCGTCTCGCCGGAACTGCGCCCCGCCGCCGGACGCAAGCTCGCCGAAGCCGTTGAAGCGACAGGTCGCACGGTCAAGTGCGGAATCCAGGGCGTCAAGTGGCTTTTCCGGGCGCTGAGCGAAACGGGGCGAGGGGACCTTGCCATTGACATCCTGAAGCAGACCGCCTATCCGAGCTTTGGCGACTGGCTCGCGCATGGCGCGACGACCGCGTGGGAAAGCTGGAAGGACCCGACCTCGCAGAACCACGTCATGTTCGGCGACGTGTCCGCCTGGCTCTTCCAGTACCCAGGCGGCATCCGGCTCGATGAAAGCGGCGGCGCCGTCGGCTTCCGGCGCATTCTCCTCGCGCCCGACACCGCCGGACTCGACTGGGTCCGGTGCTCGCACGAATGCCCCTACGGCACGATCCGCAGCGAGTGGCGAATCGAGGGCGGCGCATTCGAGTGGACCGTCGAAGTCCCACCCAACACGACCGCGACGCTCGTCCCTCCGCCCGCCGCCTCCGGCGCAATCCCCATCGGCGGAGAAGGTGCAATCCCCGCAACATTTGGCCGCCGCCCGGCCTGGCGCGTGGGTTCCGGGAAGTTCGAGATCAGGACCCCGTTTTCTCGGAATTTGTAAGCGGCAAGGCTCCGGCGGCGCGCTCCGCGCGCAAGCACGATAATCCACGAAACGCATGCTTACGCCTCCCCTGCGCAACGGAATCGATCAGCGTTGCGTCATCGGCGGAGGCGGAAGCGGCGCGCTCGGAGAGCGCGCCGCTTCCGTGAGGCTCCACACCGCCGCGCCGAGCGCCGTGAGCCCGCAGAGCGCCAGCGCGACGAGGACGGCGCGGGCCGGCGAGCGGCGCTACCAGTCGTCGGTGCGGAAGGGCGATGCGGGGAGGCCTTCGCGGTTGTAGAGGTTGCAGTCGCCCATCGGGTTGGCGCGGTGGGCGTAGCGGACGGCGACAGGAGCCGGGACGTCGGGCGCGATCGACATCCTCTGCGGCCCGATCGGATACTTCAACCGCCGCTATCCCGACGGCTTCGCCCCCGTGATGAGCGCAGCCGAGACGATTGCCCGCCACGGCATCCTCTGGCTCAACGAAGATGACACGCGCACCCACCTCGATCCGCGCCGCCACATCCCCGTCAACCACGAGGGGACGCTCACAACCTGCGAGAACATGAGCAAGGTCATGCTACGCAACACGGCGCAGGAGGCGATTCGCGGCCTTGGCAGCTGGTGGATGGATTTGTACCAGCACGGATGGCACGACGACCCCGCGCTGTGGGAAGTCCAGCGACGGCTCTGGCCGTCCGAACTTGCGCTCCTGGCGCGCCCGCGCCCCTACACGCCCGACATGGCTGCCATTGTCGGCGAACGGATCCAGCTCCATTTTTCGGCGGAGTCGCGCGCCGCGACCCGTCCGCTCATCTACGCCTCGCGCGCCGAGTTCGACAAGGCGGGCGTGAAATACGGGCAGTATCTCCTGGAGGATGTCGTGGCGAATCCTCCAGAGGCAAAAGTCCAGATATTCCTTTCGGCGAACTACCTGACGGACGCCGACCGCGCGGCGATTGCGGAAGACCGGCGCGAACACCCGGAGCGCGTCCGCGTCTGGTGCTACGCGCCCGGCTATCTTTCGGAACGCGGCGCGGACGAGCGCGGCATCGAGGAAGCGACGGGCTTCGGCGTGAGGCGCATCGACAAGCCCGACGACCCGATCCGTCCCCTGTTTTCGCCGGAAGAGGAAGGGGGCGAAGTCTGGGCCCGATTCCCCGATGGTTCGCCGTCCGTCGTCGCGCGTCCGTCCGGCGCGGGCATGGATGTCTTCTGCGCAACGCCCGAACTGACGGCGGGCATCATACGCCGCGCCGCAGAGGCTGCCGGCGTGCATCTCTATCTCAAGAGCGGAAATGCCGCCGTGCATGCCGACGCCGGATTCGTGTCGGTGAATGCGCTGGAGGACGGGGACGTGACGATAGATTTCGGCGAAGCGGGCGACATCGTTGACGCCATGACTGGCGAAAAGGTCGGCCAAGGACCGGTTCTCCCGGTTTCTCTCAAGGCCGGCGACGCCCGGCTGTTTCGCATCGTTCCCGAAAACAACGTGGAAGGAACCTCCGCACCATGAAAAACTCCCCGCTCACGCGCCATCCCGGCAATCCGATCCTGTCCGCGAAGGACATCCCCTACGAGGCGAATCTCGTCTTCAACGCCGGGGTCGTGAAGCACCGCGGCCGCTACGTCATGCTCTTTCGCGACGACTACAACTACACGAAGGAGATGTTCGACGACTGGGCTGCCGGCAAGGGCGAACTCCACGCGCCCTCGTGCCGCATCGGCCTCGCCTTCAGCGATGACGGCGTCCGCTGGAAGCCGGAGCCGCGCCCGATCCTGGAGGCGGGGCTTGCATCGGAAATCATGGGCGAAAAGGTCGCCCACGCCTACGACCCGCGCATGACGGTGATCGACGACGAAATCTACTTCACCTTCGCGGTGAACACCTGCGCCGGCGACAATCGCTGCGGACTGGTGAAAACCCGCGACTTCAGGACGCTGGAGCCCGTGACGGCGACGCTTCCGAACAACCGCAACGTCCTGCTCTTCCCCGAACGGATCGGCGGCTTCTACTACCGTCTGGAGCGGCCCTTCGCGGGGGATGCCGGCGACATCTGGATCTCCAAGTCGCCGGACTTGCGGTTCTGGGGCGACCACAAGCGTCTTCTGGACCGCAGGACGCTCTCCTTCTGCAACAGCAAGATCGGGCCGGGCGCGCCGCCCGTGCGCACGGAAAGGGGCTGGCTCACGCTCTTCCACACCGTGACGGAGGTGGAGAAGCCCCTCTACTCGTGGGAGACGCCCTACAAGGAGTGGCACAGCAAATACGGCATGGGGCTCATGCTGCTCGACCTTGACGACCCCTTGAAGATCGTCGGCATGCACGCCGAGGCGCTGCTGGAGCCGGAGGCGCCCTACGAGCTGGAGGGCTTCCGCGGCAGCGTCATCTTCCCCGGCAGCATGATCCCCGAACCCGACGGGACGGTCAAGATCTACTACGGCGCCGCCGACACCGTGGAATGCCTCGCCACCGCCCGCCTCTCCGACCTGCTCGATCTGTGCCAGCCGGCATGATGGGCGCGACCAAAGACTGTCCATGCAGCGGAACGCAAAGAGCGCTAGGACAATTGCGGCTGTGGCATCGGACGCCTCCGTTGGCGGCTATGCCACAAGCCGCCATTTTCAGTCCACTGCTTTTGGACCGACAAAAAAGCGGGCCGATTGTGTCATGGCCGCGCAGCGGCGTTCGATGACACATCGGCCCGCGCGATTGCGTCCTTTGCGTT
>CAMNCG010000120.1 GCA_946534105.1 uncultured Verrucomicrobiota bacterium
CCCGCCGCTCCAGCTCGGCGGCGACGGGACGGACGTCTCGCTCCTGAGACTCGGGCTCGTTTCGCGCCACCACAACGTGTCCGGCGCCGACCTGTCCCTTTTTCACGGTCGCGCGCGCGGATCGTTTTCGGGTGTTCAGTTTTCCGGCCTGAACGTGGTCGACGGCCCGGCGCGGGGCGTCCAGATCGGCGTTCTCGCAAACGTCGCCGGCACGATCCCGGAATCCAGATCCGCCGGCGTGCAGCTGGCGCTCCTCGCCAACTGGGCCGACGCCTTCGACGGAGTGCAGTTCGCCTTCGGATTCAACCGCGACGGAGAGGGCGGCTTCGCCCAGATCGCCGCCATCTGCAACTCGTTCGAGGACTTTGCCGGTGTCCAGGCCGCAGCGGTGAACCTTCGGGGCGGATCGTTCCGCGGCGTGCAGTTCGGAGCGCTCAACGGCGGCGCGGATTCGTTCTCCGGACTCCAGCTCGCCCTTCTCGCCAACAGCGCCGTCCCGCTCGGCTCGGTCGAACACCACGCCCGGATGCGCGGCTGGCAGGTCGCGCCGCTCGTGAACGCGGCCGACGAAATCGACGGCGGCCAGGTTTCGCTCGTCAATCTCGCCGCCGACGTGCGCGGCGTCCAAATCGGCCTCTACAACCAGGCGCGCCGTCTGCGCGGCGTCCAGATCGGGCTTCTCAACCACTGCGACGCGTCGGACGTCCCGTTCCTTCCGCTCTGCAGGGTCGCGTTCTGATGGCCGCCCTGCGCCAGGCGACGCTTCTGGAGGAGACGGAGTCCGCCGGAAACGGGGAGCGGAGCGGCCGCGGCGGCGAAGCCGCGCCTTTCGCCGCATCCGCCCCGCTCGCGAGCCGGATGCGGCCGCGCAACCTCGACGAATACTGCGGGCAGAAGCATCTCGTCGGCCCGGGCATGCCGCTGCGGGCCGCGATCGAGCGCGACGACATTCCGTCGATGATCCTGTGGGGGCCGCCGGGTGTCGGCAAGACCACGCTCGCCAACGTCGTCGCCAACGCGACGAAGGCGGAGTTCGTCCCGTTCAGCGCCGTGACGAGCGGCATCCGGGAAATCAAGGCGATCATGGCGCGCGCCGAGGAGGCGCGGCGGCTCGGGGTGCGCACCGTGCTCTTCGTGGACGAAATCCACCGCTTCAACAAGGCCCAGCAGGACGCCTTCCTTCCGTTCGTCGAGCAGGGCAGCATCACCCTCGTCGGGGCGACGACGGAAAATCCGTCGTTCGAGGTCAATTCCGCGCTCCTTTCGCGCTGCCGCGTGTTCGTCCTGAACGCCCTCGGGGAGGACGACCTCGCGGGCCTCCTGCGGCGTGCCCTCGACGATCCGCGCGGCTACGGCGGGCGGCCGCTCGTCGTGCCGGACCCCGTCCTGCGCAAGATCGCGGTCTTCGCGAACGGCGACGCGCGCAAGGCGCTCGGCACGCTGGAGGCCTGCGTCGCCAACGCCGGCAGCGTGGACGGCGTGCCGACGGTGACCGAGGAGGTGCTGGCGCTCTGCACGAGCCGCAAGGCGCTGCTCTACGACAAGGACGGCGAAGAGCACTACAACGTCATTTCCGCGCTCCACAAGTCGATGCGCAACTCCGATCCGGACGCGGCGGTGTACTGGCTCGCGCGGATGCTGGAAGCGGGCGAAGATCCGCTCTACGTGGCGCGTCGGGTCCTGCGCTTCGCGAGCGAGGACGTGGGGCTCGCCGACCCGAACGGGCTCCTGCTCGCCAACGCGGCGTGGGACGCCTGCCACAAGCTCGGCATGCCGGAGTGCAACGTCGCGCTGACGCAGGCGGTGGTCTACCTTTCGCTCGCCCCGAAGTCGAACGCGATGGAAACGGCCTACCTGGCCGCGGCGCGCGACGCGCAGGAGCGCATGGCCGAACCGGTGCCGCTTCACATCCGCAACGCGCCGACGCGCCTCATGAAAAACCTCGACTACGGCAAAGGCTACGCCTACGCGCACGACACGGACGAAAAGATCGCCCGCATGTCCTGCCTCCCGGAATCCCTCGCCGGACGGCGCTACTACGAACCGGCCGGCCTCGGCGCCGAAGCCCGGCTCAAGGCGCGCCTCGCCGCCGTCCGCGACTGGCGAGAAGGGCGCACCGAAACGCCGCCGTTCTCTTCTCCCGCCTACGGCGGTCCCGCCGCCCCGAAACCTTGAACGAACCGTCCCTCCCGACCGGGCCGCGCGCCCGGATTCTCCTCCGCCTGTTCTGGGAATTCTTCCGCATCGCCGCGTTCGTGCTGGGCGGCGGATACGCGATCCTCGCCGCGGCCGACGACGTCTTCACGCGCCGTCTCAAGTGGCTGCGCGAGGGCGAACTCGTGGACGCCCTCCCCGTCTTCCAGATGGTGCCCGGACTCATCGCCGGAAACACGGCCATCTACGTGGGGCGCAAGGCGGCCGGGCTCGCCGGATCGGCCGTTTCGCTCGTCGCCGTGGCGTTGCCGTCGCTGTGCGTCATCCTCGCCGTCGCGGCCGGATACGACGCGCTGCCGATGGAATCCGCGCGCCTCCAGGGGGCGTTTCTCGGGCTCCGCAGCGCGCTCGCCGGCATTTGCGGCGCCATGCTCGTCGCCTCGTGGCCTCGCATCATGCGGGGACACGGCGCGTACCCGCCGGTCGCGCTCGCCGCCGGTCTCGCGCTCACGCTCGGCTTCGGCGCGCCGCCGGCGTGGATCCTCCTCGGCGGAATGGCCTTCGGCATCGCGAGGGAAGCGCTGGGCGGCGGCGAAGGCGGCGGTGAAGGAGCGAAAGGGACCGAAGGGACGAAAGGGACGGAAGGGACCGCCGCGACGGCGCCGGAAAGGCGCGGGGAAGAAGGCGGCGGAACGAAGACGAACGGCGGCGAAAAGGTGCTGAGGGGGCTGGGGTGGCCGGCCGTCGCGGCGGCGGCGGTTTGCGCGGTGCGGCCGTCGATCTTCCTCCTGTTCGCGAAGTTCGGGCTGCTGTGCTTCGGGGGCGGCTACGTGCTCGTGCCGGTGTATCTCGCGGACTTCGTGGGGCCGGACGCGCCGCTTCTGCAGCTCGCGCCCGAGGAGTTCGGCAACTTCCTCGCGATCACGCAGGCGACGCCGGGGCCGATTTCGGTGAACGCCGCGACGTTTTTCGGCTACCGGCTTGGGGGACCGCTTGGCGGCGCGATCGCGACGGCGGGACTTCTCTCGCCGTCGTTCTTCCTTCTCACCGTCGCGCTGCGCTCGCTCGACAAGTGGCGCAGGAGCGCGTTCGTGCGCGGTCTGCTCTCCGGCGTGGCGCCGATGACCGTGTGCCTCGTCGCCGCGGCGGTGTGGATCTTTTCGAAAATGTCGTTCCTGCCGGTTTCGCCGCTGCGGGCGCGCCCGGCGAGCTTCGCCGTCGCCGTCTTCGCCTTCGCCGCGCTGCGGCGCAAAAAGCTCGGCGTCATGGCGCTCGTCGTGGCCGGCGCGGCGCTCGGCGCGGCCTTTCCCGCGGCCCTCGCTTCCGCCCTGCCGCGCTAGACGCGGCGGCGGGCCTCGTCGAGGTGGTGGACGGCCTCGTGCTGGGCGTCCACGTGCGGATCGTCGCCGCCGCGCTCGTGCGGCGCCGGGGGCGGGACGATCGAGCGGTCCTTGGCGACGCGCTGGCGGACGACCTCGTAGAGCAGGATCGTCGTGGCGGACGCGACGTTGAGCGAGTCGCACTGCCCGAGCATCGGGATGCGGACCGCCGTGCAGTCCGGCGACTCCAGCCAGGCGTCCTTGAGCCCGACCTGCTCCGCCCCCACGACGACCGCGGTGGGTCCGGTGAGGTCGAAATCGGTGTAGAACGCCTCGGCGTGCGGCGTCGAGGCGAGGATGCGGAAGCCGCGTTCGTGGAGGAAGGCGAGCGCTTCGGCGGTCGAGGTCTCGACCACGGGAAGCGAAAACAGCGTGCCGACGGAGGCGCGCACGACGTTCGGGTTCTGCACGTCGGTGCACCGGTCGCAGACGATCACCGCGGCGGCGCCGGCGGCGTCCGCCGAGCGCAGGATCGTGCCGAGATTGCCGGGCTTTTCGATCGACTCGGCCACGACGACGAGGGCGTCCGGGGGCAGGTCGAGCGAAGAAAGGGTCCGCCGCAGCTGCGGGCCGACGGCGATGAGGCCGTCGGGACGGTCCCGCGCGGAAATCTTGGCGAACGCGGCCGGGACGACCTGCAGGTGCGTCGCCCCCGCCGCCGTGCAGCGTCCGACGAGCGCCGGCTCGTGCTTGCCGAGCCACAGCTCCGGACACGTGACGAGCGTATGCGGCTTCCAGCCGTTGTCGATCGCGCGCTTGAGCTCGCGATAGCCCTCGACGAGCAGGGCGCCCTCGTCGTCGCGGTGCGAACGCTGGCGCAGCTTCGCGATCTGCTTGAGGCGCGGATTGGAGGGGCTCGTGAGAAGGATCGGTTCCTTAGAATTCATCGGGAATGTCCTCGGGGAAGAAGGGATCGTCGTCCGGTGCCGGAGCGGACGGCCCGGGAGCGGGTGCCGGAGCGGGCCCGGGAGCGGCCCCGAAGGGATTCGCGGACGGGCCTCCGAGCCCGGCGCCGGGCGCTTCCGGCGCTTCCGGCGCTTCGGGCGCGGGACCGCCATCCGGAAACGCCGGCGCCGCGGGCGGGGCCGGCGCGGGGGAGTCGGATGGCGGCACGCCGGCGAGATCGCGTACGAGCGCTTCGCCCGTCTCCCACGTTTCGAGCGCGAAGAGCGCCTTGCGGTCGGCCATGCGCTTGCGCATGGCTTCCGGCGAAACGTCGCCGGACGTCGCGGCCATGCGCGACTTCACGTGGCGGCGCCAGACGGCGAGGACGAGCTCGCGCGCGACGTCCGCAGGACGGAAGCTCTCGCTCGAGCCCACGCGGTCGTGGCTCGCGGAAACGCGCGCGACGAAGTCCGCGACCGCGGCGTCGGCGCGCTGGAGGTCCGCCACGGGATCGGTCGATGCGCCGACCGAAGCGTAAAACGCCTCGACGAGCCGCCGCACGAGCGTGCACGGAAAAAGGGTCGCCGGCATGAGCTTCGCGAAGGCGTGGAGCGTCCCGGGCTCCTCTTCGCCATGGAAGAGCATGAATTCGCACACCGCCACGTCGATGGCGTCCGGCGCCGGACCGGAAGAAGCGGCGGTCCGGAGCGCGCCGCCTCCCCCCGGAGGCGCGGCGGCGGCGCTCCGCTCCGCTTCCCGCGCTTCCACGAACGCGGCGCGGCGGTCGGACATTTCGCTTCGGCGGCGGATGGTCTCCTCGACGCCGGCGAGGCGGTCCCGGACGACGGATTCCGGCAGGTCGAGCTCCCTCGCGACCTCCTGGACCATGCGCGCCTTGTGCACGGAATTCGAGCACGCGGCGACGGTTTCGAGCACGCCGTCGACGATGCGGCCGGCGGCGTCCGGGCCGTCCGGGTCGCTCTCCTGGGCCTTCAGGTACGCGACGTGGAACGCGACGATGCCGGATGCGCCGTCGAGCACCTTCTGGAAGGCTTCCGGCGGGTTCGCGAGCAGGAACGAATCGGGGTCCTCGCCCTGGGGGAGCGACGCGACGCGCGCCGGGATGCCCTCGGCGAGCAGGATGCCGGCGGTGCGGACCGCGGCCTTGCGCCCGGCGTTGTCGCCGTCGAACAGGAGAATGGCGCTGTCCGCGTAGCGGTGCAGCAGCGCCGCGTGCTCGGCCGTGAAAGCCGTGCCCTCGGACGCCACCGCGCGCGGAAAGCCGCAGGCGTGGCAGCGGATGACGTCGATCTGCCCCTCGCAGAGAATCGCCTCGCGGTGCTTCGACGCCGCGATCGCGCGCTGCGCCTGGTCGAGCGCGTAGAGCACGCGGGACTTCTTGAAGACGTCCGTTTCGGGGCTGTTGACGTACTTGGCGCGGCTTTTCGACGAATCGAGGACGCGCGCGCTGAACGCCACGACGCGTCCGCCGTGGTCGCGGATCGGGAACATGAGGCGCCCGCGGAAGCGATCGCGCAGGATCGCGCCCGGCGTCCCCGGCGCGACGCCCTCCGGCAGCGTGCCGAGGCCGGCCGCGACCATTTCGGCCTGCGTGAAGCGGTTGGCGCGCGCGAAGGCGTCGAGCGTGCCGGGGCGGTCCGGGTCGTAGCCGAGGCCGAACTTCTCGGCCGTTTCGCCGGAAAGGCCGCGTTTTTCGAGGTACGCGCGAGCGACCTTCGCCTCCGGCATCCGGAGCAGGCACCGGCGGAAGAACGCGGCGGCCTCGGCGTTCGCCAGGAGGAGGCGCTTCGCGCGCGCGGCGCCCGGGTCGGGGGCGCTCTCGACGATTTCGACGCCGCACTTTTCGGCGAGGTACTTCACCGAATCGAGGAACGCCATGCCGTCGTGCTTCATCAGGAACTTGAAGACGTCCCCGTCCTCGCCGCAGCCGAAGCAGTGGAAGCGCTGGCGGCGCGGGCTCACGTGGAAGCTCGGCGTCTTCTCGTGGTGGAACGGGCAGCACGCCACGAACCCGCCGCTCGCCCGCTTGAGCGGCAGGCGGTCGCCGATCACCTGCACGATGTCGGTCCGTTCCCGGACGTCTTCGATTGTCGCGTCGGAAATCACGTGCGGTGGCGGGGCGCGGCCGATGCGCGCTAGTACGTGAACGACGCGTCCGGATAGGCGCGGGAGGCGACTTCGGCGCGGTACGCGGAAATCGCGGCGGCCGCCTCGTCGGCGAGGCGCGCGTATTGCTTGGCGAACTTCGGCACGGGTCCGTCGCCGAGGCCGAGGAGGTCCGCGAGGACGAGGTACTGCGCGTCGCAGTCCGGGCCGGAACCGACGCCGATCGTCGGGACGTCGACGCGCTTCGTGAGGGCGGCCGCGAGCTCGGGCACGACGCACTCCAGCACCACCGAAAACGCGCCGGCGGCCGTCACGGCGTCGATGTCCGCCTCCAGCGCGGCGGCGTCCTCGGGCGTGCGCCCGCGCACGGCATAGCCGGTGCTCTTGACGGACTGCGGCTGCAGCCCGATGTGGGCCTGCACCGGAATGCCCTCCTCGACAAGCGCGCGGATCGTCCCGGCCTTCGAGACGCCGCCCTCGAGCTTCACCGCGTCGCAACCGGCTTCGCGCAGGAAGCGTCCGGCGTTGCGGAGGGCGTCCGGGACCGTCGCGTAGGAGAGGAACGGCATGTCGCCGACCACCACCGCGTCCGGCGCACCGCGGCGGACCGCCTCGGCGTGGTGGATCATGGCGTCCATCGTCGCCGGTAGCGTCGTCGCGTGCCCGAGCGCGGTCGTGGCGAGCGAGTCGCCGACGAGCACGAGCGGCACCCCGGCGCGCGCGGCCATGCGCGCGGTGAGGAAATCGTAGGCCGTCACGAGGCCCATGGGTTCGCCGCCCTTGGCGGCGCGGAATTTGCGGACTGTCCATTTCATGGCGTGTCTGTCCTTTCGGGTTCCGGAACGATCCACGCGGCGTAGACGGGCGCGTGGTCCGAAGTGCGCGCCACGGCGGCGACGCGCCGCGAAAACGGCGCGCCGAACCCCTTGGCGCAGATGTGGTCGAACGTCGCGGCCGGGTAGAGGTCGCTCGCCGGGAGAGTCGGGCGCTCCGCCTCCGGAACGCCCTCGAACGCGTCGCGAAACCCGGCGTCCCGCACGATCCGCATCGTCTTCTCGCCCGCGAAGCGCGGATCCTCCGCGGCGGTGTTGAAGTCGCCGGCGACGAGGAGGCGCCCGACGTTCCAGCCGTTCGTGGCGGCGATGGCCGCCGCGCGGGAGACGAGCTGCCGGGCGGCGAGTTCGCGCTTGAGGCGGTTCATGACCGCCGCGCGCGCCTCGTCCTTCCCTTCCGGCACGTAGTTGCTCTTGAGGTGGACGTCGAACACCGCGACCTTTTCGCCGCGCACGTCGAGGATCGCCCACGCGAAGCCGCGCGGCGGAAAGACGAAATCGGACGCGACCCAGCTCTCGGACCCGGCGGCGAGGACCGGGAAGCGCGAAAACACCGCCACCTGCTGGAGGCTCCGGTTCGTCGGCGAAAACCAGAAATCGGAACAAACGGCGAGGCGGGGCGCGTCCGGGCCGAGCGCCCGCTCGAAGGCGCGGCACGTCGCTTCGTCGCGGACCTCCTGCACGAGGAGCACGTCCGGCACCCCGCGCGCGCGAAGCGCCGCGGCGGCGTCGCGGATGCGCTTGCGCTCGTCCCCTTCCGGGCGCGGCTCCGGCCACCCCGACGGGAACCACTCCATGTTCCACGTGGCGAACGTGGCGACGCCTTCCGCCCCCCCCGCGCCCGTGGAAACGGGCGCGGGGGCGAAGATCCAGACGACCGCGGCGACGGCCGCCGCCGCGAAAAAGGCGTAGGTTGCGAACCTTTGCATGGCAAGGCCCGGAATTCTAGCACAACGGGGGTTGTCCGGCGGCGCGGCTTGTTGTATACTCCGCCCCCCGCGTCCCGTTCCGTCCGGCGCACGGGATGCCATGCGGCCGCGGCGGCGGGTGCCGCCGCAACCGGAAGCCGCCTTCTTCAAACCCAACCCGAAGCGCCGGACACGGCAAGCAATGCTGACCAGCAAATCCAAGAAAGACCCCGCCAAGCTCAAGGCCATGGACGAACTCCTCGACGAGTCGCTCGGCCAGGCGCAGGAGAACCGCATCGTCAAGGGCATGGTTCTCGTGGTGCGGGAGAACGAAGTCCTCGTCGACGTCGGCGGCAAGTCCGAAGGCGTCATCCCGGCGAACGAATTCGCCGACATCTCGCAGGTCAAGACCGGCGACGAACTCGACGTCCTCGTCATCCAGAGCGAAAACGACGAGGGCATGGTCGTCCTCTCCAAGAAGCTCGCGGACGAGAAGATCAAGTGGGAAGCCGTCTACCAGCGCTACCAGGAAGGCTCGGTCGTCAAGGGCACGGTCGAAGCGAAGGTCCGCGGCGGCATGACCGTGGACGTGGACGGCGTCAAGGCGTTCCTCCCCGGCTCGCAGATCGACGTCACGCCCGTGCACGATCCCGACGCCTACATCGGCCAGACGCTCGACTTCAAGCTCATCAAGATCGTCCCCGAGCGCCACAACATCATCGTCTCCCGCCGCGAACTGCTCGAAGAGCAGCTGGCCGTCAAGCGCCGCGAGCTGCTCGACACGCTCAAGGTCGGCGAGCGCCGCACCGGCAAGGTCAAGAACATCACCGACTTCGGCGTGTTCGTGGACCTCGACGGCATCGACGGCCTCCTCCACATCACGGACCTCTCCTGGGGCCGCGTCCGCCACCCGACGGATGTCGTGCAGCAGGGGCAGGAGATCGAGGTCGTCGTCCTCGACGTCGACCGCGAGCGCGGCCGCGTCTCCCTCGGCCTCAAGCAGGCCCAGCCCAACCCCTGGGACACGATCGACGCCAAGTACCCGGTCAACTCCCGCCTCCGCGGCAAGGTCGTCAACCTCGTCGCCTACGGCGCGTTTGTCGAGCTCGAGCCCGGCATCGAGGGCCTCGTGCACGTGTCGGAATTCTCCTGGACGCGCCACGTCGCGCGCGCTTCCGACATGCTCAAGATCGGCGACGAGGTGGACGTCGTGGTCCTCTCGGTCGACAAGGAGACGCAGAAGATCGCCCTCGGCATCCGCCAGACGGAGGAGAACCCGTGGGACAGCGTCGCCGAGCGCTACCCGGTCGGCACTCGCGTGAAGGGCAAGATCCGCAACTTCACCTCCTACGGCGCCTTCGTCCAGCTCGAGGACGGCATCGACGGCATGATCCACGTCTCCGACATGAGCTGGACGCGCAAGATCAACCACCCGACCGAGCTTCTCCAGAAGGGGCAGGAGGTCGAGGCGGTCGTCCTCGAAGTCGATTCCGAGAACCAGCGCATCTCCCTCGGCCTCAAGCAGGCCCAGGAGGATCCGTGGAACTCCATCGCCTCCACGTTCCAGGTCGGCCAGAAGGTCAAGGGCACCGTCTCGAAGATCGCATCCTTCGGCGCCTTCGTCGAGCTCGCGGGCGGCGTGGACGGCCTCGTCCACATCTCCCAGATCAGCGACGAACACGTCGAGCGCGTCAAGGACGCCCTCAAGATCGGCCAGGAGGTCGAAGCCCGCATCGTCCGCATCGACCGCGATGAGCGCCGCATCGGCCTCTCGCTGCGCGAGGCCAACGAGGGCGACAACGAGGACTTCAAGGTCCCAGAGGAGTATGCGGCCAAGGAAGCCGCCGGCTCCCTCAAGGTCGGCCAGAACATCGTCGGCCTCGCCTCCGCGTTCGACCAGGCCTTCGCCGCCGGCGGCGAGGAATGGTCCCCGGAAGCCGATTCCGGCTCCGAAACCAAGTAAGGGGCGGACGGTTCCCCCGGAAAACGGCGCGGCCCCGCGGCCGCGCCGTTTTTTTCCGTTCCGCCCGGCCTCCGTTCTGGTATGATCGGGGCCATGAAGATCGCTGTTTCCTGTGGCGGCACCGGCGGGCACATGTACCCCGGGCTCGCGGTCGCGGCCGAACTCCTCGCCCGCGGGCACGAGGTCGGCGTCGTGCTGTCCGGCCGCTCCGTCGAGTCCGAACGCACCGGCGGCGGCCTGCCGCGCGGCGCGGCCGTGCTTCCGGTGCGCATCCCGCGCCCCTCCGCGCGCCGCCCGCTTTCGGTTTTCGCGTGGGCCGGCGCCTCGCTTCCCGCGCGCCGCGCGCTGCGCGCCTTCCGCGCCGACGCCCTGCTCGCGATGGGCTCGTACACGAGCCTTCCGCCGGTCCTCGCCGCGCGTTCGCTCGGGATCCCGGTGGTCCTGCACGAGGCGAACGCCGTGCCCGGCAAGGCCGTGGCGCGGCTCGCGCGTTTCGCGCGCGCCGTGTGCGTCTGCTTTCCCGGAATGGAGAAGCGCTTCGCTCCGGGAACCCGGCTCGTGAAAACCGGTTTGCCGCTGCGGTCCGAATTCGCGCGCGGCGTCGGCGGCTCCGCGCCGTCGGACGGCGCGTTTCGCCTGCTCGTCATGGGCGGCAGCCAGGGAGCAAAAAGCCTGAACAAGCTCGTCGCGGAGGCGTTCGGCCTCGCCGCCCGGACGGACCCAGCCGGCCTCGCCCGCCGCCACGTGAGGATCGTCCACCTCGCGGGGCGCGCCGGCGAAGAGGAAGCCCGCGCGCTGTGGGCGGCCTCCGGCGCGGCGGAGCGCGGCGTCGGGATCGAAGTCGTCGGGTTCGAGAGCGACATGGCCCGGCGCTACGCGGAGGCCGACGCCTGCGTTTC
>CAMNCG010000121.1 GCA_946534105.1 uncultured Verrucomicrobiota bacterium
AAACCCGGGCGGTCCCGCCCGTCCGGACGGTTTCGAAAGGCCGGCCGGCGGCCCGGCGGCGGAAGTCCCGTGCGGCGGCAGGAAGTTCGGGCGCGTGCTCGTGACGGGTGCGGCCGGATTCGTCGGGCGGCACCTCGTTCGAGAACTGGCCGGCGCGGGCCACGGCGTGGCGTGCATCGACGCCGTGCCGCCGGAAGCGGCCGCGGACCTGCCGGATTACGAGCGCGTCGATTTGCGCGACGCCGCGGCGGTCCGTTCGGCCGTGGCGCGTTTCGCGCCCGACGCCGTGGTGCATCTCGCCGCCGTTTCCTTCGTTCCCGACGCCGCGAGCGATCCCGGGCTTCTCTGGGCGGTCAACATCGGCGGCGTCGTGAACGTTGCCGAGGCGATTCTTTCCGAATGTCCGAAGGCGCGGATGCTTTTCGTTTCGTCGGCCCAGGTCTACGGCACCGCCGCGAAGGAGGGCGGGGACGTGCTCTACACCGAGGAGTCGCCGCTCATGCCGATTTCCCTCTACGCGGTGTCGAAGGTGGCCGACGAGGCGTTCGTCCGCGGTTGCCACGCCTCCCGCGGGCTCGACGCCGTGATCGCCCGTCCGGGCAACCACACCGGGCCCGGGCAGTCGCCGAAGTTCGTCGCGATTTCCTTCGCCAGGCAGCTTCTCGACGTCGCGACCGGCAAGTCCTCCGGCCCGATCCGCGTCGGCAACCTCGATTCGGTCCGTGATTTTTCCGACGTGCGCGACGTCGTGCGCGCCTACCGCCTCATGCTTGAAAAGGGCCGCTCCGGTGCCGTGTACAACGTCTCCTCGGGAACGGTCGTCACGATCGGCGAGCTGTTCGAGCGCCTCCGCCGCATCTGCGGCGTCGACGTGAAGCCCGTCCGCGACGACGCCTTCTGGCGCCCCACGGACCGCTGCACGGCGCTTTGCACCGACGCGCTCCGCCGCGACACGGGCTGGGTGCCGTCGATTTCCCTCGACCAGACGCTCATCGACATCCTGGCCAGTCTGACCGACCGCGCCTGATCCGCGCGCCGGCGGAACGGCGGTCTGGAGACCGCCTCTCCCCTTGCCGGATCCGCGCGTCGGAGGAGCGGCTGGACTTACAGGTAGCGGCCGGTGACGGAGCCGGGGCAGGCGGCGATTTGGGCCGGGGTGCCGGCGGCGACGAGGCGGCCGCCCGACGCGCCGCCGCCGGGGCCCATGTCGAGAATCCAGTCGCAGGCGCGGATGAGGTCGAGGTCGTGTTCGATGACGACGACCGTGGCGCCGGCTGCGACGAGGCGGCGGAAGACGCCGAGGAGCGTCTGGACGTCGAGGGGGTGCAGGCCGATCGTCGGTTCGTCGAAGACGAAGACCGCATCGCTTTGCCCGCGGCCCATTTCGCTCGCGAGTTTGAGGCGCTGCGCTTCGCCGCCGGAGAGGCCGGGCGTCTGCTCGCCGAGACCGAGGTAGCCGAGGCCGAGGTCGTGGAGGGTCTGGAGCCGGGAGCGCACGAGGGGGAGGTCGGCGCAGGCTTCGAGCGCCTCGTCGACGGAGAGCGACATCAGGGCCGGGAGGGAGAGCGCGGCGGGGGCGGCGGCGCCTTTGGCGGCCTTGGGGACGCGCACGACCGCTGAGGCCTCCTTCCCGTAGCGCGAGCCGCGGCAGTCGGGGCAGGGGACGTCGACGTCGGGGAGGAACTGCACGTCGAGGGAGACGGAGCCCGTGCCGTCGCACGTGGGGCAGCGGAGGGAGCCGGTGTTATAGGAGAAGTCGCCGGCCTTGAGGCCGCGCGCCTTCGCTTCCGGGGTGCGGGCGTAGGCCTTGCGGAGTTCGTCGTGGACGTCGGCGTAGGTGGCGACGGTGGAGCGGACGTTGATGCCGATCGGCGTGGCGTCGATGAGCTGCGCGCGGGCGATGCCGGGGGCGTCGACGGAAAGCACGTGGGCGGGCAGGGGAGCGCCGGCCGCCGCGGCCTGGAGCGCGGGGACGAGGCTTTCGAGCACGAGCGTCGTCTTTCCGGACCCGGAAACGCCGGTCACGCCGACGAGCCGGCCGCGCGGAATCCGCACGTCGAGCGGGCCCACGGTGTGGACGGGGCCGGTGCGGAGGCGGATCCAGCGGGAGGGGGCTCCGCTTCCGTTCCGGTCCGGATCCGGAACCGCCGGGGAGGAATCCGCGGAAGGGCGCGGGACCTTCGCCCGTTCGCGCAGGAACGGCCCGATGCGCGAATCCGGATTCTTCGCGATCTGCCGCACCGTCCCCTGCGCGACGATCCGGCCGCCGGCGGCGCCGGCGCCGGGGCCGAGCTCGACGATCCAGTCGGCGGCGCGGAGAACCTGCGGATCGTGGTCCACGAGGACGACGCTGTTGCCGTCGCGCACGAGGTCGCGCATGACGCCGACGAGGCCTTCGAGGTTGGCGGGGTGGAGGCCGATCGAGGGTTCGTCGAGAACGTAGAGGACGCCGGAGGTGCGGTTGCGGACGGCGCGGGCGAGCTGCATGCGCTGTCGTTCGCCCGTGGAAAGCGTGGACGAGGCGCGGTCGAGGGCGAGGTAGCCGAGTCCGAGCTCGCGGAGGCGGCGGGCGGTGTCGAGAAACGATTCGCAGATGCTGCGGGCCATGGGGCGGAGCTCCGCCGGGAGGGCGGCCGGGACGCCGCCGACCCACGCGACGGATTCGTCGAGCGTCATCGCGGCGGCTTCGGCGAGCGAGAGTCCCCGGAGGCGCGGCGCGCGGGCCTTCTCGGAGAGCCTCGTTCCGCCGCAGTCGGGGCAGACCCCCTCCTTCAGGAATTTCGCGACGCGCTTCATTCCCTTTTCGTCCTTGACGTTCTTCAGGGCGTTTTCAACGGTGTAGACCGCGTTGAAAAACGTGAAGTCCATTTCGCCCGACTCGCCGGTCTTCATCTGGTAGACCATGTGGTGCTTGTCGGGCGGGCCGTGCAGGACGATCTCGCGCTCGCGGTCCGAGAGGTCGCGCCAGGGCACGTCGGTGCGGACGCCCATGTCGCGGGCGATGTCCTTCATGAGCGACCAGATGAGCGACTGCCAGGGCGCGACGGCGCCCTGGTCGATCGTGAGCGAATCGTCGGGGACGAGCGTCGATTCGTCCACGGCGCGGACGACGCCCGTGCCGTCGCACGTGCGGCAGGCGCCGGCGGAATTGAACGCGAGGTCCTCGGCGCCGGGGCCGAAGAACTTCGCGCCGCATTCCGGGCACACGATCTCGCGCTCGGCGGCGACGTCCATCGACGGGGGGCAAAGGTGGCCGTTGGGGCAGCGGTGCGAACCGCAGCGCGAGAAAAGGAGGCGCAGGGAGTTGAGCAGTTCCGTTCCGGTGCCGAAGGTGGAGCGGATGCCTGGCACGGAGGGGCGCTGGTGCAGCGCGAGGGCGGCCGGGACGTGGAGGACCTCGTCCACGTCCGCCTTCGCGGCCTGGGTCATGCGGCGGCGCGTGTAGGTGGAGAGCGCTTCGAGGTAGCGGCGCGAGCCTTCCGCGTAGAGGATGCCGAGCGCGAGCGAAGACTTGCCGGAACCGGAGACGCCGGCCACGCCGACGATTTCGCCGAGGGGGATGTCGACGTCGACGTTCTTGAGGTTGTGGACGCGCGCGCCGCGGACGCGGATGCAGGCAGGGGGCGTGTTGCTCATCGGGGTGGGGGAGGGGCGGGGGCTCCGCGGTGCCTCAGGCCCGGCGGACCGAAACGTCCGGAAGGAAACGGGCGGGATCGGCGAAGCCGAGGACGGCGGCGCCGGGGCCGACGGAGACGGAAGAGCGGATCGCGCCGTAGACCCAGGCCTTCGCGGCCGTCACCGCTTCCAGGAGGCCGGCGCCGCGCGCGAGCGCGGCGGCCGCGGCCGCGGAGAGCGAGCAGCCGGTGCCGTGGGTGGAGAGCGGGGAGGGGACGACCGGGGCGGAGAGCCACCACGCGGAGCCGGACGCGGGATCGAGGAGGAAGTCGTCGGCTTCGGCGCCGGCGCGGTGCCCGCCCTTCACGAGGACGGCGCAGCCGGCCCGCGCGGCGATCGCGCGGGCGGCGGCTTCCATGTCGGCCTTCGAGGCGATGCGCCCAAGACCGGAGAGGACCTCCGCCTCCGGGACGTTCGGCGTCGCGAGCGCGGCGAGCGGAAGGAGGGCGTCGCGCATCGCGAGCGCGGCGCCGCCGTCGGCGAGCTTCGCGCCGCTCGTCGCGACCATGACCGGATCGACGACGAGGGCCGGCGCGGAGGCCCCGGCGTCGCGGAAGCACGCCGCGACGGCGCGGACGACGCCCTCCGCGGCGAGCATGCCGGTCTTCGCCGCGGCCGGCGCGTAGGCGGGAAGCACGGTGCGGATCTGGAGCGCGACGAATTCCGGCGGGACGGCTTCGACGCCGAAAACGCCGGAAGGGTTCTGCGCGGTGAGCGCGGCGAGCGCGGTGCAGGCGTGGACGCCGAAGGCGTGGAACGCGCGGATGTCGGCCTGGACGCCGGCGTTGCCGCCGCTGTCGCTTCCGGCGACCGAGAGGGCCGCGGCGAGGCGGCCGCCGTCGAGGGCGGGGCGCACGGGCGCTAGCCCCCGGCCTTGTTGATTGCGGCTGCGAGGCGGCAGGCGTGGTCCGCCTCTCGCTCCCGGGCGGAGAGTTCGAACGAGCGGAACGACTTCATGCGCTTCAGCATGTTGTCCCAGTCTACCTTGTGGCCGTCGAAATCGGGGCCCTCGACGCAGACGAAGCGCATTTTGCCGTCCACGACGACGCGGCAGCCGCCGCACATCCCGGTGCCGTCGATCATGATCGTGTTGAGCGACACGATCGTGGGGATGCCGAACGGCTTCGTCGTCGCGGCGCAGAATTTCATCATCACGGGCGGGCCGATCGCGATCACGCGGTCCGGCGGCTCGGGCCCTTCGCAGAGCTCCTTCAGGGGCTCCGTGACGAGGCCCTTGCGGCCGTAGGAGCCGTCGTCCGTGCAGATGACGACCTCGTCCGAGGCGGCGCGCATGCGGTCCTCGAAGATCACGAGCTCCTTCGTGCGCGCGGCGAGAATGCTCGTCACGCGGTTGCCCGCGGCCTTGAGCGCCTGGGCGATCGGGTGGATCGGAGCGACGCCGATGCCTCCGCCGCAGAGCACGACGCGGCCGAACTTGCGGATTTCGCTCGGCTCGCCGAGCGGGCCGAGCACGCCGTCGAACGCGTCGCCTTCGGAGAGGCGCGCGAGCTTCATCGTGGAGGCGCCGACGGCCTGCATGACGACGGTGACGGTGCCGGCCTTTTCGTCGGCGTCGGCGATCGTGAGCGGGATGCGCTCGCCGTATTCGCCGCCGGCGAGGACGACGAGGAACTGGCCGGCCTTGCGCTCGCGCGCGATTTCGGGCGCCTCGAACTCGAATTCGAAGACGTCGGCGGAAAGTTGCTTTTTGCGGACGATGCGGTTCATGTGCGGCTCTTTTTCGTTGTTCGCTCGATGCCATGCCGGGCGGCGATGGCGGGGGCGTCGGGAATCTGATCGAAGTAGCGGAGGAACATCTTGCGCAGCGCGGCGACCTGCTTGGCGCTGAGGTTTCTGCGAGTGCCGAACTGCGCGGCGACGGAGACGTAGAAGGCGCGGTCGTCGTAGGTCCGGGCGCCGCGTTTCACGGGTTCGGCCCATTGCGAGACGCGGCCGAGGGCGGAGACGAGGTCGCCGGCGAGTTCCGGGTCCCGCTCTTCGGGATCCTCCCATTCGACGCCGAGCTCCTCGCACATTTCGCGCGACCAGCCGGGGAGCGCCGGCGCGGCCTCGCGAAGGATGTCCTCCAGCGCGCGGATCTGGCGCGGCGAAAGGGCGCGCCCGGCCTCGAACTGCGAACGCAGCGATTCGAAAAACGGTTTTGCGCGCTCGGGGACGCCGGCGCGCGTCACGGTCTCGAAGATCTTCGCGACGCGCGGATCGCCGGGCGCGGACGCGCCGGGGGCGCCGGCGGAGGCGTCCTTGCGGCCGATGGACGCGAGAAAGGCGTCGAGGTCGGGAATCTGCGCGCGGTATCCGGCGAGGACGCGCAGGAGCGCGTCCATCTGGCGCTCGGTGATTTCGCCGCAGGCCGGACGGGACGGATCAAAGGCGTAGCCCGCGGCGTTGGGGGCGGGCGCGGCGTCGGGGGCGGGCGCGGCGGCGGTCGCCTTGGCCTTGCGGGAAGAGGCGCGCCGGCGCGGCACGCCCATGAAATCGTTGGCGATGTCCTGGACGAACTCGCGGTCGTCGTAGACGCGCTTTCCGGCCTTGCGGGGCTCGGCCCACTTCGCCACCTTGCCGAACTCGGAGAGGACGGCGCGAAGCGTCTCGGGATCGACGGCGGGGCCGCGCGCCTCCTTGAGCCAGCGCTTCAGCCGTTCGTTGAAATCGGCGAGCATCGCCTGCCAGTCGAGGGCCTTTTCGGGGTCCTCCACCTCGTCGAGCCGCGTTTCCATCTTCGCGGTGAAGGCGACGTCGAGCAGTTCCGGGAAGCGGGCGACGAGGTAGTCGGAAACGGCGAATCCGAGTTCGGTCGGCGTGAGGACGCGCGAGCGGCTTTCGACGTAGTGGCGGTTCTTGAGCGTGGCGATCGTGGCGGCGAACGTCGAGGGGCGGCCGATGCCGTTGCGCTCGAGTTCGCGCACGAGCGACGCCTCGTTGAAGCGCGGGCGCGGCTTCGTCTCCTTGCGGCGGCCGTCCGGCGCGGAGGCGTCGAGCGCCTCGCCGGCTTCGAGCGGGGGCAGCGACGCGACGGCGGAGCTTTCATGCTCCTCTCCGCCCTCGTCGGAGGACTCCTCGGCCTGAACCGTTTTCTGCGGGTCGTAGTTCTCGGACTTCAGGCGCTCGGGATCGGCGCGGAGGAAGCCGGGGAAGGAGACGCGGGCCGTCGAGGCGGCGAGCGTCGCGGAACGCGGGCCGGAAGCGGGCGCGGAGGCGCCGGGGGCGGCCGCGATTTCCACGGAGGTCGTCTCGTAGACGGCCGGGGCCATCTGCGACGTCACGAACTGGCGCCAGATGAGGCCGTAGAGGCGCGCGGCGCGCTCGGGGTCGCGCACACCGTCGAGCAGGGCGGAAACGCGCTCGGGGACGGTGCGCGGATCGGTCGGGCGGATGCACTCGTGCGCGGCCTGCGCGCCGGCCTTGTTGCCGTAGGTGTGCGGGTTGGCGAATTCGGGGCCCCACGTCTCGGAAACGAACGCGCCGGCGGCGGCCTGGGCCTCCTTGGAGACGGCGCGGGAGTCCGTTCGCATGTAGGTGATGAGCGAGTGCTCGTAGAGGTCCTGCGCGAGGCGCATCGTGAGGTCCGGCACGAAGCCGAGCGCCGTCGAGGCGCGCTGCTGGAGCGTCGAGGTGGTGAACGGGGCGCCGGGGTTGCGCTTCTTCGATCCGGTCGCGACGCCGGAAACGGAATAGCGCGCGGAGGCGAGGAACGCCGAGGCCGCGGCGGCGGCCGTCTCGTCGTGGACTTCGGGTTTCGCGCCGTCGAACTTCGCGACCTGCGCGACGAACGACTCCGAGGCCGGCGCGCCGGCCTTGCGGAGGGCGACGGAAAAGTCCCAGTACGGGACGGGGACGAACGCGCGGACTTCCCGCTCGCGGTCGCAGACGAGCCGGAGCGCGACCGACTGGACGCGCCCTGCGCTGAGGGCGGAGCCGCCGCCGGAGCGCGGGATGCCGGGCGCGCGGCGGAGCGAGGGCGAGACCTTCCAGCCGACGAGGCGGTCGAGGAGGCGGCGCGCCTGCTGGGCGTTCACGCGGTGCATGTCGATGTCGTGCGGCGAGGCGATCGCGGCGCGGACCGCGCCCGGCGTGATTTCGTTGTACTCCACGCGGCGGAAGGGCTTGCCGGAGGCGGCCTTGCCGAGCCCGGCCTCGATCTGGTTGCGGACGTGCCAGGCGATCGCCTCCCCCTCGCGGTCCGGGTCGGAGGCGAGCAGGACTTCGTCGGCGGCCTTCGCGGCGCGGACGAGCTCGGAAACGGTGCGCTTCTTGTCGTCCGGCACGACGTACTCGGGCGTGAAGCGGCGGCCGTCTTCGGAAATGGAGATGCCGAGGGCGTGGTCCGGCAGGTCGCAGACGTGGCCGACGGACGCCTTCACGACGTAGTCCGGGCCGAGGATCCGGCCGACGGTGTGGGCCTTGGCGGGGGATTCGACGATGACGAGTTTGCTCATGGCCGGGGGGCCTCCTGTTCCGTCCCGGCGGCGCGGCGGGCTTCTTCGACGAGCGCGCCGAAGCGGCGGGCGCGGGCGCGGGCCTCGGCGAGGTAGTCGGCGAGGGGCATCGCGCCGTAGCGGTCGTTTTCGTGGCGGCCGGGCTTGGAAATGGTGTTGAGTTCGTAGGTGAGGGGGCCGGTCCAGCCGGCCCGGACGAGACGCGCGGCGGCGTCCTTCCAGTCGATTTTGCCGTCGAACGGCAGCAGGTGCAGGTCGTCGTGCCAGAAGATGCGGCCGTCGGCCGAACAGACGCCGAGGTTGTCGTCGAGGTGCGTGCCGAGGAGGCGGTTCCCCCAGAGGGCGAGGAGGTCGCGGCCGCGGTTGTAGCAGAGCTCGTGGCCGGAATCCCAGCAGAAGCCGACGTGCGGCAGGCCGGCGAAGCGGTCCATCAGGAGCGAGAGGTATTCCTCCCCTTCGGTGTTTTCGAGCGCGAGTCCGACGCCGCACGCCGCGGCTTCCTCCGCGGCTTCGGCGAAGCGCGCGACGCCGCGCTCCGAGGGGTCGTGTTCCGTGAATCCGATGAACGCGTGCGCGACGACAAACGGCGCGCCGGCCTCGGCGGAGGCGCGGATGCAGGCGCGGAGCTCGTCCACGGCGGCGCGCGCCTTCTCCTCGTCCTCGTGCCAGAAATCCGCGGCCTTCGCGAACGGCGCGTGGACGGACTGGAAGAGGAGTCCGCAGTCGCGCGCCCTCCGGGCGATGGTCCGGAGGTCCGTCTCCCCGCTTTTCCAGCCGCAGAAAAAGCCGTCCCAGCCGGTCTTCGCGAAAAGCTCCAGCTGGTCGGGGACCGGGATCCCGAATTGGGAACTGGTGGCGATGCAATCCATGTTTCGGCGCTCTTCCGGCTAGACGACGACGTTCACGAGCCGTTTCGGCACGGCGACGACCTTGCGCGGCGAGGCGCCGGCGAGCGCGGCCTGCACCTTCGGATCGGCGAGCGCGAGCCTTTCCATCTCGGCGGGGGTCGCCGCGGCCGGCATCATGATGCGGGCGCGTACCTTGCCGCGGATCTGGACGGCGATCTCCACCTCGTCGAGAACGAGCGCCTTTTCGTCCCACTCCGGCCACGGGACATACGACACGCCGCCGTCGTGTCCGAGGCGTTCCCAGAGCTCTTCGCCGAGGTGCGGGGCGAACGGCGCGAGGAGTTGCACGTAGGTCTCCGCGGCGATGCGCGGCAGGGGCCTGCCTTCGCCCGCGAAGGCGTTGAGGAAGATCATGAGCTGCGAAATCGCCGTGTTGAAGCAGAGACCCTCGATGTCCTGCGAGACCTTCTTCACGGTGGCGTGGAGGAGGCGGTTCTGCTCGGGGGAGAGGGGCGCGTCGACGATCTCCTGCCCGGTCACCATGTTCCAGGAACGGCGCAGGAAGCGGGCGACGCCTTCGAGGTTCTTCGTGTTCCAGGGCTTCACGTCCTGGAGCGCGCCCATGAACATTTCGTAGAGCCGCAGCGCGTCGGCGCCGTAGTCGCGGATCACGTCGTCGGGGTTCACCACGTTCTTGAGCGACTTGCTCATCTTCGCGGGGAATTCGACGAGCGGGGCGCCGTCGGAAACGCGCTTGGGGTGCTGCGGGTCGGAGAGGTCGACCTCGTTCGTCGGCACGAGGACGCCGCGCGGGTCCTTGTACGAAATGCCGAGGATCATGCCCTGGTTGACGAGCTTCTGGAAGGGCTCGTCCGTGGAGACGAGCCCGAGGTCGAAGAGAACCTTGTGCCAGAAGCGCGCGTAGAGCAGGTGCAGGACCGCGTGCTCCGCGCCGCCGACGTAGAGGTCGACGGGCATCCAGTACGCTTCCTTCCTGCGGTCGCAGAAGGCCTGCGCGTTGTGCGGGTCGATGTAGCGCAGGTAGTACCAGCAGGAACCGGCCCACTGCGGCATCGTGTTCGTCTCGCGCCATCCGGTCTTTCCGGTCTTCGGGTCCGTGTAGCGCGTCCAGTTCGTCGCCTTCGCGAGCGGCGGATCGCCCGTGCCGGTCGGCTTGTAGTCGGAGAGTTCCGGAAGTTCCAGCGGCAGGTCCTCCGACGGGACGAGCTGCGTGGTGCCGTCGTCCATGTGCACGACGGGGAACGGCTCGCCCCAGTAGCGCTGGCGGCTGAAGAGCCAGTCGCGGAGCTTGTACTGGACCTTCGCGCGGCCGCAGCCCTTTTCTTCGAGCCACGCGATCATCTTCTTCTTCGCCTCGGCGACGGTGAGGCCGTCGAGAAAGCCGGAGTTCACCATCGTGCCGACGGAGGAGTCGGTGATGCACGCCTCCATTTCGCCCGTCGGGACCGAGCCGTCCGGGGAGACGACCTGGATGATGGGTAGCCCGAATGCCTTGGCGAAGTCCCAGTCGCGCTGGTCGTGCGCCGGGACCGCCATGATCGCGCCCGTGCCATAGGAGGCGAGGACGTAGTCGGAAAGGAAAATCGGGATCTCGCGCCCGTTCACGGGATCGACGCCGAGAACGCCGCCGAGTTTCACGCCGGTCTTGTCCTTGGCCATCTCCGTGCGCTCGAAGTCGGACTTGCGCGCGGCGGCCTCCTGGTAGGCGCGAACCTCGTCGGGGTTGGAGATGCGGCCCTCGTCGAGCCACTTTTTCACGAGCGCGTGCTCCGGACTCATCACCATGTACGTCGCGCCGAAGAGCGTGTCGCAGCGGGTGGTGTAGACGACGATCTCGTCCCCGATCGTCGTGCCGAACACCACCTCCGCGCCGGTGGACTTGCCGATCCAGTTGCGCTGCATCTCCTTGATGCCTTCGGGCCAGTCGACCTTGTCGATGTCCTTGAGGAGGCGCTCGGCGTAGGCGGTGATCTTGAGCATCCACTGGCGCATCGGGCGGCGGACGACCGGATGGTTCCCGCGCTCGGA
>CAMNCG010000122.1 GCA_946534105.1 uncultured Verrucomicrobiota bacterium
GGGCCGGCCGCCGCGTCCATGCGCTCCTGGAGCGCTCGGCGGTCGGCGCGCCAGGAGCGGGTGCCGGCGAGCAAGCGCGGTGCGCTTGCCCCTCCGCTCCCCGCCGCGGGCGGCGGCGCCGGATCGCCGCCTGCGGCCTCCGCGCGCGCGATGGCCTCGGCGGCGCGGAACGCGCCGACCTGGCCGGCGTTGAGCGCCGAGCCGCCGGGGCGGCGGATGCCGTGCGAGCCGTTCACTTCGCCGACCGGCCAGAGGTGGGCGACGTTTTCGCTCTGCCACCAGGCGTCGGCGGCGAGTCCGCCGTTGTTGTGCTGGGCGCAGAGGCCGATTTCGAGCGGTTGGCGGGAGAGGTCGGTGCCGTGCTCGCGGAAGAGGGCCGCGGCGCCGGGGTTCATGCGGAGGAGGCGGGCGACCGGCGGTCCGGCGAGCGCGCCGCTTTTTCCGAGATAGCCGCGCGCCTCGGAAGAAAGCGAGGCGGGATCGAGGCCGGGCGTCTCGGAGCGGAAATCGAGGAAGACGCGGCGGCCCCTTTCCATGGTTTCCTCCCGCACGAGAAGGTCGATGCGGGAGGAACCGGAGACGGCCTTTTCCGCGTCGAAGGGCCACTGGTAGCCCTTGAGAAAAACGGCCGACGCGGCGGCGGCGGGATCGCCGCCGAAGGCCGGGAGGAGAAAGTCCCGCGGCTCGGAGACGCCGTCGGGGGCCGTGGAAACGAAGCGGGGGAGCGCCTGCATGTAGGTGCCGGAGACGTTCCAGCGGAAACCGACGGACGCCAGGCCGAACTGCGAAAGGGGGAGGTTGCGCGCGCGGGCGCCGGCGGCGAGCGCGAGCCCGATGCCGCCGGCGTGGCAGGCCGGATAGACGCTGCGCGAATAAAGCCCGCCCGGACCGCCGACGGCGAAGACCGTGTCGCGGGCGAGAAAGGAGACGAAAAACGGGGCCTCCGCGCCGGCGCGGACGTCGACGGCCAGGACGCCGAAGCAGCGCAGCGGGCGGGAAGCGGACGGCGGCTCCGGCTCCACCAGCAGCTTTGCCGCCACGAAGCCTTCCGCGAAGCGGACGCCGCGCAGGCGGCATTCGTCGAGGAGCCGGAGGCACATTTCGCGGGAGGTGTAGGGGCCCACGCTCGTGGCGCGGCGGGCGGGATCGTGGTCGGTCTTGTACCCGGCGTACTGGCCGAAGGCGTCGTGCGGGAACGGCACGCCGATGTCGCAGAGGTGCGAGAAGCACCGCGCGGAAAGAGCGGATTCGACGAGCGCCAGGTCGCCGTGCATGGCGCCGCCCGCGAAATACGCGCGGGCCATCGCGGTGGGGGAGTCGGCGACGTCGCCGCAGAGGCCGAGCTTGTAATAGGTCTGCTTGTCGCTGCCGGCGTTGACCGAAGTGCCGCCTTCGAGGCTCTCGGTGAGCACCAGCACGTCGGAGACGCCCTCGGCCTTGAGGCGCGCGGCGGCGGCGAGACCGGCCGCGCCGGAGCCGAGCACGAGCGCGTCGCAACGGACGGGGGGCAAGCTCTCCGAGCCCCCCGGAAACGGGGGGCGGGCCCCCGGAACCTCCGGCATGTCGGCTGGCATCCTAGAGCCTCGCGATCGTCATGCCGCCGTCGATTTGGATCGTCTGGCCGGTGGAGTAGGCGAGATCGCCGCGCAGCAGCATCGCGACGGCGCGGCCGACGTCCTCCGGCTCGCCCCAGCGCGCCTGCGGGGCGAGCCCTCCGGCGAGGAGGCGGTCGTATTTTTCGCGGACGGGGCCGGTCATGTCCGTGCGGATCACGCCGGGGCGGACCTCGTAGACGCGGACGCCCTCGGAAGCGAGGCGGGCGGCCCAGAGTTTCGTCGCCATCGCGACGCCGGCCTTGCTGATGCAGTATTCGCCGCGGCTCGTGCTCGCGACTGTCGCCGAAACGCTGCCGACGTTCACGACCGTCGCGGGCGTTTTCGCGGCGACGAAGCGCCGCGCGGCGGCCTGGGTGAGGAAGAACGGGCCGCGGAGGTTGGTGGCGAGGAGCCGGTCGAAGCTTTCCGGCGTCGTTTCGAGCACGTCGAGCCGCACGGCGGGCGCGACTCCGGCGTTGTTCACGAGGGCGGAGAGCGGACCCAGGGCGGCTTCGGCGGCGTCGAGGAGCGGGGCGTGGGCGGCGAGGTCCGCCACGTCGCTGCGGAAGTACGCCGCGGCGGGGGCGCCGAGCGCGCGCAGGGCCGCGACGCGGTCCGCCAGCTCTTCTTCGGGCCTGCGCCCGGTGAAGGCGACGCTCCAGCCTTCGCGGGCGAGGGCGTCGCAGATGCCGGCGCCGATGCCGCGGCCGCCGCCGGTGACGAGAACGTTTTTCACGGTCGGAACTTTCATCGAGGGTTGGACAGGGACGCGAGCGCGGCGGCTTCGCGCGGAAGGAGCGCGGGATCGTCGCCGGGGAGGAATTCGAGAAGACGCGGCGCGGAGGCCGGAAGCGCGGCGAAGCGGCGGCGCCAGAGGGGGGCGTGTTCCGCGAGGCCGTGCCGCACGACCTTCCCCGCGGCGCCGGGTGACCAGGCGAAGACGTGGACCGCGCGCACCCGCGGCGCGAGGGCGGCGGCGCAGGCGAGATTCCACGCTTCGTCGCGGTACTGGTTCGGCTGCCAGTGCGTGCCGAGGGCTTCCGGCGGCCCTTCGCGCAGGAGCGAAAGCGTTTCTTCCGGGTCGTCGGTGAGGGTGCCGGGATGGCACTCGAAGGAGAGCGCGAGGCCCTCGCGGGCGGCGAGGGCGGCGGCGGCGCGCGTCGCGGCGTGGACGGCGGCGCGTTCTCCGGCGGAACTCTCCGCCGCGCCCTTCGCGCCGGCCCAGACGCGGACGACCGGGGCGCCGAGCGCCTTGGCGGCCGCGAGAACGGCGGGAAGTTCCGCGGGGTCGCTTGCGCCGAGCCGGTGGTACGAGCCGTAGGACGACACCGCGAGGCCGGCCGCGCGCGTGGCGTCGCCGAGCGCGCGCAGCGCGTCCGCGCCGAGCGAGGGCGGCGCGTGGACGTCGCCGCCCCATTCGATGCAGCCGAGGCCCGCCGCCGCGGCCAGGGAAAGGACCTCGCGCGCCGGAAGCGCGCGGAACGTGACGGAGCAGAGACCTTGTCCGTTCATGCGGCTAGGCCATGGTTTCGAGCATGGGGACGGTGACGACGCGCGGGGTGGCGGCGGCGGGATCGGCGCGCCAGGCGCGGCATTCTTCCAGCATCGCTTCGCCCATGCGACGCACTTCGAGGCCGGAAGACCCCGCCATGTGCGGAGTGAGAAATACGTTCGGGAGGTCGTAGAAGGGGTGCCCGGCGGGCGGAGGTTCGGGCCACGTGACGTCCAGCACCGCGGTGCGGCCCGGCTCTTCGGCGAGGGCGCGCGCGAGGTCCGCTTCCACCACCTGCGCGCCGCGGCCGGTGTTAACGAAGGTCGCGTTGCGCGGCATTTTCGAAAAGAGCGACCAGTCGAGCATTCCCTTCGTCCGTTCGTTGTTTGCCAGATGGTTGGAAACGGTCTGGCATGTGGCGAAGATTTCTTCGAGCGACGCCTTCTGCACGCCAAGCGACGAGGCGGCTTCATCCGTCAGAAAAGGATCGAACACGAGGACTTCCAGCCTATGCCTTCGAAGCTCCTCGGCAACGAGCCTCCCGATGGAGCCGCAGCCAAGCAGCCCGACGCGGCAGTCGAAATTGCCGGGGAACGCGGAAAAGAAACGGTGCGCCTCGCGGCGGGCCGCTTCGGAGCGGTTGCGGCGGCAGGCCTGGAAAAAGCCCTTGTTCGCCAAAAGGATCTGCGAAACCGCGAATTCTGCCACCGGCACTGCGTTTTCGCGCCACGCGCTGAAGATCCTGACGCCACGCGCCAGAAACGGCCGCGCGAACGCCTGGACCGACCCGGCCGCGTAGAAGAGCGCGCGCAGGCGCGGCAGATGCCGGGCGATTTCGTCTTCGGAGAGCGGCGGCATTCCCCACGAGGAGAAGATCGCCTCGGCGTCGGCGGCGGCGCCGGAAAGCACGTCGTCCCGGGACAGCGGGACGTCGGAGACGAGCCCCGCTTCGGCGCGCAGCGCGGCGAGCGTGGCGGGCGAATACGCGGCGAGGACCGGATGGTCGGAAACGAGACGCGAGGTCATTTTTTGCTGGACGGGCGGTTGGGAACGCCGGAGAGGTTACGGCAGCGGCGGCGGAAAAGCAAGGGCGCTCCCCGGATTGCAACCGGTTGCGACGATGCGTCCGGCGTCGGCCGCTTCGCGGGCGAAAAGCGCTTCGCGCGTCAGGCGGAACGCGCGGCGCGTGGCGTCGTCCGGTTCCGCGCGCCCTCCGCAAGGCGGCAGGGCGCGCAGCCACGGCGCGAAGTACGGCGCCGCTTCCGGAAGGGGCAGTTCGCGCAATGGCGCGCCGGGCTCCACGAGCTCCGCGCGGCCGCGGGTCAGCCAGACGGAGAGTTCGCCGCGGTCGCCGGCGACGCGCAGGAAGTCGTCGCCATGCGGCACCGGCGAGTCGGGCCGCAAATAGTCGAGCGTCGCGGTCGCGAGCGCGCCGGAGGCCAGGCGCATCGAGAGGACGCAAACGTCTTCGCAGCCGGGCATTTCCCGGTGCGACAGGTTCGCGTGGAACGCGGCGACCTGCGCGACGGGATCGCCGCCCGTGGCGGCGTCGAAGAAGTCGAGCGCGTGGATGCCGATCCACGGGATCGTGCCGCCGTAGGCGGCGCGGTCGCCGTACCACGGCTCGCGCCGCCCCCACTTGTAGGTCTTGCGCGCGGAAAGCAGCAGGGGCCTGCCGACGGCGCCGGCGCGGATTGCGGCGATGCCCGCCGCGAGCGCGGGCTGGTTCCGGTTCGGGAGCATGGCGCAGACGCGCACCCCGGCGGCCGCGACGTCGCGCTCCAGCGCGTCGAGTTCGTCGAGGGAGGTGGCGAGGGGCTTTTCCGAAATCACGTGGCAACCGGCGCCGGCCGCCAGGGCCACCAGCCCGGCGATGCGCCCGGGACGCGCGGACACGACGGCGAAGTCCGGCCGCAATTCGCGCAGCAGCGCCGCCGGATCGTCCGAGATGCGCGCGCCGGCGGCGCATTCGAATCCGCCGGCGACGCGCGCGGGCGGCGTGTCGCCGTCCTCTTCGCGGACGGCCGCGATTCCCGCGATTTCGAATTCGCCGCCCGCGGCGTCCAGTTCCCGCAGGACTTCGGGCCAATGCCCCCAGGCTCCCAGCAGCACGCCGCGCATCATGTCCACTCCGGGTCGATTGGTTCGCCGCTTTCGTAGATCCGGTCGAAGACTTCTTCGACGCCGGGAATCGTCCACTGCCCGTCGGCGCGGCGCGTGGCGGATCGCGAGAGCGTCCGCACGGGCAGCGTCTCCGTGAGCAGCTCGACGGCGCGCACCTGCGCCCTCGCCATTTTGAGCGAGCAGCCGGAGCCGAAGTCGCCGGCGAGCATCGCGCGGAACATGGCCTCGTGCGGCGGCGCGGCGACGCCGGAATCCAGGACCGCGCCGTCCTTTCCGGCGATGCTCCACGGGCCGTCGTGCGACCAGAGCGCGGCGCCGCGTTCGCACTCGATCCGGATGCGCGGGTGCGCGTTGCGTTCGGCGGCGTGCGAAAGCGCGACGGCGACGGGCACTCCGGCCGCCGTGGCGAAGCGCAGGATGCAGGTGTCGAAGGTTTCGATTTCCGGGCGGGCGCGGTAGAGGGCGCCCTCCACCGAGACCGGTTCGGCCGGGGCGCCGGACGGCGCTCCGGCGAACAGCAGCTCCAGGTTCAGGTAGTGCGCGAAGGCGTTGTTGGCCGGGGAGTCGCGCACCGGGGTGCCGTCCGGCGCGGCGAGCCGCGCGGCCCACGAGTTGCGGGCGTAGTAGGCGTCGCCGCGCGGCCAGATGCCGGTGCAGACGATCCGGAGCGGACGGCCGAGCGTCCCCGAGGCGATCGCCTCGCGGATGCGGCGGACTTCCGGCGCCCAGACGTGCTGGAAGCCGACGCAGACGCGGCGCGGCGCGGCGGCGCGTTCCGCCTCGATCATGCGGTCCACGGCCGCGGTGCATCCGGCGGCCGGCTTCTCCACGAGAACGTCGGCCCCGGCGTCCAGCGCGGCGCGGACGAGCGGTTCGTGCGCCGCGATGCCCACCGGCAGGCACACCAGGTCGAGGCGGTTCTTCTCGGCGCGGAAAAGCGCCTCAGCGGTCGGATACACCGCCGCGCCATGCTCGCGCATCCACGCCAGCGGCTCAGCGGCGTCCGGATGCTCCGGATTCACCACGGCCGCGGCGCCGAGGTCGCATTCGCCGGCTTCCGCGAGCGCCTTGAGGTGGCGGAAATGGACGCCGCCGTAGCCGGTGACGCCGACGAGCGCGACGCGCTTCACGCCAGCGCCTCCGCTTCGTAGGCCTCGTCCACCAGCACGTCGCCGGGGAACAGGTGCACCGGATCCGCCGAAAGCCCCGTGCAGACGCATTCGACGTACTGGCTCGTGAGACCGTTGTAGACAAGGGCGCCCTGCTGCGCCGGGCGCAGGATGCGCAGCGCCTTGCCGGAAAGCGAGCGGACGCGGATCGCGCCGTCGATGGCCAGCGAGGTCGCGCCGGTTTCGACGATCTGGCGCCCGCCCGGGTAGGCGGACGTTTCGAGCGCGAATCCGTTTTCGCCGGCGTAGGAGCGGCGGCCGCCGTTGTAGACGTCGTTCGGGATCTGGAGGTTGAGCGCGCGGAACCCGGCCGGGAGGGTCGTTTCCTTGATGCACTCGATGCGGTCGGAAAGGCGGAGCGTGCGCCCGTCGGGGAGCGCCTCCGCCGTGCAGACGCGGTGCAGTACGGGGTAGGGGGCTTCGCCCTCGCCGAGGGGATTGTCTTCGAGGACGTCGCCCTCCCAGCGCCAGCGAAAGCCGCCGGGGGTTTCTTCGACCGCGGCCTGGCCGGCGTGCTTGGGGCCGCGGAGGCCGACGAACGCGAAGAGGTTGCCCGTCCACTCCGCCAGGTCGCTGCGGCTTTCCGGGAGGCACAGCGCCGCCGGGGCGGTCTCGTGAAAATTGCGCGCGTTGGCGCGCGTCGGGCCCGAGAAGGCCCGCGCGACGACCGAGCGCACCGTGCCGCCCGTGCGCAGGAGCGCCGCGCCGTGGAAGGCGCCGGTCCAGAGCGCGGCCGGCGGCCGCGCGCCTCCACTCCCGGGCGCGCCGCATGCGGAGTCGGGCGCGGAGGCGGCATCCGCCGCCCAGTGCGCCGAGGTGGCGAGCACGGTGAACGGGTCGCATTCGAGGCGGGTTTCGAACCACGGCGATTCGCCGCGCATGGGCGCGAGGCGCCTGCCGTAGAATGTGCCGTCCGGGTTTTCGGCCTGCTCCTTCGCGACGAGGCCGAGGTAGCCGCGGGCGAAGCGGGCGGCGTCCTCGTCGCGCCAGAGATCCCAGGCGAGGTGCCAGCCCTGGAGGGCGAAGGCCTGGCAGTAGGTGTAGCGGGAGCGGGAGTCGCCGCCGATGCGCAGAAGGCGGCCGTCCGGGAAGGTGCAGCGCTTGCACCACAGCCAGACCTCGCGCAGGTGGCGCAGGAAGCCGTCGGGCGGGGGAAGTCCGCGCCGCTTGAAGGAAAAGTGCAGCAGCGCCAGATTGGAAAGGCACACGTAGGCGTAGCCGACATTCAGGTAGCCGTGGTGGTCGAGGGCGCCGTCGGGGAAGAAGTTGGCGCCGACGAAGCGCTCGCGCACGGGCTTGCCGAGGACGGGCGTGTCGTCCTCGGCGTCGGCCGGGAAGGAAAGGCCGTTGACGAGGTAGTCGGTGCCGCGCTCGACGAGGGGGGCCGCGGACGCGGCGCCGTCCAAAAATCCGTCGGCCGCCGCGCGGAGGAGAAACGCGCCGTTCCAGATGTTCGATTCCGGCTTGTTGCGGCCCGTCGAGGCTTCGAGGGCGGCGACGAGTTCGTATTCGTCCATGCGGTAGCCGCATTCGCACTCGACGAGGGCGCGGAGCCGCGCCTCGTCGTCGGCGGTGAAGCATGGGCGCAGCAGGTCGAGGCCGGGCGTCATGCGCTCGAAGCCGAGGACGCTGATCCAGTGGCGGCCCCACTTTTTGCCGTCGGTGCAGGCAAGGTCGCTGGTGCAGTGGGTGCGGAGCGAATAGCGGGTCATCGCGAGGGCGAGGTCGCGCAGTTCGCCGGCGCTTCGGGTGCAGCCGGCCTCCGCGAGCG
This sequence comes from uncultured Verrucomicrobiota bacterium, assembly GCA_946534105.1. Lineage (GTDB taxonomy): Bacteria > Verrucomicrobiota > Kiritimatiellia > RFP12 > UBA3636 > UBA3636. The sequence continues at coordinate 8,152 of CAMNCG010000122.1, forward strand.
TCGCCGGGTTTTCCGCGAGGCACGCGAGCGCCCCGGCGACCTGCTGGTTGATCTGGACCGCCCAGTGGCCGCTTTCGCCGGTGCCGTAGTGCTTGAGGCCCGGCTCGCCGGGGACGTCGCGGAGATACTTGGGGAGCGCGCGGAGAAACGGGGCCGCCGCGCGCGTGAAATCGAGAGAGGAGGGAAAAGTCGACATTTTCGATTGCGGACGATTGCAACCGATTGCAGTCGAATGCCGATGGGCATCGACGGCAGCCGATTGCGCTTTGGCGACATTAACGTACCACCATCACGAACGCGAGAGGCATCGGGACGAGCTGGCCGTCGTCGCCGACCATGGCCGTGTGGACGGAGTCGCCATCGAAGACGATGTTCTTGAGCGCCGTCCCGGCGGGCATCCCGGTGCAGTAGACCTTGAAGGTCGATTTCGGATCGGGGATCGTGAGCTGCGAACCCTCGGCGCAGAAGATCGTGCCGAAGGAGAGCCTGGCGCCCACGGCTTGGTCGTTGCCGCCGGCCCAGATGACGGAGTTGCCGGCGCCGTTCACGGTCAGCGAGGCGAAGGCCTGCTCGAAGGGTTTCGTTTCTCCGGCGGCCGCGCCGGGGACGGAGAGCCGCCCCGGGCCGAACGCCGTGCCGAGCGTCAGCGTGGCGGCCGGATTGACCGGGTTCCAGTTGGCCTCGACGGCCGTGGCGTTGCCCGAACCGGCCTGGAAGGTCGCGATGTTCTCGCCCGTCCCGCCGCCGGCGACGACCGCCGCCACGCGCGGCGAGGCGATCCCGGCCGCCGTGGACTGGATCATGTAGCCCTGGCGCACCTCGTAGGTGCCGGCGAACTCGGGCTGGGCGAAGAGGTTGAGATTGTAGCCGCCGGTCTTCACGAGCGCGCCGGGCTTGTTTTCGACGAGCTTCAGCGTCACGCGGTCGGTGAGCCGCTGCGTCGCGCCCCAGGGCCGGTAGACGGTGGCCGTCACGGTGTCGCCGGTCGCATAGCCCTCGCCGGGGCAGACGACGACGGCGTTGGTCATGACGCCCGACGAAAAGGCGGCCGTGTCGTGGCTCGCGAGCGCGATCGCGGCCGCGTTCGAGCCGCTTCCGCCGCTGATTTCGATCCATGGCGGGCACGTCGAAGCGCCGACGTCGGTCACGGAGTCGATGGCGACGCCGTAGCCGCCGGGCGTCCGCAGCAGGACGTTCGTCCCGGCGTTGCCGAGGTCGATGCGGCGGCCGCAATGGATGGCGAGGCCGCCTTCGTAGACGTTGACGGCGTCGAGGAACAGGCCCTGCGTCTGGAGCGCCGACGCGGGGAACACGATGGAGCCGCCGTTGGCGTTGATTTCGCTCTTGCCGGGCCGGCCTGGATTCGCGAAGAGGAAGTCCGTGACGAGCGTTCCGCCGTTGAGGTTGAGGGAGGCCTGCGCATTGGCCAAGTTGGCCCCGACGCGCACGGTGCGCGCCGTGACGCAGACCGAACCGTCCAGCGTCGCGTGGACGGGGGCGCAGGTTCCCGCGTCCGCGCCCGTCTGCCCGGAAATCGAGAAGTCCGAACCGGTCGCGAAGGAGCCCTTGCTGCCGTAGAAGTAGGCGCCGTTGAGCCCGTTTGCGACGGACTTGCCGATGCCGATTTCGAACGAGAAGGGACGCGTCGCGTAGCGGGAGGCCTCCGTGGCGAGGTCGGCCGTGTAGTTCGTTTCGGCGCGGACGTCGCCGCCGAGGAGCTGGAAAATGCCGTAGCCGGCGTGGCCGATGCGGAAGCGCGTGTCATTGCTGATGCGCGGCAGGACAAGCGTGCCGCCCTCGACGGTGACCGCCGCGTACGCCCCTTTCTCGAACCCGGCGATGAGGCGCCCAATCGTCGCGGTGCCGCCCTCCTGGATGTAGGAGGAGGGGTAGACGGCCGTGCGGGATCCGTCGTCCGTGCTGCGGCCGAGGAGAAGTCCGCTCCACGCGGCCGTCGTTCCGGAGGGGTTGAGGGAGAGGGTGCCCCCGTCGCGGAGGATGACGCGCCCGCCGGCCTCCTTGTTGCCGCTGTCGTAGCGGCGGCCGACGCAGATGGCGTGGACGCCGTCGGCCCGGAAGGTGCCGCCGGACTTGACGTCCAGGATGCCGTTTGGGTTCTCGGATCCGGAGAACGCCGCGCCGACGATCGAGTAGGACCCTCCGGTGCCGGTGAGCGAGAGCGTTCCCTCCACGTTCAGGCGGCCGACGCGCAGGACGAGGTTCGACGCCGTGATGTCGTCGGTGAAGGTGCGCGCGGTGGAGTAGGCGGTGTTGTGGAAATCGAGCGTCCGGGCCGTGCCGTCGCCCGTGATGGTCTGGTTGCCGGTCGGGCGGTAGGTGTTGGGGGTGAGGCCGCCGAAGTTGGCGTCGTCGGCGGCCGTGGGGAGGGTGCCGCCGAAATTCTCGGCGTTCCACCCGTAGGTGCCTTCGGCGGATTTGTTCCACGTGCGCGTCGCCGCGGTCGCGGCGGCGGCGAGAAAAACGGAAACGAGGGACGCGGAAACCGCGGTGGACGTTTTTTTCATGGGAGGACTCCTGGACGGGGACTGACCGTCGACGTGGTTTGAATGATAAGGAAAACGCCCCGTTCTGTAAATTGCAATATTCGCAGTTTTCGATTGTTGTTTTGGCAACACGGAATCCCCCTTTTCGCGCTTCGTTGGGTGTGACCAAACGTTGTCAGCGCCTTACGGCGCACCCGCCTCGCCCAATCCTGCGCCAGAAGCGGTCCAACGTCCCGTTTGCTCCGGTTCCAAGCAGGTCCACCCTTTTTGGACGGACGACGGCGGCCAAGACGCACCCCGGTACCTGCGCCCGCCGCGGTGCCCCTCCCCGAGCCGTCGCCTCCGGAGTC
>CAMNCG010000123.1 GCA_946534105.1 uncultured Verrucomicrobiota bacterium
CTCGGGCTCGTGCGGGTGCGACGACGGACGGCGTAAAATCAAGATTTGGAAATACACTTGTAATCAAATGAAATCGATGCGAGAATTCGGTGAAAACATGGCGATGCGGGCGAAGGGAGGAGATGGTGGGGAGATGGTGTAGAATGTTGTCCGAACGCGGCTCGGGCACGCCGCTGGGAGCACATCGAAAACAATGAACCTCGAAGAAGCACTCGACCTTCTCGGCAAGGCCGGACAATCGCACGTACTCGCGTTCTGGGACCGTCTGGACGACGCCGGGCGCGCGCACCTGCTCGCGCAGGTGTCGGAAATCGACTTCGCGGCCGTGGAGCGCCTGCGCGGTACGCTCTTGTCCGCCCTTTCGAAAACCGGCGGCGCCGGAGCCCCGCCCGCGGCGGGGGACATGGAGCCGGCGCCGGTGGCGGAACTTTCCGGCCCGGCCCGCGCAGAAGCTTTCGCGCGCGGCGAAGAAGAACTCCGCGCCGGGCGCGTCGGCGCCCTGCTCGTCGCCGGCGGACAGGGAACCCGGCTCGGCTTCGACGGCCCGAAGGGATGCTTCCCGATCGGACCGGGCTCGGGCGAATCGCTGTTTTTCTTCCACGCCCGCAAGCTCCTTGCGAAAAAGCGCCGCTACGGCCGCCCCGTGCCCCTCTACGTCATGACGAGCGCCGCCAACGACGCCGAAACGCGCAACTTCTTCAGGAGGAAGAGGTTCTTCGGCCTCGACGAGGAGGACGTCTTCTTCTTCCGGCAGGCGATGTGGCCGGCGCTTTCGCCGGACGGGAAGATGATCCTGGAAAAACCGGATTCCGTCTTCCTTTCGCCGGACGGCCACGGCGGCGTCCTCTCCGCGCTGGAACGCTCCGGCGCGCTTGCGGACATGGAGGCGCGCGGACTTTCGACGGTCTTCCACTTCCAGGTCGACAACCCGATGCCCGACGTCGCCGCCGCGGACGCGGTCGGCTTCCATCTCCTGGAGGGCGCGGACGCGACGCTCGAAGCGTTCGAGCGGACCGGCCCCGGCGAAAAGATGGGCATGCCGGTCCTGCGCGGCGGCCGCACGGCGATCGTCGAATACACCGAATTCGGCGAAGACCGCATGCACGAACGCGAGCCCGACGGCTCCCTGCGCTACCGCTGGGGCGCGCCGTCGCCCTTCCTTTTCTCGGTGCCGTTTCTCCGGCGCGAAGCCGAGGCGGGGCTCCCAATCCACCTCGCGCACAAGAAGGTCCCGTTCGCGGACGCCTCCGGCGAAACCGTCAAACCGGACGCCCCCAACGCCTACAAGTTCGAGAAGTTCGTCTTCGACGCCCTCGCCGACGCCCGTTGCGTACGCTGCCTCGCACGGGACCGCCGCGAGGAATACTCGCCCGTCAAAAACGCGGAAGGCGACAAGTCCCCGCGAAGCGTCGAACTGGATCTTTCGGCCAAATGGGAACGATGGCTGGACCAAGACCCCTGGTGGAAAGACTGGATCGATCGCCAGAATTCGTTTGGCTTTTTCGTGAATGACGTCGAAATCGATCCGATGTTCGCGGATTCGGCCGAAGAGGTCCGCCATGTGACACTGTCCGGAAGCGCCGGATTCGTCCTGGGCGAATGGCAGGGCGGGACGCTGGTGCTGACCGAACGCTTCCGGGGCGGTTGCGTCTAGCCCGGCCGCGATTCCGGACCTAGTTGCAGACGCGGCCGATCAGCGTCTGCGGATGGGCGTCCTCGACGAGGACGCGGACGAAAGCGCCGCGGCGCACTCCGGGCGCGGGCTCGAACGCCACGATCTTGTTCTGCTCCGTGCGGCCGGACCAGCGCGAGGGGTTGCGGAGCGAGGGGCCTTCGGCGAGGACTTCGACCGTGCGGCCGATCCAGGCCTTGTTGAGGCGCAGCCCGCGCGCGTCCTGGTCGGCGAGGAGGACCTGGTCGCGGCGGCGCTTTTCGGCGTCGGGGACGTCGTCCTCGAGGAACGACGAAGGCGTTCCCGGCCGCGGCGAATACTTGAAGACAAAGGCGTTGTCGAAGCCGGCCTCCTCCATGACGCGGCGCGTCGCCTCGAAATCCTCCTCCGTTTCGCCGGGATAGCCGACGATGACGTCGGTCGTGATCGCGACGTCGGGCACGCCTTCGCGCAGCAGGCGGACGGCTTCGAGGTAGCGGGCGGAGTCGTAGCCGCGGCGCATGTCCGCGAGGATCCGGTCCGAGCCGCTCTGCATCGGCAGGTGCAGGTGCGCGCACACGGCCGGGATTTCGCGCATGGCCCGCACCAGTTCCGGCGTGACGCCGAGGGGATGACCCGACGTGAAGCGCAGACGCTTCGCCCCGGACGCTTCGCGCGCCACGAATTCGAGAAGGCGGGGCAGCGGTTCCGTGAAGCCCATGGGCGACGGAATGTCCTCCGGCCACGCGAACGCCCGGCGCCCGTAGCGCATCACGCTCTGACCGAGCAGGCAGATATCCGGCGACCCACGCCGGACCTCGGCGCGGACCTCCTCGACGATGGCGCGCGGGTCCCGGCTTTCCTCGTGGCCGCGGACGGAGGGCACGATGCAGTACGAGCACCGCCGGTCGCACCCGTAGAGGATCGTGACGAAACTCTGCACCGGCGCGTCCGCGGCGCCTTCCGGCGCCGGACCGGCGCCGGCCGGTCCGCCCTCCGGCGCCGCGGGGGGATCCGGCGCCCAGATCCCGGTTTCGCCGGTGAGGGCGCGGGCGACGAGTTCGGGCAGCCGGGCCCCGGCGCGCGGCCCGAACGAAAACGACAGGCCGGGGATTTTGGCGAAAATCCCATCCCCCAGCCGGTTCGCCATGCAACCCGTGAGGCCGACGACGAGCCCGGGCCTCTCGCGCCGTCCGGCGCACAGCATGCCAAGCTTGCCGAGGGCTTTCTCCTCCGCCTTTTCCCGGACCGAGCAGGAGTTCACGATGACGATGTCCGCCTCCTCTTCCGACGCCGCCTCCGCGTAGCCGGCCGCCGCGAGACGGCGCGCCAGGACGGCCGAGTCGCGGACGTTCATCTGGCACCCGTACGTGTGGAGGGCGAATTTCGGGACGGCGGACATGGGCGGGCGGAACGCGGGTCGGCCGCGGCTAGCGCGAGAGCGGGATGGTGCCGATCATCGAATCGGCGACGTTTTCGAGCGTCTCCAGCCGGTCGTAGGCTTCGAGGAGGTCGGCGCCGACGGTGACGACGCCGTTGTTGCAGATCGAAAAGGCGGGACGCTCCGGGGAAAGGCCGGCGACGGCCTTTTCGGGCGAAAGGTACAGCGTGTCGAACGGCACGAGCGGCACGTCGCCGAGACGCGCCCGCGCCTCCGGAAGGGCGGACGTGTCGATCTTGCGGCGGCAGATCGAAAACGCGAGCGCGTTGAGCGGAGACGCGTTGACGACGGCGTTGACGCCCGGATGCGAGAGGTAGATCGACTCGTGCAGGCGCGTGAGGCGGCTCGGGGTGCGGTCTTCCTCGGCGCGGCCGGAACGGACGAGCACGAGGTCGGACGGACGCAGCGACGGCCGGTCGCACGGATGCGGCGTGATGACGAAGGCGTCCGGCGAAAGCCGCACCGAAACCGTGCCGACGGACGGCAGGAAGAGCCGATGCCGGAGGCCGCGCTCCATGAATTCGCACACCGCCTCGCGGGCTTCGCGCTCGCGAAGCGTCTCGGAATGCGGCGCGCGGCGCAGCGGCGCGAGGTTCGACGGCGCGCGGACGCGCTCGTGCGAAAGCTCCTCCGGGGAGAGCGGCACCGGGGTGCCGAGAAGGCGCGCGCGCAACTCGGCGCGCGCGGCGAATTCGAGCGTGTCGAAACGGGCGAACGCGTCGGAGGCCGTCGCGCCGACGCAGACGGCGCCGTGGCGGGCCAGAATGACGCTCCGGGCGCCCTCCGCGAAACGGGCGGCAACGTTGTCGCCGAGTTCGGCGCTGCCCGGATCGGCGTACCCCGCGACGACCACCTCGCCGTTGCGGCGCCACGCCTCGGGCAGAAGCCGCGAATCCGGCGCGCGGGCGGCGGCGGCAAACGCGACGAGCGAGGTGGGATGGGCGTGCAGCACGCAGCGGACGTCCGGCCGCGCGTCGTACACAGCGCGGTGGAGGGGATACTCGGAGGACGGCGAGTGGCGGCCCTCCACCGCCCCGTCCGCCCGCACCCGCACGATGTCGCGCGGCGTGAGCGCGCCCTTGTCGATGCCGGCGGGCGTGATCCAGACGTCGCCGGCCTCGTCGAGAACCGAAATGTTCCCGCCGAAAGACGTGGTGAGCCGGTGCCCGTAAATGCGGGACATCAGCATCGCGATCCTGTCGCGCGGATGGAGGAGTTGCAAATCCATGGTCGAACCGTTGTTTTTTCGGGGGGGACGCGATGGGCCCGCGCCGGACGTTCCCGGAGGGAGGAAGAAAAAGCCGGGCGCGCGGAAAACGCGCGCCCGGCATGGTGCGGGACGCGCCGGCTAGGCGTTGTTCTTGATGAACTCGCGCGCGTCGTCGGCCTGGTAGGCCGAGCCGAGAAGGCAGTTCTTCTCGTAGATGAAGTCGGCGTATTCCTTCATGAAGATCTTGCCGGGGTCGCGCAGGTCGAACTTCTCCGGCTTGTCGCGGAAGAACTCGCGGTGGACGCGCGTCCAGACGAGGCGGCCGTCGGTGTCGATGTTGATCTTCGTCACGCCGCGCTTGGCCGCGCCGAGGAACTGCGTGGCGTCCACGCCCTTGGCGCCCTTGATGGCGCCGCCGGCGGCGTTGATGCGGGCGACTTCCCCCGGAGGAACCGAGGAGGACCCGTGCATGACGAGCGGGAAGCCGGGGAGCTTCTTCTGGATCTCCTCGAGAATGTCGTAGCGGAGCTTCTGGTCGCCGGAGAACTTGAACGCGCCGTGGGAGGTGCCGATCGCGCAGGCGAGGGAGTCGCACCCGGTCTTCGTGACGAAATCGACGACCTCCTCGGGCTTCGTGTAGACGTGCTCGGCGGCGGCGACATCCTCTTCGACGCCCTTGAGCTGGCCGAGCTCGGCCTCGACGACGAGGCCCTTGGCGTGGGCGGCGTCGACGACGCGCTTCGTGATCTCGACGTTCTGGTCGTAGGGGAAGGCCGACGCGTCGATCATCACGGAGGAGTACACGCCGGAATCGATGCAGTCCATGCACGTCTTCTCGTCGCCATGGTCGAGGTGAACCGCGAAGAGCGCTTCGGGGAAGATCTCGTCGGCCGTCTTCATCATGGCCTCGAGCATCTTCTTGTGCGTGTAGGAACGGGCGCCCTTGGAGAGCTGGACGATGAACGGAGCCTTGGAGCGGACGTTGCCTTCGAACAGGCCCATCGTCTGTTCGAGGTTGTTGATGTTGTACGCGCCGACCGCGTATTTGCCGTAAGCGTGCTGGAACAGCTGCTTCGTGGTGACGATCATGTGAATCTTCCTTGCTTGAGTTTTGTGCGGAGGCCTGGGCGCGGCGTTTCGCCGCCGCGTGCGGCAACGCCCGGGAAGAATACCCGGCCCCCCGGCGAAAGTCAACCGCCGCGGCGGAAGGCCGGTTGCGCGGCGGCCCGCGGGATGGTAGACTCCGCGACACATGCGCGACGCTCCGGCGGGCCGGCCGGTGCCGGCGGCGGGCGGCGCGCCGGAAAGACTTCTCCCATGCAAGTTTTCGCAAGACAGACGGTTTCCGCCGACATCCCGCAGTGCCGGTTCGTCGCGCACCGCGGGCTCTCCGGCGTGGAGACCGAAAATACCTGCGCGGCCTTTCTCCTCGCCGCGCAACGGGGGTACTGGGGCATCGAAACGGACGTCCACGGAACGACCGACGGCAAGTTCGTCATCTGCCACGACGCGAACCTGAAGCGCGTGTCGGGTGTGGATTTCGACGTGCGGCGCCACACGCTCGGCGCCGCGCGCAAGGTCGCCCTCCGCGATTTCGGCGGCGAGGAGGCCGCCGGAAGCGCGGCGAGCTCGCGCTCCGACCTGCGCGTGCCGGAATTCCGCGACTACCTTTCGATCTGCGCCAAGTACGGCAAACACCCGGTGATCGAGCTCAAGGACCCGTTCTCCCCGGCGACGCTGGAAAAGATCGTCGGCGAAGTGCGCGACCACGGCATTCTCGATGACGCCGTGTTCATCTCCTTTCTCTGGAAGAACTGCCTCGGAATCCGCAAGCTCTGCCCGAACCTGCCGGTCATGAACCTCGACGGCCTCTCGGACGCCGCGCCCCTCTCCGCGCATCTCGAACACCGCATCGGCGCCGATTTCCACTACGGCAAGCTCGACCGCGAAACGGTCTCCGCCTTCCGTGCCGCCGGCCTCCCGGTCTGCGCCTGGACCGTGGACGACCCGGCGCTCGCCCGCTCCCTCGCGGACATCGGGGTCGAGTACCTGACGACGAACGTCCTGGAACCGGCGGCCCCGGCTTCCTGACGCACCCTTCCCTCCGCCCGACCGCACCGTGAACGACCACCGCTCCGAACTCCGCCTCCGCGCGGCCCGTCCGATCTTCGGCCGCGCCGCCGCGGCCGCGGTCGCCGCGCTCGCCGCGGCGCGGGCCCCCGCGCAGACCGCCGGCGACGCCCGCGCCGAAGAAGACCGCCGCGTGTTCGCCGAAGCGCTGTTTTCGCGCGGCCTGTACAAGCAGGCCGCGGCGGAATTCGCTCGCTTCGCGGAAGACTATCCGGACAGTCCCGACGCGGCGCGCGCGGCGTTCCGCCTCGGCGAATCGCTCCGCCTCTGCGGCGATCGCGAGGGCGCGCTCCGAGCCTACCGCCGGGCCGCGGAGGCTCCCGGTTCGGAATTCCGGGAAAAGGCGCTCTTCAAGCGCGCGGCCATTTTCGCCGATCTCGGCCGCCACGAGGCGGCGGACGAACTTCTCGCGGAACTGCTCCGCGAAAACGGCCTTTCCGCGGAAGTCCGCGAACTCGCGCTCTACTATCACGCCTCCTCCCTTGAAGCGCTCGGTCGCGGCGCCGAGGCCGAAGCGCGGCTGGAGGCGCTCCTCTCGGAGTTTCCCGGATCGGAGATGGCGTCGTACGCCCGCCTTTCCCTCGCGCGCCTCTGCTCCGCCCCCGGACCGGACGGCGCTCCGCCCTCCCCCGCCCGTCTCGGGCGCGCCCGCTCCCTCCTCCGGGCGCTCGCCGAGGCCCCGGCTTCGCCCCGCCTCGGCGCGGAGGCGCTCTACCTGCTCGCGTTCGCGGAAAAGGCGTCCGGAGACGACGCCGCGGCGGCGGACGCCTTCGCGGACCTCTTCGCCCGCTATCCGGACGACCGGCGCGTTGCCGAATCCCGCCTGCCCGCGGCGTGGGTCCTGTGCCGGGCGCAGCGCCTTCGCGAAGCGCTCGAATGCGCCGACGCCGCCCTCGCCGCCGATCCGCCGCCGGAGCCGCGCGCAGAGGCCGAAGCGCGGTACGTGAGGGCCCAGGCGCTGTTCCGCCTCGCGCGCTACGCGGAATCCGCGGAAGGGTTCGCGCGCGCGGCGGAGTCCCGCGGCGCGGACGCCGCCCTCGCCGCGCGCGCCCGGTACCAGCAGGCCCTCTCGCTCTTCAAGTGCGGCGAATTCGCGCGCGCCCTCGAAGCCTCCGGACCGGTCCTCGACGACGACGAGATGCGCGCCGACGCGCTCTGGCTCCGCGCCGAAGCCGCCGCGCGCCTCGCGGACGCCCCGGGCGCGCCGGTAGCGGACGCCGCCGCCGCGCGCGACACGGCGATCGAATCGCTCCGCCGCCTCTCGGCGGAATTTCCCGGCCGCGAATCCGACGACGACGTCCTGTACCGCCTCGGCGAATCGCTCCGCGCCCGGGGCGCGTTCGCGGACGCCGCCGCGGCCTTCCACGAACTGCTTTCGCGGCACCCCGGCTCCAAGCTCGCACCGCAGGCCCGGTTCGCGGCGGCGTCCTCGCTTTCCGCCGCGGGACGCGGCGCCGAGGCGCTCGCCGACTGGCAGACGTGCGTCCGCGACTACCCGGACGCCCCCGGCGCCGTCGAAGCCCTGTTCCAGGCCGCGGTGGAGCTTCTGCGGCTCGGGCGGAAGAACGAGGCGCTTTCCGGCTTTTCCGCCCTCGCGAAGCGCCCCGACGGCGGCGGGGCCCGCCGCGCCGACGCGCTCTACTGGAGCGGCGTCCTGCTCTCCGACGCCGGAGAGCCCGCCGAAGCGGAACGGGCGCTCGACGCGGCGCTCGACGCGGATCCCGAAGGGCGGCTCTCCGCCGAAATCCGGTTCGCCCGCGCCGAGGCGCTCCGCGCCGCGGGAAAGGACGCGGAAGCCTCCGCCGCCTACGCGGCGCTGCTCGACGGCGGCGCCCCCGCCGCCCGCTTCACTCCCGGCCTTCTCGGCTGGATCGCGACGCGCCAGTGCGAGGGCGGCGACTTCGCCGCCGCCGCCGCGACCGCGCGCCGCATGGCGGAAGCCGCCGGGGACGATCCGGCGGCGCTCCAGACCGCCTGGACGCTCGTCGGGCGCGCCGAACGCGCCGCCTCCCGGGCGCGCGAGGCCGAGGAGGCGTACCAGAAGGCGCACGACCAGCCGGTCGCGACGGAAAGCGCGCCCGAGGCCGCCCTCCGCCTCGCCCAGCTCAAACTCGCGCGCGGCGACGCCGCCGGCGCCCTGCCCTGCTTCCGCGAGGCGGTCGAACTCTGCGCCGCGCCGGAACTGCGGCCGTGGCGCGTCTGGGCCTACATCGGCCTCGGCCGCGCCTCGCTCGCGCTCGGCGACGAAGACGCCGCCGCCCGCTACCTTTCGACCGTGTGCCTGCTCTACCGCGATCCCGAAATCCTGCCCCCGGTCTTCGACGAAACGATCCGCCTCCTCGTCTCGCTCGGCCGCACGGAGGAGGCGGACGCGCTGCGCGAGACGAAAGCGCGCGACTACCCGGAGGCGCGATGAGCGGCGAAACGGGCGGCGGCGCGTTCACGCTTCTTTCGGAGACGGAGACCGGGCGCGGCTTCGCGGCCCGGCGCGGCGTCCTGCACACCGCGCACGGCGACGTGCAGACCCCGGTTTTCATGCCCGTCGGCACGCAGGCCACGGTGAAGACGCTTGAACCGCGCGACCTGCGCGACCTCCGCGTCCAGATCCTGCTCGGCAACACCTACCACCTGCTCCTGCGGCCCGGCAACGAGACGATGGCCCTCGCCGGCGGGCTCCACGCGTTCATGGGGTGGGACGGGCCGATCCTCACCGACAGCGGCGGCTTCCAGGTGTTTTCCCTCGGCAAGCTCCGCAAGATCACGCCCGACGGCGTGCTCTTCCATTCCCACCTCGACGGCCGGCTTGTCACGCTCGGACCCCGGGAGTCGATGGAGACGCAGCGCATCCTCGGCTCGGACGTCGCGATGTGCTTCGACGAATGCATCCCGTGGCCAGCGACGCGCGAATACGCCGAAAAATCGGTCCGCACGACGATCCGCTGGGCCGAGCGCTGCAAGGCCGAGCCGCACGCGCCCGGGCAGCTGCTCTTCGGCATCGTGCAGGGCGGGGTCTGGCGCGACCTGCGCGAAACCTGCGGTCGGGAACTGTCGCGCATCGGCTTCGACGGCTACGCCGTGGGCGGCGTGAGCGTCGGAGAGCCCGAGGACGTGCTCCTGCGCGGCATCGAAGACGGCGTGTGCGCGCTGCCCCGCTCTTCCGCGCGCTACCTCATGGGCGTCGGCGACCCGATCCAGCTCGTGGAGGGAGTCGCCCGCGGCATCGACATGTTCGACTGCGTGATGCCCACGCGCCACGCGCGCAACGGCTCCGCCTTCACCCGCCACGGGTCGATCCCCGTGAAGGCCGGACGCTTCGCCCGCGATTTCTCCCCGGTCGAGGAGGGGTGCGACTGCTACTGCTGCCGCCACTTCACCCGGGCGTACGTCCGGCACCTGCTCCACGCGCGGGAAATCCTCGGCGAGCGCCTCCTCACCCTCCACAACGTGCATTTCTTCATGCGCTTCATGGAGGACATGCGCGCCGCGCTCGACGCCGGGACGTTCGCGGAGTTCCGCGCCGAAGCGTGGCGCGCGCTCCGCGGCGCCTGAAGAAGCGCGTCCGGCGCGGCGCGCGCCCCGCACCGGCCCGGGATCAGGGACGGAAATCCGACAGGGACGCCACGGACTCCACGTCCGGCCGCGCGGCGCGCTTCTCGGGGTCCGGCTGGAGCCAGACGCCGCGCATGCCCGCGGCGCGGGCGCCGCGGGCGTCGTGCTCCGCGTTGTCGCCGAGAAAGGTGCACTGCGAAGCGGGAACGCCCGCCTTCTCGACGACCATCGCGAAGAATTCCGGCGCCGGCTTCTCGGCGCCGGCCTCCTCGCTCGTCACGGCGAAATCCACGTACTTGTCGATGCCGAGCTTCACGAGCTTGCGGAGCTGCCAGTGCGCCGTCATGTTGGTGCCGACGCCGATCCGCAGCCCCGCGGCCTTGAGCCGCGCGAGCAGCGCGAGCGCGCCCGGCGCCGGGACCATGCGCTCCAGCATGCTGTTCCAGTAGAGGGCTTCGAGGTCCGCCGCCATGCCGACCGGCAGCCCGAGCTCCTCGAACGCCCGCTGGAAGCGAATGCCGCGGTTGTGGCAGCTCGAATCACGCCGGTGGTTCGCGAACTGCCAGCGGAAGGCGTTCGCGTGGGCCTCCTCCCACTTGGCGACGTCCGGACACAGCCCGCTCTTGCGGACCGCCTCGCGGACGCGCCCGAGCGCGGACGCGTGGCACGGGGTGAACTCGTACAGGGTGTCGTCGAGGTCGAACACGACGCATTTCGTCATCGGAAGGCTCCTTTCGCGGCGCCGAACGCCGCCGATGCCGCGCGAAGCACGGCGAAATAGAGAACCGCGGCTCCGGCCGCCAGGGCGCAAAGCCGCGCCGCGGCGGCCGCCCAACCGGCCGCGCCGCCCCCGGCCGCGGGGGCGGGCCACGCGGCGGACGCCGCCGCGAGGGCGAGCGCCATCGCCGTCACGGAAAGGACGACGGACGCCGCGAAACGGCCCAGGCGCCGCCACCCCATCGCGCCGTTCCTGCGGCGGGCGGCCGCGGAAAGCAG
>CAMNCG010000124.1 GCA_946534105.1 uncultured Verrucomicrobiota bacterium
ATCCGCTCGTCCTGCGCGCCCTCCCCGTCTCGACCTGCCCCGCGCAGGACGGACCCGGCAACTGGGCCGAAGCCGCCGAAGCGCTCCGGCGTGCCGGCATCGCGCGCGCGGACGAAGCCGTGACGATGCTCCGCGGAGCCCCCCCCATGCGCGGCGCGATGCTCGTCGACGCCGATTCCCTCGAACGACTGGAACCCGACCGCGCCCGCGGCGTCCGCGCCACCCGAATGGACGCCCTGACCTCCGCCGAACCGCCGTTCGCCGGACCGGCCGCGGACCCGTCCGCCGCTCCGCCCCCGTCGAAGAACCATTTCCGCGAGGCGCTCGTCCTCGCCACCAAAGTCCAGGCCGCGCCGGGAATCGTCGCCGAGCTCTGCGTCTCCGACGACCCCCAGTACACGACCGGCTACGTCGCCACGAAGGAAGCCGGCTACCGCCGCCTCCGGTTCCTCAAGGAGCCCGGCGATCCCTCCGGCGGGCGCATCTTCTTCTACCGCGGCCCCCGCGACGGCGTCCCCGCCGCGATCGCCTTCCTCCAGGAACGCACCGTCCTCGTCGAAGGCGTCCCCGACTCCCCTCCCCCCGCCCCTTCTTCTCCCGCCCCTGATCCCCTCTCTTCCCCCGCGCCCGCCCCAGCGCCCTCGAAGGGCGTCCCTTCCGTCCCTTTCGTCCCTTCGGTCCCTTTCGCGCCCCCGCCCCCGGCCCCGCCCCCGACCTCCCGCCTCGCCTCCGTCCGCGCCGAACTCGACGGCGTTCGAGCGGCGGGTCTCTGGCGCGAATGCCGGGAACACGGACTCGAAACCGGACCGGAGGCCGAAATCGGCGGACGCCGCGTCGTCGTCCTTTCGTCCAACGACTACTGCGATCTGGCGCGTCATCCGGAGGTCGTGCGCGCGGCCTCGGACGCCGCCGCGCGCTGGGGATGCGGCAGCGGCGGCTCGCGACTCCTCACCGGTTCGCAGCCTCCGCACGCCTCGCTTGAACGGGCCCTCGCCCGCTTCAAGGGAACGGATGACTGCGTCCTGTTCGGCACCGGCTACATGGCGAACGTCGGCGCCGTCACCGCCGTCGCCGGCAAGGGCGACGCCGTTTTCAGCGACGCCCTCAACCACGCCTCCATCATCGACGGATGCCGTCTTTCCGGCGCCGACGTGGTCGTGTACCGGCACCTCGACCTGGAGGACCTCGACCGCAAGCTCGCGGAGCGGGGCCCCGGACACCGGCGGCGGCTCGTCGTCTCCGACGGCGTCTTCAGCATGGACGGCGACCGGCTCGATCTGCCGCGCTTCCTCGCCGTCTGCGCGCGCCACGACGCCTTTTCGATGGTGGACGAGGCTCACGCCACCGGCGTCATCGGCGCGTCCGGGCGCGGACTTTGCGAGGCGTTCGGCTGTCCGCCGCCGGATCTTCTCACCGGCACGCTGAGCAAGGCGCTCGGCTCGGAGGGCGGCTTCGTCTGCGCGTCGCGCCTTCTGGCGGACCTTCTCCGCAACCGGGCGCGCGCGTTCGTCTTTTCGACGTCCCTTCCCTGCGCCTGCGCCGCCGCGGCGGAAGCCGCGCTCGGCGTGCTGGAGCGCGAGCCCTGGCGAGCCTCCGCCGCGCGGGAAAACGCGATCTTTCTCGCCGAAGAGCTCGGGAAGCGCGGCGTCCGGACCCTGCCCCCCGCCGCCGCGGTCGTTCCGGTCCTCGTTGGGGACGAAGCCGCCGCCCTGCGCGCCGCCGGCCGGCTCCTCGACGCCGGATTCTGGATTCCCGCCGTCCGCTACCCCACCGTGGCGCGCGGCGAGGCGCGCCTCCGCGCCTCCGTCATGTCCTCGCACCCCCGCGCCGTCCTCGCGTCCGCCGCGGAGGCCGTCGCGGAAGCGCTCAGACCGTAGGGGCGGACGCAAACGCGCGCAGATGCCCGGCGTCGAAGCGCGCATAGTCCCAGACGTACCGCGCAAGCGCCGTCCGGCGCGCCTCCGCGCCCAGCCGCGCGCGCAGCGCGGGATCGCCCGCGAGGCGCAGCATCGCGGCGGCGAAGGCCTCGGGCGTTTCCGCGGCGACGCCGCCGCCGGCGTCGAACTTCTCGGCGAACACCGGAATCGACGTGTGCACGACGGGCAGCCCCGTCAACATGCCCTGCACGACGCACTGCGAAAACGTTTCCATGAGCCGCTTCGGATCGCGCGACGGCGCGAGCAGGACGTCCATCCCGCGCAGCCGATCCGGCAGCGTCGCCGGATCGAGCCAGCCGTGCGCCACGACGCCGGGCTCGCCTCGAAAATCCGGTGGCGAAGAGTACGCGACGAGGTGCAGTTCGTTTTCCCTCCGGAAGCCTTCCGGCAGGAGCCGCCACGCCGCGAGCGCCGTGTCGGCGCCCTTCCATTCGCTGTCGAGCGAGCCGAAGACGCAGAACCGGAGCGGTCCGGCGCCCGGACGCGGCTTCTCCGGCGGATGCCACGCGGCGGCGTCCGCGACCCCGTACTGCACAAACGTCTTTTCCGAGAATCCGGCTTCGCGGAACCCCGCCGCCACGGCGTCGCTCACGCACACCACGCGGTCGGCCCGGCGCCCGAGAACCCGCAGGAAATACGGATACGGAAGCTTGTGCGCGAAAATCAGGAGGCGCCGCGCCGCGCCGGCGGCAAGCACGGCGCGCGCCGGCACGGCGAGCCCGTTGGCGTCGTTCGCGAGCAGGAGCCAGTCGAACGGTCCGCCCGCCCGCCGCGCCGCGCGCACCGCGGCCAAGGCGGCGCGAAAGAGAGCGAACGCGGGCGCCCCGCCGCCGCGGACCGGCACGTGGAGCGCTCCCCCCGCGCCGCCCCCCCGGGACGCCGCCGCCCGCGCCGCTTCTCCGAGCGGCCCCGCCCACGTCCCGTCCGCCGGCGCGCAGACGCGCCATCCGGCTGCGGCCATGTCGCGGACAAGACGCAAATTGAAGGTCTCGACCCCCCGCACCACGCCGGAAAAGGGACGCACGAAGGTCTTTTCGAGGACGAGGACCGATCCGGGATTCACCGGCTCCCCCGGAGATAGGCGTCCGCGTGGTCCGGCGCGACGCCGACGCCCCGGATCCGCAGACGGTGCAGACCGGTTTCGTCGGGTCGGGCGGCCGGGACGAAAAAAGGGGCGAGCGGCATTTCGAGCGGCGCGTCGTGGCGCACCCGGTACTCCAGCACGCCGCCCCCGGCCCCCGCCGCCGTTTCCGCGTTCCCGAACCGGCCGCCGTGCCACTCGTCGTAGTCGAGGATCCATTCGGCGCGCGCGTGGTTCTCCGCCGCGAGATACGCCGGGATCCGCGCCCGTTCCAGCGCCGCGCCGCCGTCCTCGGAGACCGCCTCCCCGAGCCCGAGTTCCGCGGCGCGGAGCCGGCCCGACACGGGAATCGCCGCCACGCGCGCCGCCTTGTCGGCCATCCAGTCGTTGAACCCCACGGCGCGGGCGCGCGCGGCGCGCGCCGCCGCGTGGCGCAGCACGACGCGCTCCCCGAACAGGAGCGCCGTCTGCAAACCGCCAAAAAGCGCCGCGAGAATCGCGAGAACCGCCAGCAGCGATTCCAGATACGCCTGGCCGGAGCGCCCGCGCATGGAAAAACCGGCCGGCTACAGGCCGGTCTTGTCCATCTTGCGGAACTCGTCGGCCGAATTCTTCTCGGCCTCCTTCTGCGCGTCCTTGGCGTTGTCGGTCGTCGTGAGCGTCGACGTGGCGCCGGCGAACTTTTCGCGCAGCGTGTCGCCGAAGATGCCGAACACGGCGAGCGCCGCGACGCCGATGACGACGACGATGATGATGTATTCGACCATGGCCTGGCCGAGGCGTTTGTCTTTCATGCCTGTTTCTCCGGTTCTGGGAAGGGTGTCAGGGGTATTCCGACGAGGCGAGCTCGACGGTCCGCGCGCCGTGGTCGCGCACCGCCCGCGCAAGACCGTACGCCGCGAGCGACGCGGCGAGAAGCACCGCGGCCGCGACGGCGTATTCCGCCGCCGCCTGGCCGGCGCGCCTGCGGCGCGCCGCGACATCCGGATGTTCCGCACGATCCATCGCGGCGGCCCGTCCCTACGAGCGGGACCTCTTCCTGAGGCCCACCTTGACCTCGTTCGACTTGACTTTCTTCGGCTTCGCGGCCTCCGGGACGTTCTGCGCCTGCGAGGCGGGAAGGAAGCGGTAGTAGACCATGAGCTGGAGCGACGTGAGGCACGTGTCCATCACGCGGTAGTTGAGGATCGTCTTGCCGGCCTTCGGCTTGCCCTTGCTCCAGTGCGTGCAGTCGAGATTGCCCTTGTCGTCGCCCGGGCGGACGGATTCCTTCGCGGCCGGGCTGTCCCAATAGCCGATCTCCTGCGGCTTGCCGTTGGCGTCGACGTACCCGCTCTGGTCCTTCGGCACCACGGTCTGGCGCTTCGAAAGCTCCGGGTAGAACTTCATGTTCCAGGACTTGAACGTCTCGCCGCCGACCTGGAACTTCGCCTGCGTGAGGTAGTACCAGTAGTAGACCGGGGACGAACCGCCCTTCCACGGCTGGCTTTCCCAATGCTCGAAGTCGTAGGTCGCGTCCTTCATGAGCTCCATCGCCTTCAGGACTTTCGGGTTGTCGTACTCGCCGAGGAGCTGCATGCAGAGCGTGCCGACCGAAGTGAGGCCGCCGCGGCCGGGCTGGTTGTAGCCGAAGCCGCCCTCGGGGTGGCTCAGGTCGTCGAACCCGTGCTTCGCCTTGTTGTAGCACTCCTCGAGCCCCGGCACGTCGAGCTCGGCCGTGTGCGCGGCCTTGATGGCCTGGGCGCACCATCCGGCGTAGGACGTGTCGCCGACGGGATAGTTCTTGTTCACGTCCGGCCCGCGCATGTTGTACGCCCAGGAACCGTTCTTGTACTGGCCCTCCACGAGGCGCGTCGTCGCGGATTCGGCCACTTCCTTCACCTGGGGGTTGCGCGTCATCGAATACGCCTCGGAGAGCGCGTAGACCGCCATCGGATGGGAATAGTTGTTGCCGTCCTTGTACTTGAAGAGGCGCTTCGAGTAGTCGTACTCGTCGATGAGGAACTGGAGCGCCTTGTTGACCGTTTCCCCGAACTCCTCGCTGTCGTTCGGCGTTTCGCCGTGCGCGAGAAACGTGAGGATCGAAAGCGCCGTCATGCTCGTGCGATACCCGTCGGTCGTGCCCCACGAACCGTCCTTGTTCTGGTTCTTCTTGAGCCAGCGGAGCGCCTTCATCACGTACGCGTCGCCGTCGCCCACGCCCCAGCGGTTGAGCGCCGTGCCGCGCTGGCCCGGATTGCGGGAGCCGAGGATGCCCTTGAGCGAGATCGGCGACTCGATCTGGGCCACGCTGTTCATTTCGGCCGGCTTGGGGGACACCGGCGCGTCGGACATCTCCACCGCGGCTTCCGCCGGCGCGTCGCTCGTCGGGCCGTCGATCTCCACGTCCACCGGATCGAGAATCTCGAAGTCCTCCGGCGGCTCCGGCGGCTCCTCCACGTCGGGCGCCTCCTCGATCTCCTGGATTTCGACCTGCTGCGTGCGCTCGCGCACGCTCACGTCCTTCTGCAGCGACAGCAGGAAGCAGACGCCCCCGAGCGGCAGGAGCACGGCCACGATCGGCCCCACCGAGAGCTGCAGCTGGAGCTTCGCGAACTTGTACTCGCCGCTGTCCTTCGGCGCGGAAAGTCCGTTCAGCGTCTTGCGGATGCGCTCGACGAACGACATGTTGCCGTACATCTTTGCGATTTCGCGCAGCTTCAAGTCCTCGTCGGCGAGGACCGCCGCGATGTCCGCCGGCCCTTCTTCGCCCGGCCCGTTCGTTTTGCCCATTTCGTTTTCCTCAAGATCTCCGGCGTGGCCCTTCGGGACGCCTGTTCACTCCATTATACGCATCCCGCCCCCCGATTTCTTGGAAACCGCAAAAAAAATCCGGAGGGCCGTCCGCCGTCCGGATCAAAGGACGGTCCCGGCAAGCGGAACGGCCGAAGCGCGCTATAATCCCCGCTCATGGACGGAAACCGGACGGATGCAACTTTCGGCGCCTTGTGCGGCGCGCTGCCGCGCGAGGCGTTGGCGGTCATCGCCGACCTGATCTCCGTCTCCGGCCGTCCGGAGGCGCTCGCGCTCGCGCGAAAACTCCGCGAAAAGGCGGGATTCGTGCTCGAATCCGTCGCGGCGGACGGCCGCCGCCGCGGCCTGTTTTCCTCGATTCCGCCCTTCCCGCGCGCGTCGCGCAAGCTCTCCGCCCCGAACCTCGCCTCGTGCACGCAACTGGCGCCCGAGGACGTCGCGGCGTGGTTCGGCCCGGACGGACGCTTCGCCGCCGCGCTTCCGGGGTACGAGCCTCGACCCGAGCAGATGCGCATGGCGGAGGCGGTCGCGCGGGCGTTCAACGAGGGACGTCACCTCGTCGTCGAGGCCGGGACCGGCGTCGGCAAAACGATGGCCTACCTCGTGCCCGCCGTGCTGTGGTCGCTCGCGAACAAGGCCCCCGTCGTCGTCTGCACGAGCACGAAAAACCTGCAGGAGCAGATCTTCCGGAAGGATCTTCCGGTCCTCGCCTCCCTGCTTTCCTCCCCGGTCCGTTTCGCGCTCGTGAAAGGCCGCGGCAACTACCTTTGCCTCTCGCGCCTGGAGCAGCTCCTGGAGCGTCGCGAGGCGGAGCTCGCGCCGGAGGCGTTCGCGGGCCTCGCCCGCGCGGTCGCATGGGCCTTCGCGACGGATTCGGGCGACATCGGGGAGTTGGATCCCGGCGACTGCGGTCGCGAGCCGTTCCCGGTCGACCGCATCTGCTCCTCGGCGGACGACTGCCGCGGGCGCGGCTGCCCGTACCGCGGCAGCTGCTTCCTGCAGAAGGCGCGCGCGGCGGCGCTCTCGGCGGATCTCGTCGTGACGAACCACGCCGTCTTCTTCTCCGAGCCGGACGACGAACCGCTCGCCCTTCCGAAAGCGGCCCAGGTCGTGTTCGACGAGGCCCACCATCTCGAAGAGGCGGCCACGGAGCATTTTTCGCGCGAGGCGACCCCGGCGTCGCTCCGCCGCCTCCTGCGGCGCGCGTACGCGAAAGGCCGCCGCAAGCGGGGCGTCGCCGCAAGCGGGGCGACCGGCGCCGTCGCCGACGCGGAACGCTTCCTCGTTTCCGGCGGCACCCCTCCCGGCGGCCCGGAGACGCGCCAGCCGCTTCTCGACGCCGCCGGCAAGGCCGCGGACGCCACGGACGCCGCCGTTCGCGCCGCGCGCGAATGGGGCCGGGCGCTCGGCATGGTGCCGCGCCCCGACGAAGGAGCGCGCCGGATCCGGCCCGAAACGCTCCAAAGCCCCGCGTGGAAAAACGCCGAGCCCGCCCTTCGAAAGCTTCAGGACGCGCTCTTCGCCCTTTCCACCCTTCTCGACGCCCTCGCGGCCGGTTTTTCGCCCCCGGAGGAACCCGGATCGGACGCGCGGGGCGCGCTTGCCGCGCCCGCCTCCGCTTCCGGCGCGGCGCCCTTTCCGGCGCCTTCCGCGCCGCAGGACGGCGCCGCGGAAAACGCGCGCCGCCTCGCCGCGGTCTCGGCCGACATCCGGGAGACGCTGCATGTCATGGACTTCCTCGCCGCCGCCGACGACGAGGACTGGGCCTACTGGATCGAATGCGCGCCGGCCCCGCGCGACGGAGGCGTCTTTCCCGACGGCCGCTCGCCCGCCGCCGAAGCCGGCCTCCGCGCCGCGCCGGTGGACGTGTCGGAATTCCTCGCAAACGGCCTGTTCGCGAAACGCGACAGCGTGGTGCTCTGCAGCGCGACGCTTCGCGTGGCCGGCGGCACGCAATGGATTTCGCATCGTCTCGGACTGGACCGGATGGAAGGGGGACGCGTCGCGGAGGACGTCGAGGGCTCGCCCTTCGACTATGCGTCCCAGTGCCTCGCCGCGGTTCCGATGTTTCTCCCGCCGCAACAGGCGGGAAACGCCTCCGGGCACGAAAGCGAGGCGTTCGTCGAGGCGTTTGCGGGGCTGCTCGCGCGCCTTGCGCGGACCTTCGGGGGCCGGACGATGGCCCTCTTCACGAGCCACCGGATGCTCCGCGCCACGGCCGCGCGACTCCGCGAAACGCTCCGCGGCGACGGATTCCGCGTGCTCGCGCAGGGCGAAGGCATCCCGCGCGAGGAGCTCACCGAGCTGTTCCGGGAGGCGGACGCGCCGTCCGTGCTGCTCGGCGCCGACTCGTTCTGGGAGGGCGTCGATCTCATCGGCGACGCCCTGCGCTGCGTTGTCCTGGCGAAGCTTCCCTTCGCCTCGCCCGGAGACCCTCTCGTGGACGCCCGCGGCGAGCGCGTCGAGCGCGACGGCGGGAGCAAGTTCCGCGACTGGGCGGTTCCCGGCGCCGTGGTGAAATTCCGGCAGGGGTTCGGCCGCCTCATCCGCCACCGCTCCGACCGCGGCGTGGCGGTGTTCGCCGACACGCGACTTTTCGACAAGGGCTACGGGGCGATCTTCCGCCGCGCGCTCCCGCTCGAAACCGTCCGCTACGACGATCCGGAGGCGTTTTTCCGCGACCTCGCGGCGTTCCTCGCGCCGGAGGAAACTAGACGAAGCGGCGAAGTTCCCCGCCCGCGAGTTCCCGCCGCCAGCCGCGGTTGAGCTTGAGCGAGGAATCGTCGGGCGCGATCACCCATTCCGTCACGTCCGCCCTCGATCCCACGAGCGCCGGATCGACGCCGGCGGCCCTGGCGAGCTCCGCGACGCGGGCGAGAACCGCCGTCGCCTTGTCGCGCGCCTCGCGCTTTGCGCGCGCCGTTTCGTCGGAGCGACGGAGCGCCTCTTCCTCCTCGGGGGAAAAGTCGGTGGAATCGGCCTCCCGGATCGCGGCGAAGAATCCCTCCTCGAAACACGGCGGAAGCGACTTCGGCGGAAGCTCCGCGACCGAACGCGGCGCCTTCGCGGCGGCGGCGACAAGCGTTTCGTCGGAAACGACCCACTTGCGCGGCAGGTCGCGGCGGCGGGCCTCCGTTTCGCGCCACGCGGCGAGCGCGCGCAGACGGCGGCGGGCGCGCCACCCCTCCTCCCGCGGAATGTTCCCCGGCGGGACCGACACGCGGTGCACGGCGTGCCGGACATCCTCCTCGTCGTAGCGGCGCGGATCGTCGAAGCGCTCCATTTCCTCCATCATCCAGCGCGCCGTGCCCGCCCTTTCGGCGCGGCGCACGAGTTCGCACGCCGCTTCGTCGAGATACGCCACGTCCTGCGCGGCATACACGAGCTGCTCCCCGTGGAGGGGCCGGCGGCACCAGTCCGAACGGGTCTCGGTCTTGGGCAGCACCACGCCGGAGAGTTCCCGGACGAGCCGCGCGAGCGAGCATCCGCTCGAAAGGCCGCAAAAGCCGGCCGCGATCTTCGTGTCGAAGACCGACACCGGCTTTTCGCCGGTCCAGCGGGCCAGATGCACGAGGTCCTGATGCGCGTCGTGGAGGATTTTCACCGTCGAAGGATCGCGCAGGACGCCTCCGAGCGGCACGGAGGACGCCGCCAGCGGATCGAGGAGAATCGTGCGCGCAAGCTCCGGCGAGGCGTCTCGGGGGAGCGGGATCGCGGCCGGCGGCGTCGCGTGCAGGCGCGTCCGGTCGAAACCGTCCGACCCCGCGGCCTGCACGAGCCCGAGTCGGGCCCAGTACGTCTTCGTCCAGACGAACTCCGTGTCCAGCGCCAGCCGGGGCGCCGCCCGAAATGCCTCCGTCGTCATCGTCACGACGCGGGACGGGACGCGCGGAACGGGCGGTACGCGACGCCGGACCAGGTGATGCCCTTCGCCGAAGAGAATTCGAGCGTGTTGAGACGAACGGCGTGCACGAGGATCGAGAGCGCGCCCATCGCGAGGTTGAGCGAGTGCCCGAGCAGCAGCACGAGGACCATGCACGGGATTTTCGCCCAGAGCGGCAGCGGAAGGCCCGCGGCCATGGTGTCGAACGTCTCGGCGATCTTCACCGACGCGAGGCCGACCGCGAAGAGGCGGACGTACGAAATGATGTCGCCCATCGAGGAAACGACGTTGAGCGGCGTCATGCAGAGCGACACCACGTTCGCCTTGAGCTCGCTCTTCTTGTACGTGAAGAAAAGGACGAGGAGCACGCCCGCGACCATCGAAACGGTGGCGGCGGCGGGATAGGCGAAGCCGTCGACGACAATGGCGCAGACGATGTTGTACATCCCGTAGAGAATGCACGCCCAGCCGACTTGCGAAAGGGCCCGGGAATCCGGCGCCATCTGCACGACGTTCCAGACGCGGGCGATCATGAGGTGCACGAACCCGATGAAGAAGCACAAGTGCAGGATGTTCGCCTGGGCGCCGAGCCAGCGGGCCGTCGGCAGATCGCGCGAGAGGAACGCCGGAAGCCATTCCGCGGGCATTCCGAAGTAGGTGCCCGTGAGTACGCCCCAGACGACCGTCGCGGCGCCGAAGACGCCGACGAGGGCGACCGAATCCGACGCGAGGCGCGGCGCGGCCTTTCCGGAAACCGCGGCCTTGCGGCGCAACGCCCGCCGGGCCAGCCACCACGCCGCGAGGACGAGGAGCCCGTATCCGGCGTCGCCCACCAGCATCGCGAAAAAGAGCGTGAAGAACGAGTAGAACACGACGCTCACGTCGCTTTCCGCGTAGCCGGGCAGGATACCGAGCATGTCGAAGAGCGCCTGGATCGGACGGAAGAGCCGCGGCGTGCGCAGGAGGACCGGCGGAGTCTCTTCCGGCGCCGGATCGCGCAGGAAGTAGCCCCAGCCCTCGGAGCGGGCGACATTGAGGAGGTTGCGCTCCGCGGACGCCGGAATCCACCCGACGAGATGCGCGAGGTCGCCGTCGCACGCGAAATTCGCCGAGGCCCGTTCCCACTCGGAGCGGTTCGCGCCGTCACGCGCGGCGGCGGCAAGGGCGGGCTTTTCGCGCGAGAGCGTCTTCAGCGTGCCGTGCGCCATGCGCATTCTGGCGCGGGCGGCTTCGCGTTCG
>CAMNCG010000125.1 GCA_946534105.1 uncultured Verrucomicrobiota bacterium
TGGAAACGGCCAAGGAGACGATCATTCGCCGCCGCGACACGCACGTGGACAGCCTCATGGAGCGCCTCCGCGAGCCGCGCGTCCGGCGCATTGTCGAGCCCGTCATCCTCGGCAAAGACGCGTTCTTCTCCTCCGACGATCCCGACTGCCGCCTTGTCCTCGACCTCGGCCTCCTGCGCGAAGACGAGCACCATGCTCTCGTCCCCGGCAATGCGATGTATGGCGAGATCCTGCTCCGGTACCTTTCGGACGCCGAGCAGAAGCGCTTCTACAACATGTTCCGCGAGCCGTTCTGGGTCAAGCCGGACGGGACGCTGGACATGCCGGCGCTCATGCGCGCGTTTCAGGCGTTCTGGCGCGAGAACAGCGGCGCCGACCGCGACCTCTACGGGTTCAAGGAGGCGACGCCGCACCTGGTGCTGACGGCGTTCCTGCAGCGCGTCGTGAACGGTGGCGGGCGCATCACGCGTGAGATGGCGATTGGCCGCAGGCGTCTCGACATCGGCATCGAATACGGCAAGGGCCGCTACGCCGTCGAACTCAAGATGAAACGGCAGTTCGGCCCGGATTCGCTCTCCCAGCTCGCGGGCTACCTCTCGGACCTCGGGCTCGACGAGGGCTGGCTCGCCGTCTTCGACGACGACGCCGGCAAGTCCTGGGACGAAAGGCTCTTCCTCCGCGACGAGACCTTCGGCGGCAAGACGATCCACGTCGTCGGGCTGTAGGAACAGGAGCGGGTGGAAGAGCGACCCCGCCGCCACCGCCGACCCGCGCGTCCTCTCGCTCAACGAGGGCCGCGACATGGCGCGCTACCGCGCCTACATGCTCGGCCAGATCGAAGAGCTGCTCACGCGCTACGGTAAGATCGACATCGCCTCTGCGGATCCCGAGATCCCCTGGAGGATGCCCGCGATGCCAGTGGCCGCGATGTCGTCGACGATTTTTCCGTCCTCGTCAAAGACGTAAAAGTTCATCACGGAAGTGGAGAACGACCGGCCGTTCGGCTCGACGTCCGCGAAGGGCGCCGTACCGGTGAAGGTTCCGGTGCAGGTCCAACGCACGGCAACGGTCTTCTCGTCCGCGACCATGTCCTCGAGCTTCCAGTGTACGTCCGGGAAGCTCAAACGCATTAGCGACACGACGGAGAGGTAGCCCTCCGCGCCGTGGAGCGGCTCGGGCGAGACGGGCGTCGCGAAGGAGGCCTTCTCGGATATGAGCTCGCGCCCGAGCGCGAGGTCGTTCTCGTTGATGCACTTTTCGAAACGGCGCATCGCGGCCTTGTTGCGCTCGATCGGATCGAAGGGCGCGCACGCAAGCGCAAGCCCGCGTACGGGCGCGCCATGCCGCTGACAACGTTTGGTTACACCCAACCGCGGAGGGGCGGTTGCGCGGGCGGGTCGTTTGTGGGAGAATGGCGCCGTCCGCGCGACAAAGCGGAGATGAGAATGAACGAAGAGACCCGCGCACCGGCGGGCGCAGAAGCCGCCGGGAAGTCCAAAAACTTCCTCGAGCAGTGGATCGAGGACGACGTCCTCGCCGGGCGCACCGGCGGAAAGGTCGTCACGCGCTTTCCCCCGGAGCCCAACGGCTACCTGCACATTGGCCACGCGAAGGCGATCTGCGTGGATTTCGGTCTCGCCGCGAAGTTCGGCGGCGAATGCCACCTGCGGCTCGACGACACGAACCCCTCGAAGGAGAGCGACGAATTCGCCGAGAACATCAAGGAGGACATCCACTGGCTCGGGTTCGACTGGGGCGAGCACTTCTACAGCGCGGCCGACCGATTCGAGACGATGTGGGAACTGGCGGAACGCCTCGTGAAGCGGGGCCTCGCCTACGTCTGCTTCCTTTCGCAGGAGGAGTGGAAGAAGCACCGCGGCGTGCCCACGGAGCCCGGCATCCCGAGCCCGTGGCGCGACACGCCGCCCGAGGAGAACCTTGCCCGGTTCCGCGACATGCGCGCCGGCAAGTACGCCGACGGCGAGTGCTGCCTCCGCGCGAAGATCGACATGGCGTCGCCGAACATCCACTTCCGCGATCCGGTCATCTACCGCATCAACCGCCTGCCGCACTACCATCTGGGCGACAAGTGGTGCGTCTATCCGATGTACGACTTCGCGCATCCGATCGAGGACGCGCTGGAGGGCGTCACGCACTCCATGTGCTCGCTCGAGTTCGAGGTGCACCGCCCGCTCTACGACTGGGTCGTGGACCGCATGGCCGAGGAGGGCATGCTCGTGAAGCGCGGCGGAATCGAGGTGCGACCGCACCAGCGCGAGTTTTCGCGCCTCAACATCAC
The DNA here is from genome assembly GCA_946534105.1 of uncultured Verrucomicrobiota bacterium. GTDB lineage: Bacteria > Verrucomicrobiota > Kiritimatiellia > RFP12 > UBA3636 > UBA3636. Next base: position 2,300 of record CAMNCG010000125.1, read on the forward strand.
GCATACCGTGATGAGCAAGCGCAAGCTCCGCGAGCTGGTGGACCTCGGCCTCGTCGCCGGATGGGACGATCCTCGCATGCCGACCCTTTGCGGGATGCGCCGCCGCGGCTATCCGGCCGAGGCGATTCGCACCTTCTGCGAGCGCGCGGGCGTCACGAAGTTCATTTCGACGACGGACATGTCGCTCCTCGAGCAGGCCGTCCGCGACGTGCTGAACAAGACCGCGCCCCGTCGCATGGCCGTGCTCGATCCGGTGAAGCTCGTGATCGAGAACATGGCACCGGACGAGGCGCACGCGTGCGAGGCCGTGAACAACCCGGAGGACCCCGCCGCCGGCTCGCGCCGGGTGGTTTTCGGGCGCGAGCTCTGGGTCGAGCGCGCCGATTTCATGAAGGATCCGCCGAAGAAGTTCTACCGCCTCGCCCCCGGGCGCGAGGTGCGCCTCAAGTACGCGTGCCTCTTCACGTGCACGGGCTTCTCCGAGGACGGAAACGGAAACGTGACTGAGATCCGCGGCACGTGGGATCCGGGATCGCTCGGCGGCAACGCGCCGGACGGGCGTTCCGTCCGCGGCACGATCCACTGGGTCGACGCCGCCACGTCGGCCCCCCTGCCGGTGCGCCTCTACGACCGCCTTTTCTCCGTCGAGAACCCGGAGGCCGACGACGCCCGCGATTTCAAGGAATTCCTCCATCCGGACTCCTGCAAGGACGCGACCGCGCTCTGCGAGCCCGCGCTGCGCGATGCGCGTCCGGAAGACGGCGCGGTGCAGTTCGAGCGCCTCGGCTACTTCCGCCCGGATCCCGTCGATTCGGCGCCCGGCGCCCCCGTCTTCAACCGCACCGTGACGTTGCGCGATTCCTGGGCGAAGATCTCCGCCAAGGCGTGATTTGCGCGCCGCGCCAACCCGCCGTCCGGGCCGCGGTTGCGGTCCGGACGGCGGTCTGCCGCGCGCAAGTCCCCGTGCGGTCGGCTATCTCACGACCATCATCAGCGGCTTGACGCATCCGAACTTCAGCGCCGTGCCGTCTCCGGTGCGTTGCAGCCTCCACTGGTTGGCCTCGGCCGTCGCGCAGGGAGTGCCGTCGCCGTTCGTCAGAAGCAGGGCGGGCTCGCCTGAAATCGCGTTCGCCGTCAGCGCCACGGCCGCGGGGGCGTCCTTGTAGTCGGACAGATTCTCCGCGTCGGTGATTTCGAAGACGGCGTCCGCGCCGAACGCCAGGTCGCCATAGAAGGTCGCTGCGTTTCCAGCGAACAAGTCGGCGCAGGTTGCCTTGATTGCTTGCGTGACCGTCACGTTTCCGTTCGTGACGCTACCGGCGCCTTCGAAGGTGGAGGCCGTGAGCGCGCCCTTGTCATTGAGATTGAGGGTCGCGCCGCTTGCCACGCGCACCGGAACGGCGTCATTTGGAATGACGGCCAACGCGAGCGATCCCTCTTCAACCACGTAGCCGCCGTCGATGGTGCTGTCCGCGGAGTTCAGGATCAGCCCCGGTGCGCCTCGCTTCACGAGAGGTCCGCACTTCCCGTCATTGCTCGACAGCGTGATGCCGCACTCGTAACGCGTCTTGCCATCCGGGCTTTCCAGATACGCCTTGGCGTTGTCGGAGTAGTCGCATCCGCGCGACGTGACAACCGCGTCCGTGAGTTTTTCGGTGGCAAAATCGAATTCCGCATACGCGCTCGCGCCCCAGCCCGTCGCGTCCTCGATCACGATGCGACCGATTCCAATGTAGTTCTTGCTTGCGACATCGGCGGGAAGCGTGATGCTTTCGACGCCCTTGCCCGTCGGCTTGTCAAAATGGAACGTCAAAGTAGTCGCATCGGCGCCGCTCGAATTCTTCGTGGCATTCTCCGTCGTGTCAACAATAAAGCCGTTCTCCCAGACGACGAAGTGGTCGGGATTGCGCTTGGCATCGCTGACGCTTCCTGTCAACCCCCAGGAGAATGTCGGCGCGAGAATTCCGCCGTCGGCGTTGACGACCGAGAGCGTCTTGGCGTGGGCATTTTCATACTTCTTGAAGCGGTTGACCTTTAACTTCGCGCCGCTGGCGAGATTGAGGATATTTGTCGACGGCGCGGTGCTTGCCCCGCCCAGCACAAGTCCGCTCGTGCGGAACTCCGTCCCCTCGCCGCCGATCGTCACTTCCGCCACGCCGTTCGTGGAGCCGATTCCCACGCGGAAGTTCTGGTCGCCCTTGGAGTTCGCGTGCGAGAAATCGTTCGTGCCGCCCGTCTGCACAAAGAGCGCGTTGCCTCCGCGACCGATGATGATCGCCGATCCATCGCTCGCTGGCGAGCGATACGACTCGAAGTATCCGCCCGTCTGCCGGACAGCGCCGAAGCTCCCCGGCTTCTCGGCTACGTAAACGAGATTGCTGGTAAACAGTTTGCCGCCCTCCAGCGTGTAATACGCCCTGTGCCCAGGAGTTTCGCCGATGCGCGCGTTGTCGCCAGACCCCACGCCGATCACGCCGCCCGTCTGCCGCAGCTGCGCCTTCTCGCCCGATGCTGCAGTTCCGCCATTGGCGACGCGCAGCATCCTGAGATACGTCCTGCCGGCCTCGTGCGTGGTCGTCGTGCTTCCCCTCAGCGCCAAACGCATGTCGCGCACGGACTCCTCGCCGCATAGGTAGAAATTGCCGGACCCCTGGACGTAGGTCGTCCCCGATATCGACACGTCGCCGTTGAACCAGACGCTCCCCTTGCCGCTCACGTTCAACTCCATGCCGCTGTCGCTTGTTATGGCCCCGTCCACCGACATCATGCGGGCGTTGTTGTTGTGCTCGCTGGTAAGCGTCGCCTGTTTGCCGCTTGGCCCGGCCAGATGTAGCGGCCCGATGTGGTTGGAGGTCTTCGCCACGCCGCTCTGTGCGGTAATGTTGCGCCCGCTGTAGAGCTTGATCGGCCCCTTGAGCGTGTCTCTTGAGGTCACGCCCCACAAGCCGATGAAGCAGGACGTGTCGATATTGGTCACCACGACCGTCACGTTTGCGTCGACGTCGGGAGTCCCCTGAAACGTCAACGTTCCATAGACGTTGTTCACCTCGCCCGGCGCGCCGGTCGACTTGATGTGGTTGTAGACCATCCAGTTGGCCGCACCGATGCGAGTAAGCGTATGGCCGTTGAGGTCGAGTATCTTGTCGTTGCCCATTCCCCAGCGTGTGGAGACGTTGATCGTCGCGTCGCCCGAAAGCGTGAGGCTGGTGAGCAGGTTTTCGGCATTGGTGCTGCCGGTGTTGGTGTAGCGCAACGCGCCGTTATCGCCGACGCCCTTGCCCGCAATCGTCACAGCATGAGGAAACGCGACAGTATTCTGGCCTTGACCTGGAACTTTCAGCCAAAGCGTAGCGCCATCCTCCACTTCGATCGGAACAGAATTTCCTCCGACGGCGTTTACATGCGAAATCGTCAGCGTCCCGGCCTCGACGACGACCGAACCTGCGAAGCCCGACGCCGCCGCAGTCAGCACGACCTCGCCCTCGCCGCGCTTTACGAGCCTCGCGTAATTTCCGATCGCCGTGCTGTAGGTGTAGGTCTCCCCGGAATCGGCCGACACCACGAAGTCGGTGCCGTCGGCTGAGGCGCCGCCGGCAAAGGAATCGTGGGAAAGAGCGGCGGCCATCGCGGCCGTGCAAAGCAGGAGTCGTTTTTTCATTTTCGCTTTTTCGTTTCGGGGTTGAAGTGGGCTCCGGTTCTCCAATGGATTTGTCGAGGACCCCATCGCGGTCCTCTCCCCGGCGCCGCCTGTCGTGCCAGTCCCCACTATATCACAGAAACGGCGGCAACGGATTCGACCGAGGGACGAAGTCCGAGGAGGCGTTCGATTTCGGCCTGCGCTTCGGGGATTTCGCCGTCGGTCATGTGGGGGTCGGTGACCATCAGGATGTCGCCGGAGCGTCGATGTTCGTAGATGCGGACGACCGATCCGTCCGCGGCGAATCGCGTCGCGCGCTCCACGAGGACGCGCTTGCGCTCCAGCATCACGGCGAGCAGGTAGATCGCCTGCAGGTGCTGTTCGGGCTCGTCGCCCTCGACAAGCGAGCGCAGGAGCGTTTCGGGCGACGCCTTCGCGAGCGGGTCTTCGGCCGGCGGGGGCGGGGCGGCGTAGGGGCTTTTCCAGGCGCTCGTCCACTTCGCGGCGCCGGATTTCGCCTTCCAGCATTCCTGGCAGAAATCGAGTCGCGCCCACTCGGGATGCGGCTTCACGGGCTGTCCGGCGGCGGCGGCCGCGGCCTCCTCCGCGAGTTTTTCGGCGAAGAGTTCCGACACGAGCGGATTGGAAAAGGGCAGCACTCCGGTGCGGACGCAGTCCCCGTCGGCGAACGCGGCGCCGCAGCCGCGGCAGACGCGCGAGCGGGCGTGCAGGTTCCAGTCCGTGCGCGCCATGGCTAGGCCCCCGCGAAGCGGACGGCGAGCGCGTAGAGCGCCCAGTTGACGCCCAGAGCGTAGATCGAAATCGCGAAATCGTCGATCGCGATGCCGAGACCCGACGGGAGGGACTGCAGGCGGTAGGCCGGGAACGGCTTGAGGACGTCGAGGGCGCGGTTCACGGCGAAGCACAGCGGCATGAGCCAGACGTGTTCGTGCCAGAGTTCCGTCATGCCGATCATGCAGATCGGAAACGTCAGGTACTCGTCGCAGACGATGGCGCCGGGATCCTTGCCGAGCCCGAGGTCCCGTTCGGCGATCGACGCCACCGGGACGCACAGCAGCGCGAGCGCCGCGCAGACGGCGATCTGGAGCGCGACGGGCAGCGAAAACGCGGTGAAGGCGAGGACGATGCCGCAGCCGAGGACCGCGCCGAACGTGCCGGAGGCGAAGGGGGCGAACCCGAGGCCGAAACCGGTGGCGACGGCCACGGCGCACTTGCGGAGGACCGGATTCCGCGTCGAAGGATCGAGGAAGTTCATGGCGTGGAGGGGAGGGGGGTTAGAGTTCGAACAGGTCGCGCACGACGTCCGCCGTGAGGCGGGAGGCGTCCGGAGCCGCGCTTTCGCGGACCGTCGCGGCGACGAGGGCGCGCTTGTGGGCCTGAAGGCGGAAGACCTTTTCCTCGATCGTGCCGCGCGTGAGGAGCCGGTGGGCGGTCACGGAGCGCCTCTGGCCGATGCGGTGGGCGCGGGCGACGGCCTGGTCCTCCACGGCGGGGTTCCACCACGGGTCGAACAGGACGACTTCGTCCGCGCCGGTGATGTTGAGGCCGGTTCCGCCGGCCTTGAGCGAGACGAGGAAAAGAGGAATCGACAGGTCCTTGTTGAAGCGGTGGACCTGCTCCAGCCGGTCCTTCGAGGCGCCGTCGAGGTAGCAGAACGGCACTTCGCGTCGGCGCAGTTCCGCGCCGACGAGGCCGAGCATCTCGACGAACTGGGAGAAGACGATGATGCGGTGCCCGCCGTCGCGCGCCTCGTCCAGCAGGTCGAACAGCTGGTCGAACTTGCCGGACGGCAGCGACGCGAACTCCGGATTCTCCTTTGCGAGGAGCGCCGGGTGGCAGCAGATCTGGCGCAGGCGCAGCAGCGCGGTGAGCACGAGCATCTGCGACTTCTCGAAACCGTCCTTCGCGAGCGCGTCGGCCACCTGACCGCGCGCGGCGGCGAACCAGCGGTCGTAGAGCGCCTTCTGGGCGGGCTCGAGCGTCGTCCATTCCTCCTTCTGCTGGAGCGGGGGGAGATCCTTCGCGACCTCGGTCTTGAGGCGGCGCAGCAGGTACGGCGAAACCTTGGCGCGGAGGCGGGCGAGCGTTTCCTCTCCCTCCAGACGCGCCGCGAGAGGGCAGTCGGGCCGGGCGAGTTCGGCGGCGGGCTTTTCGTAGCGCTCGCGGAAATCGGGGTGCGTGCCGAGGTAGCCGGGAAGGAGAAAGTCGAAAATCGACCACAGGTCGAGAAGCGCGTTTTCGACCGGCGTGCCGGTGACGGCGAGGCGGCAGTGCGAAACGAGCGACTTCACGGCGTGGGCGCTTTGCGTGGCGCGGTTCTTGATGGACTGCGCCTCGTCGATGACGACGACCGAGAATTCGAGCCGCTTGTACGCGCCGATGTCGCGCCGGAGCGTCGCGTAGGACGCGATCACGAGATCGCTCTTCCCGACGGCTTCGGAAAACGCCTCGGGATCGAGCAGCCGGGACGAGCCGGCGTCCTCGCCGGCGTAGGCCGCGCGCACGTCGTCGTCGTCGGAGAGCATCGGCACGCGCGTCGCCTCGTCCATCGCGAGGACCTTCAGCTCCGGCGTGAACTTCGCCGCTTCGGCGGCCCAGTTGTCCACCAGCGACGTCGGGCACACGACGAGCGCCGGCAGACCGCGCGCCGCGAGCCGGGAACGGGGCAGGGCGAGCCAGGCGAGCGTCTGGACCGTCTTGCCGAGGCCCATTTCGTCGGCGAGGATGCCGCCCATGTCGCGCTTTTCGAGCGAACGCAGCCAGGCGACGCCGGCGCGCTGGTAGGGACGCAGGAGCGAGCGCAGCGGTTCCGGGACGGGCGACGTCTCCTTCACGCCGGAAAGCGTCTGCCCGGCGAGAAACGAGCGGTAGTGGTCGGCCCACGGGCGCGACTCGTGGTCGAAGACGACGAAGGCGTCCTTGAGGCTGCCTACGAGCGAGACGAGGAACGGCGCCGCCGTCGCGGGAAAGCGAAGCGGCAATTCGCGCGCGGCCCCTTCGACGAGGTCTTCGCCGTCGGAGGATGCCGAGCCCGAGGGGCGTCCGAGCACTTCGGCGAACGATTCGCCGAGGGAGCGCAGCGCGCCGGGGCTGAACAGGTACGTGCGGTTGCGCCAGGGCAGGAACGCGTGCCCGTGCAACCACTGGGAGACGATTTCGGAGGCCGGAAGGGCGTCGTTCTTGCCGACGGAGTGGAACGAGAGCGAGAGGTCGAACTTGTCGGGCGCGTTTTCCGGCACTTCGACCTTGACGCGCGTCGACACGCGCTCCAGCTGGCTGTCGACGTCCGAAAGCTCGCCCTGCGGCTCGGCGCGCCAGCCGCGCATCGCGCGGATTTCCGGCACGGTGGAGCCGAGAAAGCGGTAGATTTCGTCGCGGCCGACGATCGGGGCGAGGGCGGAGCCGCGGGGTGCCGACGGATCGGCCGGCGCGACGCCCAGCGACGCCACGAGCTGCAGCGCGGCGCGTTCGGCTTCGTGGTCGCGGACGAAGTACGCGTACGGATCGTCCGGGTCCGGCACGCAGAGGTCGTGCCCCGGCTCGCCGCAGGGAACCATGAACGCCTGTTCCGGGCGCCCGGCGTCCGGACTGTAATCGGCCACGAGGGTCGGGGTGAGGACGGTCTGCGGCCCCAGCGAACCGGGGCTCAGGCGGCCTTTCGGGTTGGCCGCGCGCGCGAAGATGCGGAAAACCGGCGTCTTCGGGGTCCAGGAGAACTGGTCGAGAAACGGCTCGACGGGGCCGCCCGCGTCGCCGTTTTCGTCCTCGGCCGTCACGGGAAGCGTGCGCCGCAGGGCGGGCAGCTCCACGTGGAGGAACGAGCGAACGCGCGGGCGCGGGACGGAAATCGTGTCGAAGTAGAGCGCCCAGTACGGCTGCGGCAGGATCGCGGCGAGCGGGTGGAAGCGGTTGCCGACGAACGCGTAGCCGTGCGTGCGGTCGAAGAAGTACTCCGGCTGCTCGGTGACGGACGCTCCCGGGACGTCGCAGCGCAGGGCGGCGAAGACGTCGCCCGTCTCGTGATCGAGCGAAAGCAGGAGATACGGCGCGACGAGCCGGTCGCGCCCGGCCTCCACGTGCAGGACCGTGCCGCCGGCGGTGCGGAGGACCGGCGCCCCGCATTTCCCGACGACTTCGAGAAGCCAGAGGAAATAGGGCAGGGTGAGCACGAGCGGACGCGTGAGATCGCAGTCCGTGATCGCGTCAAGGACCGCGACGATGTCCATCTGCGTGGCCGAGAGCCGCACCGGGGCTTTGGCGCGCACGGCGGCGGCGACCGGAACGGCGGGCGCCGCGGCGGCGCCGGTCGCGTGGAGCCACGCGGAGACTTCGACGGAGCCCTTGCGCAGGCGCGCGGCCCAGTCGTCCGGCACGTCGATGCGGAGGCGCGCCGGCGTTCCGTTCTCGGAGCATTCGAGGGAAAGCCCGCGGGCGAGGTTCTCCTCGCCGGCCTTCGCGGAGGCGAGCTCGGCGCCGAGGGCCTCCGGACGGGATCGCGCCGCGGCGGCGCGGCGCGCGAGCGTGACCGCGACGGCGAGCATGTGGAAGCACGTGACGCCGTGCTGCCCGGCCGGGCATGGGCAGCGGTTGACGACGCGCGGCGCGGCCGACGCGGAAAAACCGGGGCGGCGCGTCTGCACGGAAAAGGCGGTTTCCACGGTGTGGCCGCCGGCCGTGACGGTGCCGGTGGCGAGACCGGCGGCCGGATCCCACGACGCGTGGACGACTCCTCCGGAGTCGGCCGTCCGCATCGCGGATTCGAACGCCGCCGTCTCGCCCCAGGAACGTATCGAGTCGAGGGTGCAGGGAAAAGGTGTCGATGTCGGCATGGGATGCGGGGCCGGATTCTACGCCAAAGGCGGTTTCCGGGTCAACCCCGCTTCCGCCCGCGGGTGTGACCAAACGTTGTCGGCGCCGACGTCGCGCCCGCCTTGCCCGGTTC
>CAMNCG010000126.1 GCA_946534105.1 uncultured Verrucomicrobiota bacterium
CGCGGATTCACGCACGGCTCGGCGCCGGGCCACTTCTGAGGGCGGCCGGCGCCGGGCGGGGGCCGGCGGCCCGCCGCGGGGAGGGCCCCCGGCGCTACGGGCAGGGCGGCGCCACGTGCGGGCGGAGCACCTTCACGCGGATGCCGGCGAGCGCCTTTTCGAGGCGGGCGTACGCCTCGTCGTCGGGATAGATGCCGACGATGGCGCCGCCGGAGCCGGTGAACTTCGCGCTGCAGCCGCACTTGCGGGCCGTTTCGACCATGCGCAGGTTGTCGGGGGAGATGCGCGAAATCTCGGCGCGGCGGTCGAAATTGGCGTCCATGAGCTCCGACAGGCGCTTCCAGTTGCGGCGTTCGATGCAGTCGCGCGCCTCGACCGTGATGTCGGACCAGAACTTCATGGCCTCCACGACCTGCCTGTCGCCGGCTGCGTAGCGGGCCTTGAGGTTGTTGTGGTAGACGCTTGACGCCTCCGAAAGGTCGGTGCGGTAGGCGACGTACACGGGCGGCATGAGTTCGGTGTCGAGCGGGACGTAGTCGCCGTAGCCGCGCGAGTCGAGCAGCGCCTTGTCGAAATCCATGTACACGAGTCCGCCGTAGACCTGGATCACGCGGTCCTGAAGTCCGGCCGCGATACCCAGTTCCTTTTCCTCCGTGCTGCGGATGACGTTCGCGAGTTCCGGCTTGGGAATGCTCACCCCGTAGAACGTCGAAAGCGCGCGGTAGGCGGCGGTGATGATGGCGGACGATCCGGCCATGCCGACGAGCCCCGGGATCGTCGATTCGCAGCGCACGGTGAAATTGCGGGGATCGACGCGGATGCCGCGCGTCTCGACGTATTCGTGGAACGTCTTCACCGCGGCCTTGAGGAGGCGGACGCCGCCGTAGTAGCCGAAGAGGTTCACTTCGCGCGCGAGGTCGCCCATCGAGGCGAACGTCATCGTGTCGCGCGCCGTTGGCAGGATCGTGAGCTCCGGCGATTCCCAGAGCGTCACGGTCGCCTGGAAGTCGGTGAACGCGAACGAGATCGTCTTTCCGAAATACCCGTCGGACGGGTTGCCGATGAGAGCGGCGCGGGCGCAGGCGGAGGTCTTGATGAGCATGGCGGCGTGGGAGGTGGAAGGATGACGGCGGGAGGGGGAAGGGGATCAGACGCGGGCGGCGACGAAATCGGCGACGGTCCTGACGTCGGCCGGGAGCGGGAACTTGCGCGTGGGGAGACCCTTCAGCGCCTCGACGCGCGGGGAAAACGCGAGCGACGCGTCGCCCGTCGCCTGGGCGATGGCGTCCGGGAACTTCGCCGGATGGGCGGTGGCGAGGCAGACGATCGGAGCGGTTTCGCCGGCGCGGACGGCGTCTTCGGCGACGGCGACGCCGACTGCGGTGTGCGGATCGATCACGCGACCGTGCTCGGCGTGGCAGCGGCGGATGGCGTCGAGCGTCCGCTCCGTGCCGGCGCGGCCGGCGCGGAGCACGGGATCGAGCGAACCGTCGGGCAGGGGGGCGATTTGGAGTGTGCCGGTGGAGGCGAATGTTTCCATCCAGCCGCGGAGCGTCGCGGCGTCGCGTCCCGCGCGGAGGCAGAGCCAGCGCTCGAAGTTCGACGCCACCTGAATGTCCATCGACGGCGAGATCGTCGGCACGACCTTGCCGCGGACGTAGGCGCCGGTGCCGAAGAACCGGCAGAGAATGTCGTTTTCATTCGTGGCGACGAAAAGGCGATGCACGGGAAGCCCCATTTGCGCGGCGACGTAGCCCGCGAAGACGTCGCCGAAGTTGCCGGTCGGGACGGAGAACGAGACCTCCCGCGCGCCGGAGCGCTCCATCGTGCGGAACGCGCCGTAGAAGTAGTACACCACCTGGGCGAGGATGCGGGCCCAGTTGATGGAATTCACGGCGCCGAGGGAATGGGCGGTCTTGAACGGGAGATCGGAAAAGAGCGCCTTCACGATGCCCTGCGCGTCGTCAAACGTTCCCGCGAGCGCGATGTTGAAGACGTTTTCGTCGAGCACGCTTGTCATCTGGAGCTCCTGCACCGGCGAAACGCGGCCGGCGGGGTGCATGACGAACACGCGGACGCCTTTTTTGCCGCGCAGGCCGTGGATCGCGGCCGAGCCGGTGTCGCCGGACGTGGCGGCGACGACGTTGAGCTCGCCGCCGCGCTCCGCGAGGACGTATTCGAAGAGGTTGCCGAGGAACTGGAGCGCGACGTCCTTGAACGCGAGCGTCGGACCGTGGTAGAGCTCCATCACGTGGAGGCCCCCGCACGGGCGCACGGGCACGGGTTCGGGGCCGGTCCACGCCTGGTCGGGGGCCGGAGGGACGGCTTCGAACGTCGCGTACGACTTCTCCACGAGCGCGCGGAGGTCCGCCTCGGGGATGTCGTCCGCGAAGAGGCGCATCACCTCGAAGGCGAGGTCGCGGTAGGGGAGTTCCGCCCACGCGGCGAGACGGTCGCGGACGTCGGGAAACGACTCGGGAAGGAGCAGACCGCCGTCGCTGGCGAGGCCCATCATCACGGCGTCCTTGAAACGTACCGGGGCGACGCCACCCCTCGTGCTTGCGTATTGCATGGCCGCCATACTAGCACATCCGGGACGGGGGCGCGTCACGGGGCGGAGAGCCAGTCCGCCGCGGCGCGCAGGAGCCGCCCGTTGCCCGGAGAGGCCCGGAGCGCGGCTTCCGTCGCGAACGCGCCGTCGCCGACGACGACGAGGCGGCCGGTCCGGCCGGAGGCGGAAACGCCGGGCCATTCGACGGCGACGGCGAGCGCGCGACCGCTCTCGCCGGCGTTGGCCCGGCCGACGCCGCGCACCGGTTTCGCGAGCACGGAGGCGGTGGGCTCGTCCGCGGCGCGGGGGCGGGAGGAGCCGACCGAGAACGCGACGGTGTCCGAAAAGAGCAGGGAGGCGCCGCCCGCGCGGTCCGAGACCGGATGCCCCGGCACGGCTTCGCCGCGCACGACGCGCGGCAACGTCCCGCCTGGTCCTCCGATCCGCCCGGATCCGCCCGGGGCCGGGACGGGGGTGATTCCGCATTGGGTCCAGAATCCTCCAAACGCGCCGGAGGTTTCGGGCCCGGCGAGCAGAAGCATCCGTCCGCCGCCCTGGAGGAACGAGACGGCGTCGGCCGCCTCGGCGGACGTCCACGGAACGCGCGGGGCGTCACAGACCGCGACGGCGCCGCGCGGAATGCCGGCGAGCCAGGGTCCGGTGGCATTTGCCGCCTCGTGTCCGGCGGATTCGAGAAGGCGAGCGAGGGGAAACGCCGAAACGCCGGTTCCGGCGCTTTCCGTTTCGTCATGCCCGCGCATGAAAAGGAACGTCCCCCCGCTTCCGGGCGAAAGGAGGGAGACAAGCGCTTCCGCGCATGGCACGTCGCCCGCGAAGACCGGAGTGCCGCCGCGGGGCGCCGGGCGGCACAGTTCGTCGCCGGAAAGGACGGCGAAGCGGCCTTCGGATTCGACCACGATGCTGTTGGCCTCGACCGGCCAGCGGCGCGCGAGCGCCTCGACGCGGGGAAGGTCGTGGTTGAGGTCGACGGCCTCGACCGTGAGCGCGAGGTCCGGATTGTCCGCCGCGGCGTCCGCCAGGTCGGCGAGCATCCGGCGCGCCGGGTTGCGCAGCGGCGAAGAGCGCTCGAAGAAGGCGACGACCGACGCATGGCCGGAAAGGCCCGAAAGGCGTGCGCGGGCCTCTTCCGAGACCGCGCCTCGGACGTGGTGCGCGAATTCTCCACGGGCCCACAGCCGCATGGACAGGGCGTTCGCGGCGAGAAAAACGCCGAACGCGAGCGCCGTTGCGAGAATCGAACGAAAACCCGCGCCCAACCGGCGGGGCCGGATGGGCACGGGGGAGGAGACGTCAGGGCAGCAAATCGGATGGTCGGCCGTCATCGCCCGTCTCCGCAACCTTACCAGCGGGAGCCGGACGGGTTGTAGGGCCTGCGCTGGGGGCGGTCGGGGCGCGGCTGGGATTCATTCACCCGGAGGGCGCGGCCGCCGACTTCGCGGCCGTTGATGGCGGCAATGGCCGCGTTGGCCTGCGCCGCGTCGGGCATTTCGACGAAGCCGAAGCCCTTGGAGCGCTGGGTCACGCGGTCTTTGACGACGCGGGCGGCGGATACGGTGCCGTATTCGGAGAACAGGGCGTTGAGCTCGTCATCCGTCGTCGCGTAGGCGAGGTTGCCGACGTATATGTCCATGTTGTTTTTGCCAGGCGCCGGAGCGCATGGCGGTCTTGTTGATTTGGGAGTTGGCCGCAAGGGCCGATGCGTTTTCCACGCGGAAAACGACGAAAGATTACAACAGAAACCGGGATTGTGCAAGGGGGGGGGGGCGTTCGTTCGGATTTTAGGCTCGAAATTCCCCTTTTTGCCAGAAGGGCCATTTTCCAGTTGCCTTTCGGTCGTCAAAATGGTAGTATGAACGCCCGACATGAGCCGAAACAAGCGCAAGAAGAAGCAGGCGGACCGCAAGGCGGGCGCGCTCCTGTTCGCCGAGTGGCGAAAGGAGCGGCTGGAGCGCGACTGCGACTTTCCGGAACCCGCGCCCGGGCCTTCCGAGGTCACGGTCGTCTCGCATTTCGCGCCCGGGGCGTCGGATCGCGCCGTCGCCGCCGTGCGTCTGGAATGCGCGCTGCGCGAAACGTGGCGCAACTGCGGTTTTCTCCGCACGGTCATCGTGGCGGACGCGGAGACGTCGGAGCTTTCGGCCTTCGCGTCCGGTTTCGGCGGGCGCGTCGAAGTTCGCGTCGAGCCGTCGATTCGTTCGGGCCGGGCTGCGGACGTTGCCGCGTTCCGGGCCGCGCGCCTTCCGGATCTTTTCCGCACCGGGTGGGTCCTCGTGGTGTCGGAGGACGCGTTTCCGGTCCGTCCCGGTCTCGGCTCGTACATCGACCGGTTCGATTTCGTCGGGGCGCCGCATCCTCTTTCCGATGCGTGGCTGCCCCGCGCCGCGGCGTCCCTCTTCGGTGTCCGCGCGATGGACGGCGCCTTTTCGCTGCGCACTCGCTCCCTGTGTCTGCGCGTGGCCGCGGCCTGGAACGCCCGCATGGCGGGCCGACCGGTGCCGTCGGATTTTTCGGACGGCCTTTTTGCCACGAGTTTCCTCCCCGCGCGGTCCCTCTCCTACCGGCGCGCCGTGCGGCTTCCGTCGTTTGGCGAGGCGCTCCGGTTCGCCCGCCGATCGGCGTCCTCCGTTTCCCCCGGCAACGTCCCGTTCGGCTTCAGCGGCGTTGACGCCTTCGTCCCGCTCGCCAAGGCCGGTCTCGTCTGATCTTTTCCCTTTTCACGCGCCGTTAGCTCAGTCGGTCAGAGCTGGGGACTCATAATCCCTAGGTCGCTGGTTCAAGTCCGGCACGGCGCACCATTTGAAACTCCCTGAAACCGCGTGTTTCCCGGGGGTCTTCCGTGGTTTGCGGGCTGTCGCGGTTTCTGATATGCTTTGCGCCGTGACTTCACGATTCAGGTTGTGCGCGGCGTCCTTGGCGCTCGCGGCGGCGTTTTCGGCGGCGGCGTTTTCCGTTGGCGTCGGGGACATGGACGCCTCTCGCTACGACGTGATTCTGCGGAAAGAGCCGTTCGGTCCCCCTCCGAAAACGGGTCCCACGCCGGAGGAGCTGGCCGAGCAGGAGCGCCAGGCGGCGCTTCAGGCCGCAGCGCAGCAGGCGGTGGAAGAGGCCTATGTCATCCCGCCGGGCCTCGACAAGGTGAAGATCACGCTCCTTTCGCGGTTCTGCGGCGTCCCGAGCGTCGGGTTCGTCGACGGCGAGTCCGGCAAGGAATACTATCTGCAGGAGGGGCAGGAATTCGACGGCTTTTCGTGCGTCGCGATCGACCTCGCGGCGAACACGGCGACGCTTTCGAAATCCGGGCGCGAATCCGAGCTTCCGCTGTGGATCAACCCGGTCACGACGAACCGCGCCGACGTGACGACGTTCGGGCAGCCGGGCGGCGCGGCGGTGGACCTGTCGCAACTCCAGACGAAGACGGACTGGGAGCTGGAGAAGGAGCGCAGCGAGAAGAAGCGCGAGCTGGACGAGCAGCGCGAGCGCCGCCGCAAGCAGCGCGAGGAATGGGAGGAGCGGCGCCGGCAGCACGCCGAGGAAATGGCCGCCCTCACTCCCGAGCAGCGCGAGCGCCGGATGCACGACATCAATCTCGACATCATCATGAACAACAGCGGCCCGCCGCTTCCGATCGAGCTCGACGAAGAGGACGAACGACGTCTCGAAGAGGCGGGGTTCGAGATTCCGCGTCCGGACGGAGGGGAGGAGGCGGAGTCCGGCGGCGGCGGCCGGCGGCGCCGGTTCGGCGCGCCGCGCGGCCTCCGGCGCGGACGCGGCCGGCCCAGTCCCGAAGACGACGAATGAAACGACGTGACGCGAAGAACGCGAAAAAGCGGGGCGCGGCGGGGACGCCGCGCCCGCGGACGGAGCCCGCTCCGGCGTGGCCGGCGATGGCCGCGGTCGGTTCCGGCGGCGAAATCGTTTCGCTGAACGACCCCGGGGCCTCCGCGCCCGGCACGCGCGTCCTCACCGCCGCCGATCCGGACGGCTGGCTCGTCCTGCGGCGCTCGGCGTGCCTGCTCGCGGCCACCGCCGCGCGCGACGCCCTGCCGGGGCGCGTGCTGAAGATCCGGCATTCGCTCGGATGCGGGGTGTGGGCGACGCTGCGCGACGCGCGCCCCGGCGCCCCCGACCGCGCGCCGACGGCACGGGAGGCGGCGGCGCTCGAAGCGCGGATGCGCGAACTCGTTTCCGCGGACCTCCCGATCGTCGAGGAGCGGATGGACTACCAGGGCGCGCTCGCGCTCTTCGCCGCCGCCGGCCAGCACGACAAGGTGGGGCTCCTGCGCCACGTGAACGATCCCTCGCTCCGCATCGTGCGGTGCGGTTCGTTCCTCGATCTGCGGCAGGGTGCTCTCGCGCCATCCACCGGCGCGCTCGGCGCGTTTTCCTTCTTCCGCCACGCGGGCGGGCTCGTCATCCAGCTTCCGTCGCAGGACGACCCGCTCTCGGTGGCTCCGTTCCGCCCCCAGCCCGCTCTCATGGCGATTCACCGCGAACACGCCCGCTGGGGAGACGTGCTCGGGGTTCACTCCGTCGGCGAACTCAACCAGGCGGTCGCGGACCGCAGAATCGCCGAGGTGATCGAGATGTCGGAAGCGCTCCACGACAAGTGCTTCAGCCGTCTCGCGGACCAGATCGCGGCGCGCCGCCCTCGGCCGCGGCTCGTGCTCATCGCCGGGCCGTCCTCGGCGGGCAAGACGACGTCCTGCCGCCGTCTTTCTCTTCATCTTCGGGTGCTCGGGCTCCGGCCGGTGCAGCTTTCGACGGACGACTACTTCGTCGCGGAGAAGGACGATCCGGTCGGGCCGGACGGAAAGCCGGACTACGAGGACATCCGCGCGGTGGACGTGAAGGCGCTCCGCGCCGACATGGCCGCGCTCCTCGAGGGCAGGGAGATCCGGCGCCGCACGTACGATTTCCGGACCAAGACCCCGTCGCGGACGGGCGAAACGCTGCGCCTCGGCCCCGACGACATCATCTGCCTCGAAGGCATCCACGGCCTCAACCCGGCGCTCTGCGAGGGGATTCCGCGCGAGGCGACGTTCAAGATTTACCTTTCGGCGCTCACGCAGCTCGTGATCGACGACAACAACCTGCTTTCGACGTCCGACAACCGGCTCGTCCGCCGTCTTGTCCGCGACAACGCCTTCCGCGGCCACGACGCGCGGCGCACGCTTTCGCTCTGGCCTTCGGTGCGGCGCGGCGAGGAGAAGTGGATTTTCCCGTACCAGGGCGAGGCCGACGCGTCGTTCAACTCCTCGCTCGACTACGAGCTCGCGGTCCTGCGCCCGTTCGCGACGGCGCTGCTGTCGGAAATCAAGCCCGGCGAACCGGAGTACGCCACGGCGCGCCGCCTGCTCGACGTCCTCGCGAACTTCACCCCGATCCCCCCGTTCGGCGTGCCGCCCGATTCGATTCTCCGCGAAACGATCGGCGGCTCCTCCGTCCGCTACTGACTTCCGCCTTTTCCCGCCGCGGGCCCGCGAGGCCTTCCGGCCGCAAGACCCCCAACCCCATCCCAACCCATCGATGAGCACGCGAATCGTCATCAAGACCTCCAAAGGCGACATGGAAGCCGACCTCTTCGAGGACAAGGCGCCGGAAACCGTCGCCAACTTCCTCTCCTACGCCGACGCCAAGTTCTACGACGGCACGGTTTTCCACCGCGTCATTCCCGGATTCATGATCCAGGGCGGCGGCTTCACGCCGGACATGCGGCAGAAGCCGACCAAGGCCCCGGTGAAGAACGAGGCTCGCAACGGCCTCTCCAACAAGCGCGGCACGCTCGCCATGGCCCGCACCTCGGTCGTCGATTCGGCGACGAGCCAGTTCTTCGTGAACCACGCCGACAACGCCTTCCTCGATTTCCGCGCGCCCACCGCGCAGGGGTACGGGTACTGCGTCTTCGGCGAGGTCGTTTCGGGGCTCGAGACGCTCGACGCCATCGCGAAGGTCCCCACCAAGACCGTCTCGTGGTACGAGAACGTCCCGGCCGAGCCGGTCGTCATCCTTTCGGTGCGCCGGGCATGAGCGGCGCCGGGAGCGGCGCCCCCGGCCGTCGCGCGCGGCCGGAGTGGGACGTCTATTTCATGGACATCGCGCACGTCGTCAAGACCCGCAGCAACTGTTCGCGCCGCAACGTCGCGGCCGTGATCGTCAAGGACCGCCGGATCATTTCGACCGGCTACAACGGCGCCCCCCGCGGCGTCCGGAACTGCGACGAGGGAGGCTGCCCGCGCTGCGCCTCGTCCGCCCCGAGCGGATCGGGGCTCATGGACTGCATCTGCTCCCACGCGGAGGAGAACGCCATCACGCAGGCCGCCTACCACGGGATTTCCACAAAGGACGCGTCCATCTATGTGACGCTTTCGCCGTGCCTCATGTGCGCGAAGATGATCGTCAACGCCGGCATCCGGGAGGTCGTGTACGACGAGGAGTACTCCGTCACGGAGCAGACGCGTTCGCTTCTCGCCGAAGCCGGTGTGCGGCTGCGCCGCCTCGTCGGGTATCGGCGCCCCCACCTCGTCCGCGACGGCGACGGCGGGGACGGCGGCGCCTGCGGCTGCAATGGTTGACCTGCACCTGCATTCCACCTGCTCGGACGGCACGGACGGCCCCGAGGCGCTCGCCGCGCTCGCGGCGGACGCCGGCCTCTCGGCCGCGGTCCTCACGGACCACGACAACATGGACGGCACGGAGCGCTTCGCCGCCGCGGCCGCCGCGCGCGGCCTGAAGACCCTGCCCGGCATGGAGATTTCCTGCGACGTGCCGGGGCGCACGGTCCACATGCTCGCGTACGGGTGCGACGCCTCGGACCCCGCGCTTTCCGACGCCGTCCGCCGCATCCGCGACGGGCGCCGCGAGCGCAACGCCGAAATCCTCGCCCGCCTTTCGAAGATGGGCCGGCGGATTTCCCCCGAAGACGTCCGCCGCGAGGCGGGGGAGGGCGCCGTCGCGATCGGGCGCCCCCACATCGCCCGCGCGCTCGTCCGGAAGGGCTGGGCGCGCGACCACGCCGACGCGTTCCGCCGCTACCTCGGACGCGGCGCGCCGGCGTACGTCGACCGCTTCCGCCTCGATCCCGCGACCGCGATTTCGGTCGTGCGCGGCGCCGGCGGCGTCGCTTCGCTCGCGCATCCGCACCAGGTGCGCATGAACAAGGCGGAACTGCGCCGGTTCGTGGCTTCGCTCGCCGAGGCCGGGCTCGGCGCGATCGAATGCCTCTACACGGGCTACTGGCCGCAGATGGTGGAGGAGTATCTCGGGCTCGCGTCGGAGTTCGGGCTCCTCGTGACCGGCGGCACCGACTACCACGGCGGCAACCGTCCCAACGTCCGGATCGGCGTCGCGTACGGCGGACTCAAGGTTTCCGACGCCACGTTCGACGACCTGGCGGCCAAATGCGCGGAAAGCCGCGCCGCGCGCAAGCCGTGAGCCGCCCGACGCCGCGCCTTCCGGATCCCGGGCTCCTCGGCACGAGGCCGCTCGGTTCTTCCGCGCTCGGCGCGGCTCTGCGCGGCGCCCGCCTCGTCGTGGCGCTCTCCGGCGGGGCGGATTCGGTCTGTCTCCTGCATTCGGTCGTCCGGTTGCGGGCGTGGCTCGGCGCCGAACCGCCCTACGGCGTCGTCGCCGCCCACTTCCACCACGGCATCCGCGGCGCCGAGGCGGACGCCGACGAGGCGTTCGCCTCGGCGCTTTGCGCGGAACTCGGCGTCGAATTCGTTTCCGGCCGGGGAGACGTGCCGGCCGAGGCCGCGCGCACCGGCGAATCGCCCGAAATGGCCGCCCGCCGGCTGCGCCGCGCCTTTCTCCGCCGCGCGGCGACCTCCGCCGGCGCCGGAGCCGTGGCGACCGGCCACACGCTCGACGATCAGGCGGAACTGTTTTTCCTCCGCCTCAAGCGCGGGGCCTCTTCGCGCGGTCTTGGCGGGATGCCGCCGTTTTCCCCCTGGCCCGGAAATCCCGCGCTTGCCACGCTGCGGCCGCTTCTTGCGGTCCGCCACGCGGCGCTCTGCGACTGGTTGCGCGCCGAGGGACTCTCCTGGCGCGAAGATTCCACGAACGCCGGAGATGCCGCCGACCGCAACAAGATCCGCCACGCGGTGCTTCCCGCCGCGCTGGACGCCTTCGGTCCCGCTTTTTTCGACACGCTCGGCCGCACGATGGCGGCGCTTCGCGACGACGACGCGGCGCTCGCCGCCGCGGCGGCGGCCGCGCCCGACCCCGCCGCCCCCCCGGCC
>CAMNCG010000127.1 GCA_946534105.1 uncultured Verrucomicrobiota bacterium
GCTCGGGTGGTGGAATTGGCAGACACGCCAGCTTGAGGTGCTGGTCCCGTTTTGGGATTGAAGGTTCGAGTCCTTTCCCGAGCACCATTGGAAAGCCGCAGGTTTCCTGCGGCTTTCTCTTTTTCCGCGTCGCGTTCCTCCGTCAGCCGAAAAGCAGGGACGCGACGCCGAGCCCGGCGCACCAGAGGCCGAACATCCAGAATTTTCCGCGCTCGATCACCTTGAGGACGAGTCGGAGCGCGACGCAGCCGACCAGCGCCGAAACCGCGGTGGCGAGCGCCGCCTGGCCGGCCGACAGGCCGGCGAAGGCCCCGGCGCCGCCGCCCCCGCATTCGAGCACGACGGCGCCCGCAATGACCGGAACCGACATGAGGAAGGAAAACTCCGCCGCCTTCGCGGGCGACATGCCGGCGAGTCGCCCCGCGTGGATCGACGTGCCGGAGCGGCTGATGCCGGGCAGCACCGCGAGCGCCTGCCCGAGCCCCATCGCGAGCGCGCGTTTCGCCGTCGGGCCGCCCCCGCCGGGCCGAACGCGGTCCGTGACGGCCGAGAGCAACAGGAGCGCGCCGTTCGCGACCATGAGCCAGCTGACCGCGCGCGGCGAGTCGAAAACGCCTCCGGCGGTCTTCTTGACGACCACGTATCCGGCGAACGTCGGCACCATGGAAAGCGCGACGAACGCGGCGTAGCGGAGCCCCTCCCGGCCCCCGTGCAGGGCGGAGAAAACGAGCCGGGCCAGCGTGCGGCGGTAGACGGCGCAGATCGAAAAGAGCGTGCCGAGGTGGAGGAAAAGCTCCAGCGCCGGCCCCGGACTCTCAATTCCCAGCACCCGTTCCGCGAGCACGAGGTGCCCGGAACTGCTCACGGGGAGAAATTCCGCCAGTCCCTGAACGGCGGCGAGCGTCAGAAGGCCGGTGGTGTCCACCATGGCGCGTCGGCCTCCGCGCTAGACCGCGTCGTCGGCGAACGCCGCGACGAGTTCGGACTTGGTCGTCGCCGCGAAGACGCGTTCGCGCACGCGGCGGTTGGCGAGGCGCCGCGTCACGGCCGCGAGGAAGCGGATGTGCGAATTGGCGTCCGACGGCGGGGAGAGCGTCGCGATGAAAAGCGACGCCGGCTCCTTGTCGAGGGTCTCGAACGGGATGCCGGCGCGGGAAATGGCGATCATCGTGACGAGCGACGAAACGCAGTCGGTCTTCGCGTGGGGAATCGCGACGCCGTACTGCATCCCCGTGGACATCTGGCGCTCCCGTTCGACGAGAGCCGCGAGAATCTTGTCCCGGTTTTCCGGAGCCACGGCGCCGCCCGCGACGGCGGCGTCCGCGATTTCGGCGAGAAGGGAGGCCTTGTCGGTTGCCTTGGCGTCCGGCACGAAAATCGTGTCGGCAAGGCGGGAGAGCGGATCGGCGGATGAATCGTTCACTTTCTTGGGGTCGGCTTCCGGGCCGGAGGTCATCGGCTTGTTCGGCGCTGAATCGCGTGATCGGCGGTCAAGTATAGCCCACGTTCCGTTTCGTTTCAACTCGCGCGCCGCGGCGCCGGCTTTTCACGCGTCGGGCGAGGAGGGCGCTTCGTCCGGACGGAGTTCGACGGGAAACCAGGTGCGGTAGAAGTCGCCGCGGCGCCAGGTGTCGCCCGCGGAGGCGTAGTCGCAGAAGAAGACGGTCGAGGGCAGCGCGCCATCGGGGTTCTCGGCATGGGAGCCCAGAGGGAGCGACGCGGCGTAGCACGCCGCGAAGTCGTCGGACGGCGGCGCGGCCGGCGCGAAGAGCGCCGAGCAGTCCTGTCCGTCGGAAAGCGAATCGGGGCGGAACGGCTCGGAAAGGTCGCCGTCGCCGAAGCGGCTGTCGCGCGAGAGAAGCACCGGCCCGCGCGTGAACGCCGCGTGGTGCGCGCGGACGTGCGCCACGACCGGCATCTCGAAGGCGATCTCCACGACGTCGCCGGGATTCCACGCGCGCCGGATCTCGTGGTACGCGCCCGGAACGGCGCCGGGGATCGGGGCTCCGTTCAGCGTGATGGCGGCGGAGGCGCAGTGCGCGGGAATGCGAAGGCGCAGCGCGAATTTGCCCGCGGTGCGGCACACGAGCCGCGCGCTGTCGGCGCGAGGGTAGAGCGAATAGCCGTCGAATTCGACCTCGCGGCCGTCTCCGAGCGTCGCCTTGACGCGCGCGGAGGCGTAGAAGTTGAGTGTGGCCACGTCGCCGCGCGCGACGAAGAACGTGCGCAGGTACGCCAGAAAGCCCCGCGGACCGTTGGCGTTGCAGCAGTCGGTGTGCAGGAAGCAGTGGTGCTGCCCGTGCCAGCGGGAGCCGGAGAGCGGCGTGTAGCCGGCGAATTCCGAGCCGTCGGCCTTCATCGCCGCGAGATAGGCGTTGTGGAACGTGCGCTCCAGCTGGTCGGCCCAGAAGGGATCGTCCGTGACGTCGAGGAGTTTTTCGCAAAGGCGCATCCACGTTGTCGTCACGCACGTCTCCTGGAGGCGGGTGTAGGCGAGATGCTGCCTGCGCGCGCCGTGAAACCACGCCTCGCTGGAAGCGCAGCCGCCGGCGAGGTTGATTTCCTCGGCGGCGATGTCCCGCGCCGAGGCGAGGGCCGCGGCGCGGAGCGTCTCCGGCGGAACCGCCGCCGGCAGCCCTTCGGCCTCGGCCGTCTCGGCGTAGTCGAGCATTCCCTGGTAGCAGGACATCATCTCGTACGCCTTCCAGCGGTTGTGCTTCATCACGTACGCGCCGCCGGTCTCGGCGACGTTTCCGTGGCCGTTGCGGTCGGCGACGGAGACGCCGCCGAGCGCCAGATCGACGAGCCGCGGGCCGCCTTCGGGCTGGGAGAGCCCCTCGACGATGGACGAGGCGAAATCGAAGAAGCGGCGCTCGCCCGTTCGCCGGTAGAGCCAGACGACGGGTTCGAGGACGGAGGACGAAGCGTAGCCGCACCAGTAGCCGGTCTCCCACAGGGCGCGGCCGCGACG
The DNA here is from genome assembly GCA_946534105.1 of uncultured Verrucomicrobiota bacterium. Taxonomy (GTDB): domain Bacteria; phylum Verrucomicrobiota; class Kiritimatiellia; order RFP12; family UBA3636; genus UBA3636. Next base: position 2,972 of record CAMNCG010000127.1, read on the forward strand.
ACCGCCGGGGCCGAGTTCGGCGAGCAGCCAGTCGCAGAGGCGGACGGCGGCTCCGAGCGCGTCGGCGGCGGTTGGCGCGACGGCGGGAGCGGCGGCCTCGAGCCGCTTCGCCAGATCGAAGTAGTGCAAGAGGCCCATCAGGGTGTATTTGACGCCCCACACGTCCCATCCCTCGCCGCAGCGGAGGTCGTCCGGATAGTTGCCGATGTAGCCGTCCGGCTCCTGCGAGGAAAGCATGCGCGCGACGCCGCGGCGCACCTTCGCGAGCAGCGCGGGATCGTCCCGGTAGGCCAGGAACGGCACCGCGGAATGCATCCACTTGCCCCAGAATTCTGTCTGCCACCAGCCGTTCGTTTCGGTCTTGGCGAGAAACGGCGCGGTGATGTAGTCGACGTCGGTCGCCGCGACGTGGTTGCGGAGCATGGCGTCCAGCCGGGATCCGAGCGGCCCGTCGAGAAGAACGTCGCCGATCGTGGAAAGGGAGTCTGTTTTCATGGGTTGCAAAAAGGACGGGGACAAGCGGCCCGCGGCCGGAAGGAGGGGGGGGGCGCCTATTTCACGAAGCGGGCCGTGGCGGGATCGGCGCCGAGGCCGCGGACGAGGGCCTTGAGACCGTCGGCGGCTTCGCGCGTGCAGACGAGCGTGGCGTCGGCGGTGTGGACGACGACGAGGTTCTCGACGCCCATCGCGGCGAGGACGTGGCCGTCCTGGGTGTTGACGAAGACGTTGTCCGAAGCCGCGAGGGCGGAGACGAGGCCGTGCACGGCGTTGCCCGCGGCGTCGGAGCCGAGATGGGCGCCGGCGCTCGGCCACGCGCCCACGTCGTCCCACCCGAAGTCGCCGCGCACGGCGACGAGGTTGGACGCCTTTTCCATGATCGCGTAGTCGACGCTGATCTTTTCGAGCGTCGGGTAGACGCGGTCGAGCGCGGCGCGGAGCTTCCTTTCGTCGCCGAAGGCGGGAAGAATGCCGTCGAGGACCGCCTGGGCGAGCGCCGGACGGAACCGGCGGAGCGCCTCCTCGAACGTGGCGACGCGCCAGACGAACATCCCGCTGTTCCACACGAAGCGTCCGCTCGCCACGTACGTCGCCGCGGTGCCGAGGTTCGGCTTTTCGACGAAGCGCGCGACCTTGCGGAAGCCGGGCGCGGAACCGGGACCGGCGAAGGGCGCGCCGAGTTCGACGTAGCCGTAGCCGGTGGCCGGGCGCGTCGGGGCGATGCCGACGAGGCCGAGGACGTCGCGCCGGGCGCAGACGCCTGACGCGGCGGCGAGCGTCGCGCGGAAGCCCGCCGGGTCGGCAATCAGGTGGTCGGCCGTGAGGATGCAGAGCGTGGCGTCCGGACCCCCGCGGCGGTGGACGAACGCCGTCGCGAGCGCGCACGCCGCGGCGGTGTCGCGCCCCTCGGGCTCGCCGAGCACGCAGTCGGGCCGGAGCATCGGAAGCGCCTTCCGCGTGGCGGGCACGAGGTCGCGCGAGGTGACGACGAGGATGCGCGAGGGCGGGACGAGCCCGCGGAGGCGGTCCACGGCGTGGCGGATGAGCGGCTTGCCGCCGAAGAGGTCCACGAACTGCTTGGGACGGGAGGCGCGGCCGAGCGGCCAGAACCGCTCGCCGCGGCCGCCGGCGAGGATGACGGCGTAGAGCTTGGAAACGGGGGCGCGGACGGCCTTTCCGGCGGGTTTCGCCTTCGGGGCGGAGGAGGACGGCTTTTTCATCGTGTTCAATCGGTTGTCTGCCGCCCGGCGATCGCGCGGCGCAGCGTGAGGGGATCGGAATAGCGGACGGCGCTGTCGGCCGGAAGCCCCCACGCGAGGCGGGAGACCCGGACCGACGGCGCGGCCTTGCGGAGACGCTCGCGGATGTACGCGGCGTTGGCGTCGCCCTCGACGTCCGTCGGGAGCGCAAGCACGATTTCGCGGACCGCGCCCGAGGCGGCGCGCGATTCGAGCGCGGGGATCGTCGTGTCGGCCGCGGAGGTGCCGGCCTGCGGCGAAACGAGGGCGCGCAGGGCGTGGTACTGGCCGCGGAAGGCGCCGGAGCGCTCGATGGCGAGGATGTCGCCGGGGTCTTCGACGACGAGCACGAGCCCGGCGTCGCGCCCCGGATCGGAGCAGATGCGGCAGAGTTCGCCGCCGCGCGGCATCACGGCGCCGCACCGGCGGCAGGAGTCGAGCCCGTCGCGCGCGGCGACGAGCGCTTCGACGAGGGGCGTGATGGCGGCGGCGCCGCGCCCGACGAGGGCGAGCGCGGCGCGTTCGGCGGAGCGCCTTCCGAAGCCCGGAAGGCGCGCCAACTCCTGGGCGAGGTCCGAAAAAGGGTCCGGCACGGCGGAACGGAGGCGCGGAAGGCGGCCCGTCCCGGCAGCGCGGCGACGGGCCGCGCTGCGCTACCCCATGAGACCGTCGAGGTTGAGGCCCTTCGTGGCCTCTTTCATGCGGCTCTGCGCGCCGTCCTTGGCGAGGTGGAGCGCCTTGTTGAGGTTTTCGGCGAGCGTGCGCTCGATCTTGTCCGTCTTGGCGTCGGCGAGGATCGACGGATCGACGATCTTCACGGATTTCACCGCGAGGTCGCCGGTGACGACGATCTTGAGGCCGGCGTTTTCGTACTCGAAGTTCATCGCTTCGAGTTCGCGCTGGATTTTCTTGACCTGGTTGCGCAGTTCGAGCGCGCGTTTGGCCTGTTCGAAAAAGGATGCCATGGCTTTCGTGGATTGGGGTTGGGATTCGAAGGGAAAAATGGCGGCCGGGCGAGGCCGTTCAGCGGACGTCGACGATCTTTCCGCCGAGGATTTCGAGCGCGTCGCGGACCGGAGGCGACGCGAGGACGCGCTCGACCGCTTCCGGCGAAAGCGGTGGCTTCGACACCGGGGCCGGAGCGGGTTCCGGAGCGGGCGCCGGAGCCGGGGCGGGAGCGGGGACCGGCGGGCGAGCTTCCGATTTCTCCGCGGGTGCCGGCGCTTCCGGGAAGGGTTCGACGGTCGCTTCCGGCGGCGCGGTCCGCGGAGCGGGTGCCGGCGAAGGAGCCGGAGCGGGAGCGGACGGGGCGGACGGGGCGGGCGGAGGAACGGGAGCCGGGGCGGGCGGAGCCGGGGCGGCCGGAGCGGGCGCCGCCGGGGCGGCCGGCGCCGCGGGAGCGGCCTTTTCGAGGGCGGAAATCTTGCGAAGGATGGTTTCGAGATCGACGAGCTTCGAAGCGCGCGCGCAGCGCACGAGGGCGGTTTCGACGATCGTGCGCGGCGAGAGCGCGCGGCGGAGCGGCTCGTCGAGCTTGATGAGCTCTTCGGCGATGGAAAGGACCGCCGTCGCGCCCGCGAGCGGGGCCTGGGCCCGGAGCGTCTCGCGCTGGCCCTCCGAAACGTCGAGGCGGGAGACGTCGCCGCCGAGTTCGATGCAGAGCAGGAGGTTGCGGAAGTGGTCCACGAGTTCGGCGACGAGGCGGCGAAGATCCTTGCCGGAGGCGTCAAGCTCGGCGATCGACTCAAAGATGGCGGCGACGTCGGAGCGAAGGATGGCGCCCGCAAGGGCTTCGACCTTGGCTCGGGCGACGAGGCCGAAGACGCCGAGGACGTCCGCCTCGTCGATCTTGCGGCCGGTGAAGGCGATGATCTGGTCGAGCGCGGATTCGGCGTCGCGCATTCCGCCGTTGGCGCCGCGGGCGATGGCGAGGAGGGCGTCGTCGGAAACCTCGACCCCCTCGGCGGCGCAGATCTTGCGGAGCTGGCCGACGATGTCGGTGTTGGAAATGCGCCGCAGGTCGAAGCGCTGGCAGCGCGAGAGCACGGTGCCAAGGACCTTGTCCGGTTCGGTCGTGGCGAAGATGAACTTGACGAACTCCGGCGGCTCCTCGAGGGTCTTCAGCAGCGCGTTGAAGGCCGAGGCGGAGAGCATGTGCACCTCGTCGATGTAGAAGATGCGGTAGCGGCCTTCGACCGGCGCGTTCTGCACGAGCGAGAGAATGCGTTCGTGCACGTCCTCGACCTTGTTGTTCGAGGCGCCGTCGATTTCCGTCACGTCGAACGAAGAACCGGCCATGATGGCCTTGCAGGCGTTGCATTTGCCGCAGGGCACGGGCGTCGGGCCGTTTTCGCAGTTGAGCGCCTTCGCGAAGATGCGGGCGAGCGTGGTCTTGCCCGTGCCGCGGGGGCCGGCGAAAAGATACGCCTGGGCGATGCGGCGGCTTTCGATGGCGTTGCGGAGCGTGCGGACGACGTGGTCCTGCCCGACAACCTCTTCGAAGGTCTGCGGGCGCCATTTGCGGGCGATGACTTCGTAGGACATGGTTCCGAGCGGGAAAAGGGGGAAGGGATCAGGCGGAAGGGGAAAGGCGGGGGCCGTCCTTGGTGTCCTTCACCGTCCAGCCGAGGGCGGCGATTTCGCCGCGGAGGCGGTCGGACTCGGCCCAGTCCTTCGCGGCGCGCGCGGCGGCGCGCGCTTCGACGAGGGCACGGACGGCAGCGGGGACTTCGGCCGCGGGCCGCGCGAGGACGCCGAGCACCTTGTCCATGCGGGTGAGGGCGGCGAGCGCGGAGGCGGCGTCGGCGGGCGAGGCCTTCCCTTCCTGCGCGAGGCGGTTGCCGTCGTTCACGAGGGAGAAGACCGCCGCGAGCGCGAGCGGCGTGTTGAGGTCGTCGCCGATGGCGGCGTCGAAGGCGTCGAGGTGCTTTTGCGCCCACTCCGGCGCGGCGGCGGGAGCCGGCGCGCCGGCGGCGAGGGCTTCCATGCGCGTCGAAAATTCGTCGATTCGCGAAAGCGCCGTGCGGGCGGCGTCGAGGGCGTCGAAGGCGAAATTGAGCGGCTGTCGGTAGTGGGCCGAGACGAGCACGTAGCGGATCTCGCGGCCGGACCAGCCCTTCGCGAGAAGGTCGCGCAGCGTGTAGAAGTTGCCGAGACTCTTGCTCATCTTCTCGCCGTTCACGCGGAGGTGCGCGCAGTGGAGCCATTGGCGGACGAACGGCTTGCCGGTGGCGGCTTCGGCCTGCGCGATCTCGTTCTCGTGATGCGGAAAGAGATTGTCGATGCCGCCGGTGTGCAGGTCGAAGCTCTCGCCGAGGTACTTCATCGACATCGCGGAGCACTCGATGTGCCAGCCGGGGCGGCCAGGGCCCCACGGGGAATCCCACTTCACGTCGCCGTCGTTCTCGTCCCACGCCTTCCACAGCGCGAAGTCGCCGACGTCGTCCTTGGCGTATTCGTCGTTGGAGATGCGGACGCCGGAGCGCATGCCGGACCGGTCGAGGTGCGCGAGCTTGCCGTAGCCGGGAAACTTCGAAACGGAGAAGTAGACGCACCGGTCCGGCGCCTGATAGGCGACGCCGGCTTCGAAGAGGCGCTCGATGAGCGCGATCATCTCCGGAATGTGGTCCGTTGCGGCCGGATAGATGGACGCGGGCTCGACGGACAGGGTCCGAAGATCCTCGAAAAACGCGTCCTTGAACCGTCGCGTGTAGTCGCGGAGCGGCATGCCGGCCTTGCGCGAATCCCGGATGGTCTTGTCGTCGACGTCCGTGAGGTTCATCACGTGCGTCAGCTTGTATCCCGCGTATTCGAGCGCGCGGTGCAGGACGTCTTCGAAGACGTACGCGCGAAAGTTGCCGATGTGGGCGAAGTTGTAGACCGTGGGGCCGCAGGTGTAGAGCCCGGCGGCGCCGGGCGAGACCGGCTCGAACGGTTCGACCTTCCGGGTCAGGGAATTGTAGAATTTCAGTTGCATGATTCAACCAGAACCGCGGCTTGCGCGGCAATCGCCTCTCCCGCTCCGACGGGACCGAGTTTTTCCATCGTTTTGCCTTTCACCGAAACGGCGCCGACGCCAAGCCCGAGCGCGGAGGCGAGGTTCGCGCGCATTTCCGGCGCGCGCGGCGAAATCTTCGGCTCCTCGGCGAAAACCGTCAGGTCCGCGTTGACCGGCCGCCACCCGTTTTCGCGCAGCAGCGCGACCGTCCGGCGCAGCAACTCCATGCTGTCGGCACCCTCCCAGCGCGGGTCGTCGTCCGGAAAGAGCGTCCCGACGTCGCCAAGGGCGGCGGAGCCGAGAAGAGCGTCCACGAGGGCGTGGACCGGAGCGTCGGCGTCGGAGTGGCCGAGAAGCCCGCGCGGGGAATCGAATCGGGCGCCGCAAAGGACGAGGCGGCGCCCGGGCGCGAGCCGATGGATGTCGAAACCGGTTCCGACGCGGATCATTTCGTCGTCTGCGGGCGGGCGACTACATCGCCCATTCCGGGACCCGGCGCTGCTTCGGAGCTTCGACCGGGGCGGTGTCTTCGGCCGCGGGCACTTCGACAACGTCGGAGACAACTTCAAGGGCGGGACCGACGATCTGGATGTCGGCGCCTTCGCGGACCGAGTCGATGAACGAGCGCACGGCCGCGCCTTCCTTTTCGCGACGCATGCCGGAGGCGATTTCGTCCTTCACGTCGTCGAATCCGATCTTGCCGCCTTCCTTGCGGTCGGCCACCTTCACGATGTGGAAGCCGAATTGCGTCTCGATGACCTCGCCCACAGCGCCGATCTCCTGCGAAAAGGCGGCGTCCTCGAAGGGCTTCACCATCTGGCCGCGGCCGAAGGAGCCCAGATCTCCACCCTTCGCGGACGAGGGGCAGTCGGAATGCTCTCTGGCGAGGGCGGCAAAGTCTTCGCCCGCGAGCGCGCGTTGCCGAAGGCCGTCGATCTTGGCGCGGGCCGCGGCCTTCTCTTCTTCGGAAGCGTCCTTGTCCACCTTGACGAGGATGTGCGACGCGGTGACGCTTTCGGGACGGTCGAGGGCGTCGGGCCGTTCCTTGACGATTTCGTCGAATTTCGCGCGAATCTCCTCCTCCGTCGGGGCGACGACGCTGTTGGTCTTGGATTCGAGGAGTTTCTGGATCGCGATGTTGGTGTCGAAAATCTTGTCGAACTTCTCTTCGGAAACGCCGAACGCCTTCACGGCGGCCGCGCGATCGTCGAGTCCGAAGCGCTTCAGCGTGGCGGCGCGGTCTTCGTCCGTCACCGTGACGCCGGCTTTGTCGGCCTCCGCCTTGAGGAGCCACTGCAACGCGAAGTTCTGGGCCATTTCGCGGGCAATTTCGCGCTTGGCTCGGGCAAGCTGGTCCGGCGGAATGCGCGAACCGTTCTGGGCGAGGAACTGCTCGAGCGCCTCGTCGATTTCGGATTGCATGACGGCGTCGACGCCGTTGATGCGGACGGCGACAACGTCGCCGGCCGGGGCGACGGCCTCCGCGGCGGGAGCCTCCTGCGCCGGCGTGGCGTCCTGCGCCGAAGCGCAAAGGGCTGCGGCGGCGAAGGCGGAAAGGGGAAAAGCGTGCTTGAAGGACATGGGTTGCTCCTGGATGTATGGGTGCGGTCCGGGATCGCCGTGTGCAATCGACGGAACGGGTCGCATTATCCATCATCTCCCCGCCGGGGTCAAGCCCTGTTCCTTCGTCCGTCTGGGTCAGGCCCTGTGTTCCTTCGCCCGCCTGGGTCAGGCCCTGTGTTCCTTCGCCCGCCTGTGCGACCTTTCTTCCAATCCGAAATTCCCCTGTTTCTGGGCTGTTTAGCCGGACCTTTCCCCTTTGTCCCCCTCGATTTCACCGAATTCTCGCAATGTTTTCACTTGATTACAAGTGTATTTCCAACTCTTGATTTTACGCCGTCCGTCGTCGCACCCGCACGAGCCCGAGGCCGTCGCAGACGACCGCGTCGAGCGCCGTCATCGTCCGGCACCTCGCGAGCAGCTCCGCCGCCTTCGGGTGCCGCT
>CAMNCG010000128.1 GCA_946534105.1 uncultured Verrucomicrobiota bacterium
ACGCGGTCTACGCGAACCTCACGAACCGGTGCCCCTGCGCGTGCACGTTCTGCCTGCGCGCCAAGGGTTCGGGCGTCTACGGCTCGCCGCCGCTCTGGCTGGAGCGCGAACCGGCGCAAGCGGAGATCGACGCCGCGCTCGACGGGCAGGACTGGACCCGCTACCGCGAACTCGTCTTCTGCGGCTACGGCGAACCGACCGAACGGCTCGACGCACTTCTCGCCGCCGCCGCGCGCCGCAAGGCGCTCGATCCGGCGCTTCGCGTCCGCGTGAACACCAACGGCCTTTCCGACCTCGTGAACGGCCGTCCAACCGCCGCGCTTTTCGTCGGCAAAGTCGATTGCATTTCGATCTGCCTCAACACCGACGATCCGGACGAATACCTCGCGCTCTGCCGCCCGAAATTCGGTCCCGCCGCATTTCCCGCGTTGCTGCGCTTCGCGCGCGAAGCGGCGCAGGCAGTTCCCGAAGTCGTCCTTACCGTGGTGGGCGAACCCGTCACGGACATCGCCAGGCAGACGCGCTGCCGTGCCCTTGCGGAAAGCCTCGGCGCCACGCTCCGCGTCCGCCCGTTTGAAAACTGAACTCGTCTTTTCCCCGTTCCATGAAAATCATCGACGCACATTCCCACATCGGCGCGTTCGGCTCCTGGGCGCGGTTCGATTTCGACCTGCCGCGCCTCAAGGAACAGATGGCCGCGTTCGACATCGAAAAGACCTTCCTCACGGGGGCCAACGCCCACGACAACGATGCCGTCCTGCGGGCCTTCGAGGCGGCGCCGGACCTCGTCGTTCCGATCGCGTGGATCACGCCGACCGACCGCGGCGCGCTCGACGACATCCGCCGCTATGTCGCCGCCGGGTTCCGCGGGATTAAGCTGCACCCGCTCTTCGACGCCTATCCGGCGGACGACACTCTCGTCGATCCCGTGATCGACCTTGCGGAAGAGCTGGACGTCCCGGTCTTCGTCCACAGCGGCCACCCGCCGTATTCCCTGCCGTGGCAGATCGGCTGGCTCGCCGAGCGCCATCCGCGCGCCCCGATCGTCCTGCTGCACATGGGCCATGCGCACGGCGTCTATGTCGATGCCGCGCTCAAGACCGCGCGGCGCTATCCGAACGTCTATCTGGAGACCTCCGGCACCTCCATGAGCGTCAAGATTCGCGAAGCCTACGAGACCGTCGGCACGGACCGCGTCCTCTTCGGGATCGACTCGCCCTTCCACGAGCCGAGCGTGGAAATCGAAAAGACGCGCGCGACCTTCCTGCCGCCCGAAGCCCTGCGGCGCATCTACCACGACAACGCCGCAAAATTGCTGCGCCTCGCCACGGAGCCCCGCCCATGAAAGAAACCGTCTCCACTCCATCCGCTCCCGCCGCGATCGGTCCCTACTCGCAGGGCGTCGCGGCCGGACCATTCGTTTTCGTCTCCGGACAGATTCCCGCGGACCACGCCACGGGCGACATCCCGGACGGCGCCGCCGCGCAGGCCGAACGCGCTTTTGCGAACGTTCTCGCGATCCTCGCCGCCGCAGGCCTCGGGCCGGAAAGCGTCGTGAAGACCACGGTCTTCCTTGCCGACCTTGCAGACTTCGCCGTCGTGAACGACGCATACGCGCGCGCCTTCCCCGCGCCCTGTCCGGCCCGCTCTTGCGTCCAGGTCGCCGCCCTCCCGCGCGGCGTCCGCCTCGAAGTCGAAGCCATCGCCGCGCGCGGTTGACCCCGTAAATAAGGAAACGTCGATGACACTCACAATCGAGCGCGCAAAGGAACTGCTTGCGACCACGACAAACGACCCGCACCTCGTCGTTCACGCGACGAACGTGCGCGGCTGCATGGAGGCGTTCGCCCGCCGCTTCGCGCAGCCGCCCGCGGAGGTCGCGCACTGGGGCGCCGTCGGCTTCCTGCACGACTACGACTACCAGCGCTTCCCCGCCGAACACCTCGCGCACACCGAGAAGGAGCTGCTCGCCGAGGGCGTGGATGCGGCGGACGTCCGCGCGATCCTGAGCCACGGCTGGATGCTCGTGAACGACGTGAAGCCCGAAACGGACCTGGAGAAGAGCCTCTACGCGGCCGACGAGCTTTCGGGCCTCGTCTGGGCCGCGGCGCTCATGCGCCCGACGGGCATTTCCGACCTGGAGCCAAAAAGCGTCGTAAAGAAGTTCAAGGACAGGAAATTCGCCGCCAAGTGCTCGCGCGAAGTCATCCTCCGCGGCGCGGACATGCTCGGCATCGAGCTCAAGGACGCCATCGCGACCTGCATCGAGGGCATGAAACCCTACGCCGCCGAAACCGGGCTCGTCCCCCGCGTCTGACACCCCAACCGCCCCCCCGCCACGCCATGCTGCATCTCGAATCTGCTTCCGTCCGAGCCGCGCTCTGGTCCGCCCGCTTCGGGCTGGAGCGCGAGGCGCTGCGCGTCACGCGCGACGGACGGATGTCGCTCACGCCCCATCCGCTCCCGCAGGACGACCCGCGCATCGTGCGCGACTTCTGCGAGAACCAGACGGAGATCAACACCGGCATCTCGGAGAGCGCCGCCGCGGCGGTCGCCGAGCTGGAGGAAATCGACGCGCGCCTGCGCCGGACCCTCGCCGCGCTTCCGGCGCCGGAGACGCTCTGGCTCTTCTCCAATCCGCCGCCGCTCGGCCCCGAGGAGGACATCCCCGCCGCCCGGTTCACCGGCGCGCGCGCCGGCAAGACCGCCTACCGCGAATACGCGGCGGCTCGCTACGGACGCCGCAAGATGTGCTACTGCGGCGTCCATGTGAACCTTTCCCTCGGCGCCGACCTGCTGGCGGCCGACCGCGCCGCCGCCGGCGAGCCCGACCCGCGCCGCCACGCCGACGCCCTCTACTGCGAACTCGCCGCCCACGCCGCCGAACGCATCTGGCTCCTCGTCGCGCTCATGGCCGCGAGCCCCCTCGCCGATCCTTCGCTCTTCGGGCTCGACGGCCCCGCCGGCGGTCCGCCGCTCTTCTGCGGGTTCGCCTCCCTGCGTTGTTCGGAACTGGGCTTCTGGAACGACTTCGTGCCGGTGTTCGACTACTCCGACGTCCCGTCCTACGCCCGCGGCGTCGCGCGCTACGTCGAGGCCGGCCTCATCGCGGCTCCGACCGAACTCTACTACCCGGTGCGCGTGAAGCCGAAGGGGCCGAACAAGCTCGAATCGCTCGTCTCCGCCGGCGCGGACCGCATCGAGCTGCGCACCTTCGACATCGTCCCCTTCGCCCCGGCCGGCGTGGACGCCCGCGACGTCGCCTTCGCGCACGCCTGGCTCCTGCGGCTCGCCGCGCTCCCCCGCGCGCCCCATCCCGCCCGCGCGCAGATCGCCGCCGTCCGCAACGCCAAGGCCGCCGCCCGCTACGACCTCGACACCGCCACGATTCTCGCCGCGGACGACTCCGCCGTCCCCGTGCGCGACGCCGCGCTGCGCGCCCTCGACGACCTGGACGCCTTCTTCGCTCCGCTCGATCCCCCGCGCGGCATCCGCGAAGCGCTCGCCTTCCAGCGCGCCAAGCTCGCAACGCCCGGCGCGCGCTACGCCGAGCGAGTCCTCGCCGGAGCCGGCGCCTCCCTCGCCGCCGCGGCCGGCCTCTCCGCTCCCGCGGCCGCGCCATCCACGGAAGGAGCGCTCCATGTGTGAACTCTTCGGCTTCACCGCCCCGCGCCCCGTGCGCGCCAACGAATGGCTGCGCGAGTTCTACTCGCACGGCGCGGAGCATCCCGACGGCTGGGGTCTCGCGACCTTCCACGACGGCATCCCGTCGATCGAGAAGGAGCCCGTGCAGGCCTCGCGCAGCCCGTATCTCATGGCCCGCCTCACGGAGCCGATCGAGGCGGCGGCGCTCCTCGCGCACGTCCGGCGCGCGACGGTCGGCGCAAACGACCGCGTGAACTGCCACCCGTTCGTCGGGCGCGACAACCGCGGCCGCGTCTGGACGCTCGCGCACAACGGCACGGTCTTCCGCGGCGACGCGCTCGGGCCCTACTTCGCCGCGCAGGAGGGCCGGACGGACTCCGAGCGCCTGCTGCTGCTCCTGCTCGACCGCGTCGGCGCGCGCCAGGACGCCCTCGGCCGCGCGCTCGGCGCCGAGGAACGCTTCGCGGAGTTCGCCGTCCTCGCGCGCGCTCTCTCGCCCGGCAACAAGCTCAACCTGCTCGTCTACGACGGCGAGGCGCTCTACGCCCACGCGAACGCGGCCGGCTCGCTCCACCTGCGCGAAGACCCCTCCGGGGCGGCGGTCCTCTCCACGCGCCCGCTCGGCTCGGGCGACGGCTGGGAGCCGCTGCCGCTCTGCACGCCCGTCGCCTTCCGCGCCGGCGCCCGCGTCTTCGCCGCGCCCTCGCACGGCCACGAATACGTCGCATCCCCGGACGACTTCCGCCTCTTCTTCACCGACTACGCGGCGCTGTAGGGCAAGGCCGCGGGCGCGCCGCCGCCCGGCGCCCGCCTTCGCGCGCCGGGCCGACCCGCGGCAATGAAGCGGCGCGAAAAATGGCGATTGCCTTTCCGCCTGGCCTCTGGTATCATCGGCGGCGTCAACGCGATTCCCCCCATGCCAACCGCCCCCCCCAAGCCGCTCGTCTACCTTGAAACGAGCTTTATCAGCTACCTGACCGCGCGCGTCTCGCCCGATCCGAAACTTGCGCTCGATCAGGCGGCCACGCGCCGTTGGTGGGAGGAGGAGGCTCCGAAATGTGAATTGATGGTTTCATATGCCGTATGGCGCGAAATCGGCGACGGGAATCCAGATCAAGCCCAACTCCGCGAGTCGATTGTCAAGGACATTCAATCGGTTGCAGCCAGTGCCGATGCGACGCGCCTCGCCAATCGTCTTCTCGAAGCCCATGCTCTTCCGGCGAATTCTTCCACAGATGCCCTGCATGTTGCGTTGGCCTCTGTCGCTGGTGCCGACATCTTGCTCACCTGGAATTGCCGTCACATCGCCAACCCAATCACTCTGCCGAAAACGGTTGAAGTTGTCATTTCCGCGGGCTTCAAATGCCCGGCGCTTGCAACACCCGCTCAACTTCTGGAGGCACGAAATGAGTAATCCATTGCTCGAAGAAATCTACGCCACGCGTGAAAGGATTTGGAAGAAATGCGGTGAAACCATCGAGGGGCTTGCCGCCTACTACTCCCAACCCATCCCGGGAGTCAAGACCATGAAAATGCCTGTCCGTCGCCCCGCTGCGCCCGCGTCCAAGCCATCTCGCGCGACAACCAGGACGAGGCCGTCCCGCACCGCCGCCCGCAAGAAGCCCGCCCGCCCGTAGCTTGGCGCCTTTCAACTTTTCAACCTTTCAACCTGGAATAACGCCACCCAGCACCCCTTGACCACAAACTAACCGCTTGCTAACTGCAAGAGTCGCTCCGTCAAATCTCTGGAAAATTTTTGGTGAACGACACGCAGCAGAAACGCGCGCGCCAGCGCGTCTTCTTTCACGTGTTTTCACCAAGGCCAATTCCAGAGAGCCAGACGGAGGACACCGGAGGAAGGCGCGTTTCTTTTGCCTTGGCGTCGGAATCCGGAATCCAAACCAAACCATAAGGCAGAAAGAAAGAGACACACATCATGGCCAAGTCTGACCTGATTCTCCAAGACGGCGAGCAACTTTGCGGCGTCGTCGAAGGCGAAATGTTCGCCATCTACACCAACCCCATCATGAACTTTTTCGCAACAATCGGAAAAGTCATCGGTCGCATCCTCGGCCGAAACGTGACGGGGCAAATCACAGTGACGAATCGTCGCATTGTCCTCGAAATCCACAAAACAATCTGCTGGTTTTTTCCAAATTCGGCATCCTTCAAGACGATTCTGCCTCAGGGCGTGGCAAGCGTTGAATACTCCTTCATGGCAACTCTCTGCGGATGCCTTCTGAAGAAGTATGTCGTGACGGTTGCCGAAACGAGCGGACAGTCGACCTCGCTCGTCGTAAAGGGAGGCGCCCGGGCCGCATCCGATTTCGCGAATCTGATCATCGCCACCATTGCGCGCTAGACGTGCTCAAAACCATCCGGGAATTCACGGACTGGACCGTTCTCAACGCCTACGCGCTCCTTTTGGACGCGGTGGCGTTGGGGGCGGGACTGCTTTCCATCTCATTGTTCTGGAACGGACATCCGATTCTGGCTGGACTGGCCGTTATGGTAGCGGCCTTTTCTGGATACTCGGCGATAGAACTCCATGGTAGCTATTTCTACAAGAGAAAGCTTTTCCGAATCCTGATTCGCAAAAACCGAAACACACTCCAACCCGAAACATTTGACGGACGCTTTGACGCCCCTTGCCATCGAATTCTCGTCCGGCTTGTTCTGCATCGCATAGGCCGAGCAGATGCTTACCGGGGATTGTTTCGGCGATACTATATTCCGCCGTGGAAACGATTTCGTCGTGACACTGGGACCTTCATCATCTTCAAAACACCCGAGGAGGGAAAACAATGGCTATTACGACAGAACAATCGGATCTTCTGATATGGAAGGCGAAGGAGATTGCTAGAACGAAAACCTCGTCTGCTTTGATGAAGTCGATTCTCGACTACAAAAAACTGGCGAACAAGACGGGGATTGAAGCATTCCTATGGGGATTCTTCATTCACGGAGCAGGTCACTTCTACCTTCACAAGGCAAAGGCGGGATTGCTGTTTCTTGGCATCGGAGTTGGTTTGCTCATTCTTTTCGTTGTCGCATTGTCTGCCAAAATCTGGAGCCTGGCGGGCCTCTTGGCCATTCTCCTCGTGAGCAACGGCTTCGTTTCGGCCATTTCCGCCGGACATGCCGCTCGTCCCGTTTGCGAAGAGGCCGCATTTCTTCTTGACCAACTTCTTAAAGTCCAAAACGAGTCCGCAAAAACGGCGAGCTCACGGGAACCGACCACTTGAGAAAGTAGTCTGGATGACGAGCAAAAAGTTCCGCCATGCCGCCCGGCGGTCGGGAGACCGCCGCCCCCCCTTGCGGGCTCCGTTCGGACCGACGGCCGCTTTTGCCAGGTTGAACGCGCAGCGGGGAAAGAGGCGCCCGGCCCTTTTCGACCGACTCGACGCCCGACCGACTCGACCGAGACGGCCTATCCCGAAAAAGCGGGTTGCTAGAGGACGCCGAGGTAATCCTGCGTCTGGTGGAAGAATCGAAGGATGACAACACGTTTCGCGGTCGAGTCCACGCGGAAGACGAACAGGTAGTTCTTGACGTCCGCCTTCCGGTAGCCCATCGCCGTCAGACGCGGGCTGTCGCAAAAGGGATACGCCTCGGGATGGGTGCGTATGGCCCGATAGACGGATTCCACCTCCTCCGCAAGCGCGACCGCAGCCGCCGGATTTTCAAGGACGGTCGCAACGTAGGCGAAGGCTTCGTCAAGATCGCCGTGCGCCGCTTCGGTGACAACGAGCCTAAACATGATATTTCCCGCGAAGTTCGCGAAGCGAGGCGAAGGCGTCGCGAGTTCGGCCCGCCGCGACCTGCGACTCCGCCTCGTCGAGCTTGTCGAAGACTTCCTGCCGGGCGAGAGTCCGCTCATAGTGGCGCATGCTCATCAGCACCATGTCGCCGTATCCGTTCTTCGTGATGAAAATCGGCGCATCGGTGGCATTGCACAACTCTGAAATCCGAGCGGTGTCCTTAAGATCCCGGATAGGGATAATGGTCGGCATTTTTCGTTCTCCTTTCGTGGGCTTGACGTGGCACAATTATGCCACATGCCGAAAGGCAAGTCAATCGGAAACCGCGGACGCGCGTTTTGCAACGATTGCAACAAAGGCGGATTCCATGGGTCGTGCTCGTGGGAGCGAAGCAGGGAGTATCCTAGACGAGAAGCATAGCCGCGTCCGCCGCGAGCGTCGCGGGCGGAAAGCGTCTGCGGACGCTTGACTTTCGTCCGAAGTCGGACTATGGTCCGCGCCCATGCAAACCAAGGCGAAGGACAAGGGCGGCGACGGCGCCGCCGTCCGTTATAGCAAAACAAAGAGGGCCTGCTACTTGGGTTTCGTGACACAGGCGATCGTGGCGAATTTCACTCCGCTGCTGTTCTTGATCTTCCATCGCGAATACAAGATTGCGGAACGTTCTGGGAGTTCCTGATGCTGATGGTGGCTGCGGGAGCATCGGAGGCGACGATGGCGCAGTGGACATCGGCCTTTGCGGAGGCGTCGTTGGGCGTGGACAAGGCCATTGGCGACCTGGCGGGCCCTTGCGGCTTTGCCTTCTGCATGGGTCTGGGCCGACTGTGGTATGGCAGGAAGGGGCAGAACATGGACCTGTCGGCCTATATGATGGGCGCGGGGGCGCTGTGCTTCGCCTCCTACCTGACGGCATCGCTGGCCACCTCGCCCATCGTGGCTTTCGCGGGCTGCATGGTCAGCGGTCTGTCTGTGGGCATCATGTGGCCTGGCTCCATCAGTCTCACCTCCGCCCGCATGCCCGAGGGAGGCACGGCCATGTTCGCGCTGCTGGCACTGGGTGGCGACATGGGTGGCACCTTGGGTCCCTCGCTCGTTGGCGTCTGCACCGGAACCTCCGAGAACAACATCCAGGACGGACTGCTCGCTGCATCCATTTTCCCCGTGCTGCTGGTGGTGTGCCTGATCATGGTGAGAAGAAGCAGAAGGCGCCTCCCTCCGCCGCAAACTCGCTAGCAACGTGATGCGTTGACAACGATGCATGTCGGCGATGGGCGAAGCATCGTGAAAGGAACTAACCGCCCTAGACCGCCGCGGCTATGATCCGACCGGAGCGGTCGAACCAGTTCATGAGCTCGTCGTCATTCTTCCAGCCGCTCATGAACGTGCCGCTGTTCCATCCGATGTCGTCGTAGACCGGATGGACGAGAAAGCGCCCCTCGCGAAGGAACGGCCCCCAGCGGCCGTTCTTCGCCTCGCACCACGCGATTCCGTCCTCAAATGACGAAACCGCGTCGAAGCCATCGTGGAAGGCCGGTTCGCCGCCAAGGTCGACAAAACGCCAGTCGCCACCCGACAAAAAGCCCCCCTCGTCGCATTTGCCGGTGTAGACGGGGATGAGCCCCGCCGAAAGCGAACCCACGGAACCGAAACGAAAAGGCAGTACCGTCCGCCCATCCCGGCTGATCGCGCCCCACTTGCCGTCGCGGCGGGCCGCAGCCACACCGCCGAAGAAAGGCGAGGCGCGATCGACGTCCGGCGCGAAGGCCACTTTGCCATAGCGGTCGAGGAATACCGTCGGCCCGTCATTCCCGACATTGGCGCACGCCCAGCCGCATTCGTCGAAACCGCAGATGTCGCCGTATTCGGGCGGGACGACGAAGTGGCCGTCTTCCGTGGCGATTCCCCAGAGGCCGTCCCTCTCCACGGCAAAGAGGCCGAAGTCCAGGATGAAGAAGTCGTCGTCGCGGGGCGGAAGCAGCATCTTCCCGTCAAAATCGAAAAGGGCGTGGCGTCCGTCCGTGCCGTCGGTCCTGAAAACGTCGCGCCCTTTCCATTCATCGCGCCAGATGTATTCAAAGCGCGGCTCGATGACGAAAGTACCGTCCTTCGCGACGACGCCCATGCCCGTCTCGGTTTCGACTTCCGAGCGGCCCTTCTCGAACTCTCCCGCCCGCAGGAATCGGCCAGGCATGGCTTCGGAGCCATCCTGGCGTATGTAGCCCATGAGACCGTCCCTGCGAACGGCGGCGACGCCTTCGGCGAAGGGCCTCGCGAACTCGAATTGCGGCCGGAACGCCCAGAAGCCGTCGGGGCGCAGATACCCCCAGCGCCCCGGCGCCACGGATTGCGGGAGGAGAATCCGGGATGCGTCGTCCATGGATTAAGGGGTCCTTTCGTGGCGGGCGCCCCAGACCATCAGCGCGTGGAAGACCGGGAGAAGGTCTTCGCCTGCCGGGGTGAGGGACCAGTCCACGCGCCGGACGCGCCCATGCCATCGTTCGGCCTTGCACACGACGCCGTCCCTCTCCAGCTCGCGGAGGGTCGAGGCAAGCATGGTGCGCGTGAGGCCGTCGGGCGAGAGGGCCCGCAGCAAGGCGCCGAATCCCGTCGGTCCGGCGCAAAGCCGGTAGAGGACATCCGCCTTCCAACGCCCCCTGAAGACGCCGAGGGCGATGCCCACCGGGCACGCGCCGTCCGGGGTGCGGATTTCGCTCCGCGCCCGGAGGCGGGCGCGGAATTCGTCGAAGGAGAGCGGTTCGTCTTGCATGGCGCGGATTCTAGCAGAGCGTCAGATCGCGGGGAAGCGGTCAGAAACTTCTGACTTCTTGCCGGATGAGGCGTCGGCGCCTAGACTCCCGCGCCGTTCCCGGACGCCGCGCCCCCGCGGCGCGGGACGCACCGCCATGAAGGAAGGAAAACAGATCTTCGAAGAAGTCCGCGTCGGCCGCCTGCGCCTGCGCAACCGCCTCGTCCGCTCCGCCACGTGGCTCGGCCTCGCGGCCCCGGACGGCACGCTCCCGGAGGAGGCGTTCGCGACCTACCGCGAGCTCGCGGAGGGCGGCGTGGGCGCGATCGAGGTCAGCGGCAACGGCACCTCCGTCGCGGGCGTGCGCCCGGGCCGCGGCGAAGCATACTTCCTGCCCTTCGCCGCGCGCCTTGCCCGCGAGGTCCCCGTGCCCGTGATCCTCGTCGGCGGCCTCCGCAGCCGCGCCGCGATGCAGCGCGTCCTGGACGAAACGGACGTCGCGCTGCTCTCGCTCTCGCGCCCGCTCCTCCGCGAGC
>CAMNCG010000129.1 GCA_946534105.1 uncultured Verrucomicrobiota bacterium
TCGCGCGCCGGCGCGTCGTCGTGCTTCGAACTCGCCCTCGCCGGCGTTCCCGCCGTGTTCGTCCCCCTGCCGCACCTTGCCGGAGACCACCAGTCGCGCAACGCCGAGGCGTTCGCCGGCGCGGCCGATCTCGTTTCGCAGGAGGATCCCGACGCGCCGGCGAAGCTCCTCGCCGCGATTTTCGCCCTTGCGGACGATCCCGCGCTCCGCGCCGCCCGCCGCGGAAACATGCTCGCCTTCGCGCCCGACGCCCCCGCCGCCCGCGTCGCCGCCGTCCTCGAAACGCGCCCCGCCTGACCCCGCCTGACCCCTCGTCGTTCTTTCGTTCTTCGATTTTCATTCCTCGTTCTTTTCGCACAGCGTTCCTCCCGTGCCCTTCTACGTCTTTTTCTGCCCTTCCTGCGACCTGCTGCTCGACTACTGGTCGAAGCGGCCGACGTCCGCCGTGCCGACCTGTCCCCACTGCGGCGGACCGCTGGAGCGCGAAGTCCAGGACTTCCACGCCGGCCGCGGCGGAGCCGACGCCGACGCCGGGGACGGCCTCGGCGGCGGCTTCGTCGATCCCGAGCGCGCCGCGGCCGCCGGCGAAGGTTTCGACGCGCGGCTGGAGGATGCGCGTCGCCGCGGCGGCGCCGCCGCGGTGGCGGAGGAAATCTCCGCGACCGCCACCGCCGCGGGCCTCGCGATCGATCCCGACTGGAAGGACGCCGCCGCGAAGGCCGCGGCCGGAGACGAATCGGCCTACGACGCCCTCGTCGATGCCGCCGTCGCGCCGCTCGCGGACGATCCGGCCCGCGCGGCGAAACCCGCCCCCCGGGCCGCCCCGCTCCCCCGCCCCCCCCGCCGCGACCCCGTCCTCCGCGAACTCCCGTCCCCCCCCCTCCCCGCCCGCAAACCCTCTCCCTGGGACTGACTCCCCTCTGCCCCCCAAAAAATCGACCCGACAAAACAATCCCCAACACCTAAAACCGAAAACCTGAAACCCGAAACTTGAAACCTGAAACCTGAAACTTGAAACCTGAAACCTGAAACTTGAAACTTGAAATCTGAAACTTGAAACCTGAAAC
The DNA here is from genome assembly GCA_946534105.1 of uncultured Verrucomicrobiota bacterium. Taxonomy (GTDB): domain Bacteria; phylum Verrucomicrobiota; class Kiritimatiellia; order RFP12; family UBA3636; genus UBA3636. The sequence goes on from CAMNCG010000129.1 coordinate 1,068, forward strand.
CTGAAACCTGAAACCTGAAACCTGAAACCTGAAACCTGAAACTTGAAACCCGACTCCCGCCTTCCCCAGACCCTCGGCCTCGCCGACGTGTTCTGCATTTCCGTCGGAGCGATGATCTCCGCCGGCATCTTCCTCCTTCCCGGCCAGGTCTACGCTCACGTCGGACCGGCCTCGATCGTCTCCTACGCCTTCGGCGGCCTCCTCGCCACGGCCGGTATCATGGCCGTGCTGGAGCTCGCCACCGCCATGCCCCGCGCCGGCGGCATCTACTACTTCGCCACGCGCAGCCTCGGCCCGCTCGCCGGCACGATGTCCGGCGTCCTCAACTGGGCGGCGCTCGCGCTCAAGGGCGCCTTCGCCATCTACGGCACGGCGCAAATCGCGCACGGCTTCTTCCCGGCGCTTCCCGTCCCCGCGACGGGGCTCGCGCTCACCGCGGCGTTCCTGCTCGTGAACCTCCTCAGCACGTCCGCGGCGGCGAAAATGCAGCGCGTGCTCGTCGCGGTGCTGCTCCTCGTCATGGTCGCCTACGTCGCGCTCGGCGCGGACAAGATCGAGGCGGCGCGCTTCGTGCCGTTCCTGCCCGAAGGCCGGCGTTGGAGCGCGGTTTTCGCCGAAGCCGGCTTCCTCTTCGTGTCGTTCGGCGGCCTCCTCGGCGTCATCAGCGTGGCCGAGGAAGTCAAGAACCCCCGCCGCAGCATTCCCGTCGGCATCCTCTCCGGCCTCGCCGTCGTGACCCTGCTCTACGCGCTCGTCATGGCCGTCACCGTCGGCGCGATCGACCCCGCGGCCCTCGGCGAAAGCGCGTCCCCGCTCGCGGACGCCGCCCGCCTGCACTACGGGCGCGCGGGCTTCGCGACGCTCACCGTCGGCGCGCTCCTCGCGTTCGTGACGACCGGCAACGCCGGCCTCATGGGCGCGGCGCGCTATCCGGTGGCGCTCGCGCGAGACCGCTACGCGCCGCGCCTTTTCGCCGCGGCCATGGGGCGCCGCCGCGTGCCCGTCCCGGCCCTCCTGCTCACCGGCGCCGTCGTGGGCGCGGTGCAGTTCCTCGACCTCGAAACGCTCGTCAAGGTCGCCTCGACGGTCGTGATGCTCTCGTACGTCCTCACCAACCTCTCCGTCGTGATCCTCCGCGAAAGCGGGATCATGAACTACCGCCCGAGCTTCCGCACGCCGCTCTACCCGGCGCTCCCGATCGGCTGCACGGTCGTCTTCGCGCTCCTCGTCGCCGAGCAGGGCAGCACCGCCGTCGCCGCCGGGCTCGTCCTCGCGAGCCTCGCCCTCTACATGCGCTACGGGCTCAAGGTCCGCCGCGAATCCGCCCTCAAGCAGCTCGTCGGGCGCCTCGCGCGGGACGACTTCGAGACGCCGGCGCTGGAAGCGGAGCTGCGCGAAGTCGTCCGGACGCGCGACGGCCTCGTCGAGGACGCCTTCGACCTCGCCGTCCAGGAAGCCCCGGCCGTGATCCTGCCGGGACCGTCCACGCTGCGCGGGTTCTTCGAAGAAGCGGCCACCGCGGCGGCCGCGGCGCTCGGATGCTCCGCCGCCGAGCTCCTCGACCGCCTCGTCGCGCGCGAACGCGCGTCGAGCACCGAAATCGCGCCGGGCGTCGCCGTGCCTCATGCCGAAGTGCCGGGCGCGACCGGCAAGTTCCTCGTCGTCCTCGCCAAGTGCGACGGCGGCGTGCGCTTCTCCGACGACGACGACTCCCCGCCCGTCCGCACCGCGGTCTTCGTTTTCGCCTCGAAGGACCGCCGCGGCGACCACCTCCGCGCCCTCGCCATGGTGGCCCAGACCATCCTCGCGCGCCGCTTCGGCGCCCGCTGGGAGAAGGCCCGCACGCCGCAGCAGCTGCGCGACATCTTCCTCCTCGCCCGCCGCACGCGCGGCCCGGGCGCGCCCGGCACCTAGCTCCGCCCCGACCACCGCGCGCCGCAATCCGCGCCAGCCGCGATTTATGGTATGATTGCGGTCGACACGTGCAAAAGGGCGGCGTCGGAAGCGCCGCCGAATCACAACCAAAGACCACTGCCATGAAACATTTCAACGTCTGTATCACGCTGTTCTGCGCAGCGCTCCTCGCTGCCGGTTGCGGCAAAAAAGCCGAATCCGCGGCGTCTCCCGACGTCGAGGAGGAGCTTTCGCGCCCTGAACTGGAATTCGACGAAGATGTCATCTACGCCCTCTTCGAAAAAGTGGACGACATTCTCGGAACGGGCGCCACGAACGAGGCCACGCGCGTCTTCGTCGAGGCAATCGACGATCCGGAGTTCGCACCCGCCCGCCAGCGCCTGTTCACGACGCTCCTGCGGTTCCTGCTCTTCACGGACCAGGTCGAAGAGGCCAAGTCGCGCTATCTCGCGGCGCTCCGCACCGAGCCCGAAGAGGCGCTACCGGCCCAGGACTTCATCTATGGCCACCTCCTCAACGCCGGCGACCGCGCCGCGGCCCTCGACTGGGCGCGCACGCTCACCGCGCAGGATCTTCCGATCGCGACCCGCTCCGCCGCGGTCGAATGGCTCGCCACCGGCTACCTTGCCGACGGCAACCGCGACGGCGCCCTCGCGGCCGTGACGAACGCGATCGCCGAATTCCCGCCTTCCGTCGCGGCTCCGCTGGCCCAGCGCTTCGCCCAGGAGGCGCTCTCCCGCGATCCCAAGGACGTCTCGCTCGCCGAAGGCATCGCCGCTGCGCTCTCCGCCCGCTCCGAGGCGAAGGAATACGCCGCCGCCGCAAACGGCCTCGCGCTCCGGATTCTCGCCGCCAAACGCGATTTCGCCGGCGCCGCCAAACGAATCCCGGATCTCGTCGGCCTCCTCTCCGACTCCCAGTTCGTTCAGGGACTCAACGAAATTTTCCGTGCGGCCGAGGCGACCGGCGACACCGACGCCGTCGATCTCGTCTCCTCCGCCGTCGTCCTCGACGAGCGCTTCGCCGACTACCCCTCCGCCCGCCTCGCCGCCGCCCGCCGCTGGCTCGCGGCCGTCCTCGACGGCTCGCCCGACCGCCGCGCGCTCTATCCCCAGCGCTTCGACAAGCTCATGAAGCTCCAGTTCCGCCCGGCGCACCTCTACAGCCTGTATTCGAGGTTCTTCTACAACATCATGGACGACCTCCCCGTGCTGAGGGAAACCGCCGCCATCGGCAGACTCCTTCGCGAGCAGATGGACGATCCGTCCTCCGCGGAAGGCCTCAAGTCCTTCGAGCTCGACGCCGATTTCGTCCTCGGAGACTACGACGCCGCCCTTGCCATCATCGACGGCGGCATCGCCGACCACGACGCCGCCTGGCATCAGATGACCCGCACCAAGATCCTCGCCCACAAGGCCCTCGACGCCGAGGACTGGGCCGCCGCCGTCGCCCGCTTCCGCGAATTCCTCGACCTCCTGCCCGACGAAGACCAGCACGATCCCACGACGGGCATCGTCTTCAGCCGGGACTCGCTCGTCGGCCTCAACGAAAAGCGCATCGGCGACATCTGGACCAAGGCCGGCGAAACCGCCAGGGCCGCCGCCGCCTACGACGCCGCCCGCAAAGCCTACGCGCTGGCCATCGAGAAGAATCAGGCCGGCTCCGAAACCGCCGACTACCTCAGGGCCCGCCTCGACGAAATCCCCGCGCCCGCGCAAGCCCCCGCGGAATCGGTCGTCCCCGCCCCGGCGCCAGTTCCCGCGCCCGCGCAAGCCCCCGCCCCGGCCCCCGCCGCCGCGGAATCGAGCGTCCCCGCCGCACCCGCGCCCGCAGAAGCCCCCGCGCCCGTCCCCGCGCCCTAGGCGGCGGTCCCTTTCGTCCCTTCCGTCCCTTCGGTCCCTTCCTCTCCCTCGCCTCATCCAATGAAAAACCAGGAAAAACTCGTCACCCGCACCGCCCGCGCCGGTTTCACGCTCGTTGAACTCCTGCTCGTCGTCGCCATCCTCGGCGTACTCGCCACCGTGGCGATTATGAACACGCAGGGTCTCATGGGCGACGCCCAGGCGAAGGCGACCCGTTCCAGCATCGCCGCGATCGAACAGGCGGCGCGTGTTTACGAAATCCGCACCGGCAAGTTTCCGGACTCCATCGACGCGCTTCTCCAGCCGATGGGCGATCAGGCCGCGCTCCTCGACGACAAGGCCCGCAACGACACTTGGGGCACCCCGTTCCAGGTCCGCCGCAACGGATCCTCCGTCGAGATCCGCAGCGCCGGCCCGGACACCCAGATGAACACGTCCGACGACATCACGAACTAGCCGCCGGCGGCGTCCCTCCGCCGAACGCGCCTCCCACGCCCGGAGTGAAACGCACACGCGCCGCGTTCACGCTGATCGAGCTGCTGCTCGTCATCGCGATTCTGGGCTTCCTCTCCGTCGTGGCGGCCCCGCGGGTCGGTGCGGCCCTCTCCGGAGGCTCGCTCCGCACCGCGGCCCGCGAACTCGCCGGCGCCGGGCGCTATGCGCGCACGATGGCGCTCCTCGCCCAGACGCCGGTCGAACTCTCCGTCGATTTCGGATCCGGGGCGATGACCATCGCGCCGATCGAGAGCTCCAGTTCCTCATGGCTCGGCCTGAGCGACCTCGCGGCCGCCACAAACGACGTCGGCTACACGGACGAACTTCTCCGCACAAGCGCCCGCCGTCAGGCGTCCCTCGGCGGCGGGTTCGGTCTCGCCGTCTCCCGCAACGACGTCGATTCCGGCTCCGCGACGAATCTTCTGGACAAGTTCGCGCAGAGCGGTGACGCGCCGGCCGCGACGGTCTCGCTCGCCGATTCGATCGGCGCCGAACGCAAGCTCGAGGGCGTCCGAGTCTCGTTCGGGGGCTGGCGCGACATCGCGACGACACGCGGACGGCGCTCTTCGGCGGCGTCGTGGAGCGAAAGCCTTGACGACGGCGCCGCCACGGTTCGCTACCGCGCCAACGGAACGGTCCGTCCCCACCGCTGGATCGTCGCCAATCCCGACAAGGAGGACGAGCGGCTTGTCATTGAAGTGAATGCCGTCGGTCGCGCGAAAATCGTTTCCCCGGAGGACCGCCGGTGAACGCCTCCGCACGTCCCGCCGCACGCTCCGGCATGACCCTCGTGGAGGTGATCCTCGCCGTGTTCATCCTCGGCGTCTGCCTGCTCGGGATCATGCAGGGAATGACGGCCTGCATGGAGACGTTCCGCGCGTCCTCCTTCGTCCAGCAGGCCGCGAACGTCCTCGCCCTCGGCGACGAAGCCCACCCCGCCGTGGTGGAAAACGACCCCGTTTCGGACCTGGAAGTCGCCCCGGATTCATCCCTCCTCGACGGCTGGACCTGGGAACGCTCGTGCGAAGAAGACGAAGACGAGGACGGCCTCTGGCTCGTCCGCGTGAAAGTCACGAAAGGCCGCGGCGGCCCTGGCAACGAACTCGAAGTGGTCTCCCTCCGCTACCTGCCGGACATGGAGGGTTCCAAATGACGCGCCGCGGCTTCACGCTGATCGAAGTCCTGCTCGCGGTGGCGATTCTCGGCATCGTCGCCGCCACCGTCGCGCTCGTTCTCTCCGTTGGTGTCGAATCCTGGCGCGCCGCCTCCAAACGGGCGGAGGAGACGCACGACGGCGACGCCGTCATGGAGCAGCTCGTCATGGCGCTCCGTTCCGCGTACGCTCCGACGTCGTCGGAAAATTCCTACGACTACGGATTCCAGCACGAAGACGGAGGCGAGGACGAAAAGGCGCAGGACATGATCAGCTGGACCAAGATCGGTTCGACGCTCGTCGGTGAAGACGTCCCCTGGGCCGGCTCCGCCCATCGCGTCCGGCTTTTCCGGTCCGACGACGAAGACGGCCAGGGTCCCGGCCTGTACGTCAAAGCCTGGCAGCTCGTCGGAGAGCCCGAAGATTTCGACCCGGAGGAAGACGCCCTCCCCGTCCTGCTCTCCGACCGCGTCGTCGGATTCGACTGCCGCATGCAGGACCCCGAGACCACGCTCAAACCCGGCGACTCGTACGAGTGGCTCGACGAATGGACGGAGAGCAACCGGATTCCGGCCAGCGTGCGCATCACCCTCGCGCTCGATCCCCCCAGAAAGGGCGCCGATCCCGACGTCCTCGTCCGCGTTGTCGAAATCCCCATGTCGTCCGCATCCGGAGACGCCGCCCCCCCCGATTCCGGCACGACCGGTCGCGTCCGAAACGGCGATGTCGACAACGAACTCTCCACCCGCAGCGGCCAAACCCCGCTCCCCGGCTCCGGCAACCCGTCCCGCGCAACCCCGAGCCAAAAATCGAAATCTATCAGTCCATCCCCCCAAAAAAACCAACCCCTCCACCCCAAAATCTGAAACCCAAAACCTGAAACCTGAAACCTGAAACCCAAAACCTGAAACCTGAAACTTGAAACCTGAAACCTGAAACCTGAAACTTGAAACCTGAAACCTGAAACCTGAAACCTGAAACCTGAAACCTGAAACCTGAAACTTGAAACTTGAAACTTGAAACTTGAAACCTGAAACCTGAAACTTGAAACTTGAAACTTGAAACTTGAAACCTGAAACCTGAAACCTGAGACCTGAAACCTGAAACTTGAAACCGCCACCCCAAACCACCGCTCGCCTCCGCCACCTTGCCGGAACAACCGTCACCCGCCTCCATTCCGCGCTCCCCCCCGATGTGCGCCGCCATGCCGAATCCGTCGGCCTCGCCATTGAAGACGAAGTTCCCCCCGCCCTTCTCGCAGACGGCATCGAGCCAGACACGCTCGGTCTCTTCAGCGGTCCGTCCCTTCGCGATCCCGATGCCGGTTGGAGTGACGAAGCGCCTCTCATCACCCTCTTCCTCGGCCCTCTCCGCGACTACGCTGGCCCCGATCCCGCCGCTTTCGCCGAAGAAGTCCGCCGCACCTACCTCCACGAACTCGGCCACTACCTCGGACTTGAAGAGAGCGACATGCCCTCCCGCGATCTCGACTGACCCGCCCCTTTCCCCACGCGCCTCGTCTCCGCCCGCCTCAACCATCCTGCGGCCATGCCTTCCTTCGACCCTTCCCTTCCCGCCCCGCCACCCTCCGCCTGGAACGCCTGGTACGACTGGGATCCCGCCGACGATCCGCCGCCCAGGCGCCATCGGCATCCCGCCGCAAAGACGCATTCCCCCGCCGCCCCGGCCATCACGCGCGCGCCCACCGCGTCCCGCACTCCGAAGCCCCCCTCGAAAACCGCCCTGCAAGGCGAATGGGGCGAACGCAAAGCCGAAAAATGGCTCGTGGAAAACGCCGGCCTCTCCCCAATCGGACGGCGCGTCAAAGTCGGACGCGACGAACTCGACCTCGTCATGAAAGCCCCGGCGACCCCGACCCGGCCCGAAGAAATCGTCTTCGTCGAAGTCAAGACCCGCTCCTCCCGGCTCTTCGGCGGCGGCCTCGGCGCCATCGACCGGCGCAAACGCCACGCGCTCGGACGGGCCGCGTCCCGCTGGATGATGCGCAACGCCGACTGCCCGATGCGCATCGACGTCGTCGAAGTCTACGGCGACTTCGAGACCGACCGCGTCGACGAAATCCTCCACCAGAAAGCCGCCGTCCCCCTCGAACGCCGAATCAACGCACTCGCCCTCGGATGCGGGCACCGGACATCGCGCTCCCCCTTCTCCCTCTTCCGGAAACCCGAACCGTGAACGACGGCTCCTCCCGCGCTCCTCTCCGTTCGCCCGACGCCGCGACCCTCGCCGCCGTCCGCGAATACATCGACGCCCGTCGGCTCTTCGCCGCGACCCCGCCTCCGCCCTCTCTTCTGGACAAATTGAAAAAGGACCGGAAGCCCGCTTTCCGCGACACGCTCCTTTCCATGATCCGAGACCGCGGACTCGTGGATTCGCGCGTCTACGAAGCCGCTGGCATCGACCGGCGCCATTACAGCAAAATCCGCAACGACCCGGACTGGCGCCCGACGAAAACCACCGTCGTTTCCTTCGCCCTCGCCCTGCGGCTCTGCCTCGCCGACGCCGACAAGCTCCTCCGCTCCGCCGGATACGCCTTTTCCGAAGCCCAGGACTTCGACCTCATCTGCTCCTATTTCATCGAACACCGCAACTGGAACGCCAACGATGTGAACGACGTCCTCCACGCCTTCCGCCAGCCTCTCGTCTGCGGCGCCCTTTCCTGACACCCAATCCCGCCCTCCCCATTTGATTCGGTTCGGCTAGCCTTTGCCGCGTTCCTGCGCGACCGGTGTCGCAATAGCCGAAACGGCTCCCACTCCCGACTCCGCCATTTCTCCGGCAGGCGCCGCGGAAGTGGTGTCCAGCAACATCGTCGGGTATTCCAAACTCACGATCCCAGCGAACGGCTACACGCTTGTCGCGAATCCATTCGTTGAAGTCGGGTCGGGAGAAACGATTGCGATCAACGACATGTTCGCCGAAGACGCGACGGTCGGGACCGCGGGATCGTCTGCGTCCAACGCTGACACGCTTCTGACGTGGGACGGTACGGGATACGTAACGTATTACCTTCGTGCCGATGCCTCGAATGGCAATCATTGGCGCAAGAGCGGCGAACGCAAAGCCACGACGGATTCCGTTCCCGAAGGAGATGGCGCGTTCTACCATGGCATTGGAGCCGAAGTAGCAACTCTCACGGTTTCGGGTGAAGTGCGCACGGAAGATCTTCCGGTCACGATTCTTCCCGGTTACAACCTCTTGGGCAATCCCTTCCCGACGGAACTGTCCTTTTCGACATTTGTCGTCGAGGGTGCCACTGCAGGTTCGTCTGCATCTAACGCCGACACAATCTTGACGTGGGACGGTACGGGATACGTAACGTATTACCTTCGTGCCGACGCCTCGAATGGCAACCATTGGCGCAAGAGCGGCGAACGCAAAGCCACGACAGACACCATCGCGCCGTATGCCGGGTTCTTCTATCACAGCCTTGCAGAGTCGGGATCGCTCTCCGTGACGATTCCCGCTCCGGTAGCCGTCGCAGCGGCAGGCGAATAGGGAATCCTCCATAACTGAACTTTGCGGCAGAGTTCCTGCCGCTTCTCAAAACAAGGAAAAGAAAAATGAAGAAATTCACGCTCATGCTGGCCTCTGTGCTTGCGGCGGGTGCCGCTTCAGCAGCAACACTAAACTGGGGCTTTTCTGAAGACTCGCTCCTGTACGTGAAGTCGACGGACGGATTTGCAAACTCCTACGCCGGTGATACGACCGGATGGCAGTTCTGCCTCGTTTATCTCGGTTCCGATACGGCTTTGGACATCTCCAAAGTGAGTAGCGACAACGTCGTCCAGACGTTCGATTTCGGATTCTACGAAGATGGCGGTGATAATTTTGCGGATCCGTTCCAAGAGACGTTCAAGACTGATACGAGTCCCATCTCCATTGTCGCTGGCGGGAATTTTGGTGTTGCGTTCTTCAACGGAGAGTCCTACGACTACGTATATCTGACGGATGGAAGCGGACTCGGCTCGGCCGTGACCGGAACGGTCGCGCTGTCCGATGTCTCCGCAACGGCCTTTCCGGTTGACCATGACTTCAGTAATGGTGGAAACATTGCCGTGGTTGCTTCCGTCCCCGAGCCTGGCATCGCCTGCATGGCGCTCCTCGGCATTGGCATGATGAT
>CAMNCG010000130.1 GCA_946534105.1 uncultured Verrucomicrobiota bacterium
CCGCTTCGATCGCTTCGTGCGTGCCGCCGAGGACCGTCTGGAGCGCGGCGTTGTAGTTCGTGACCGTGCAGCCGGTTCCGGCGGCGATCTTCTCGCACGCGGCGGCGTCGAGTTTGAGGATCGAGACCATGCCGGAGGGATTCGCGTCGCAAGCCTCCTGCATGAAGCGCCCGCGCGCGGCGAGGATGCGCACGGCGTCGTCGAACGACACCGCCCCGCCGGCCCAGAGCGCGGTCCATTCGCCGAGGCTGAGCCCCGCGAGCATGCCGAAGCGCGCGTCCGGCGCGAGGCGGCGCAGCGCGGTCCACGCCGCGGCGCTCGCCACGAAGATGGCCGGCTGGCAGACGTCCGTCTGCACGAGGCGTTCCGCCGGGCCCTCGAAGACGGCCTGCGAGAGCGACCAGCCGAGAAGGGCGTCCGCCCGGTCGAAAAGCTCCTTGCATTCGGGGAACGCTTCGGCGAGATCCTTGCCCATGCCGACGGCCTGGGCGCCTTGTCCTGCGAAAAGAGCGACGTTCATTTCTTGTGCTGCGATGGTTTCCGGATGGGATCCGCCGGACGGCGGGGCTTACTTGAGGAACCCTTTGAGGAGATTCGCGGCGTCGGCCGCGGAGGGGGCGGCGCCGGACGCGCTTCCGGCGGTAAAGGCCGAGCCGAGCAGGAGGAGCGGGAACGAGGCGTTCGTCGCGGCCTTGTCGAACTGTTCCTGCGTCGTCGCGCCGGCGGCGCCGGCCGCGGACTTGCGGATCATGCCGAGCGCCGAGGCGACGGCGGAGGCGGAGTTGGCGTCGAGGGAGAGCGACGAAACGGCGTCCTTCCACGAGGCGCTGCCCGCGAAGACGTCGGCGAGCGGCGCCGGCACCCACGCGCCGTCCCTCTTCACCATCTTCACGGCGGTGCCGGGCTTGCCGCCCGGGATGCCGACCGTGACCGAGCCGTCGGCATTGGCCCGGGAACCGAGCGCCGGGAGCGCCGCCGGGGCGGGAAGGGCGTCCGTGACGCCCGGAAGGGAGAGCGCCGGGGCCGCGAGGACGGAGTCGAGCCCGCCCGAAGCGAGCGCGTCGGGCGTCGCCGCCTTGGAAACGGCGCCCAGCTTGGCGGCGAGGCGGACGAGCGCGGGCGCCGAGCCGTCGTCCGCGACCGCGGCCTTCGCGGCCGGCACGCCGCTGCGCGACAGGAGGTCGGCCGCGAAACCGGATTTCTTGGCGAGGGTCGCCGCGATTTCGGAAATGCACGAGCGCGCGGCGGTCCAGACCGCGGGGTTTTCGCCGGCCTTGGCGCCGAGGGCCGTCGCGGCCGCTCCGGCGTTCGCGCGCCACGAGGAGGGGAGGGCGTTCCAGACGGCCGAAAGGTCGCCGGCGGAGAAGGCGGAGGCGAAGCGGCCCGCGGCGTCGCGCGCGGCGGCTTCGTCGGCCGGTTGGGCCGACGCCGGGAAGGAAAGGGCGAAAACGGCGGCGAGGCCGGCGAGGGCGGTTGCGTGGAGTTTCATGTCGGTCGGAGGGTCCCTAGTCGCGAAAACACATGGCCTCGGAATCTCCTCCGGGGTCGTGGACGGCGGCCATTATATGCAAGAACCGTCCGTCCTTCAACCCGTCCGCCTCCCTGCGGGCGGGACGTGCGCGCCGCGCGCCGTTCGCCTCCCTGCGGGCGGCTCCGGAACATCCGCGAACGCGAAGGCCGTTCCCGCGACGCGGGTTTTGCGCTAGAATGCGTCGCATCTGGGAAACACGCCATGCTCGAAACATCCGACCTTTCCGCGACGCTGCGCATGATCGGCGAGGAGAACCTCGACGTCCGCACCGTCACCATCGGCGTCAATCTGAACGCCTGCGCGTCGGAGGATCCGGCGCGGATGTGCGACGCGGTGAAGCGCCGCATCCGTCGCGCCGCCGGCCGGCTCGTGCCGACCGCCGACGCCGTCGCCGCGCGCTACGGCGTGCAGATCGTGAACAAGCGCCTCGCGATCACCCCGGCGTCGATCCTGCTGGAGCGCCACGCCGGTAGCCGCGACGCCGCGGTGGCGCTCGCCAGGGCGCTCGACGAGGCGGTGCAGGAGGTCGGGATCGACCTCGTCGGCGGCTACTCCGCGCTTGTCCACAAGGGCATGACCCCCGGCGAACGCACGCTCGTCGACGCCCTCCCCGAGGCGCTCGCCTCGACCGGCCATGTCTGCTCCTCGATCAACATCGGCTCCACGAAGGCGGGCATCAACGTCGGCGCCGCGGCGCTCGTCGCGGAGAAGTGCCTCGCGCTTGCGGAGGCGACGAGGGAAAACCGGGGGTTCGGCGCCGCGAAGCTGGTCGTGTTCGCGAATCAGCCCGAGGACAATCCGTTCATGGCGGGCGCCGAACTGGGCGCCGGCGAGCCGGATGTCGTGATCGACGTCGGAGTCTCCGGGCCGGGCGTCGTGAAGCGCGCGCTCGACCGGCTGCTCGCGAGGCGTCCGGACGCGACGCTCGACGAAATCGCCGAGGAGGTGAAGCACACGAGCTACCGCGTGACGCGCGTGGGCGAGCTCGTCGGGCACGAGGTGGCGCGCGCGCTCGGCGTGCCGTTCGGCGTCGTCGACCTCGCGCTCGCCCCGACGTCGAAGGTCGGCGACAGCGTCGGCGAAATCTACCAGGCGATGGGCATCGGGCGCCTTGGCGCGCCGGGCACCACCGCGGCGGTGATGATGCTCAACGACGCCGTGAAGAAGGGCGGTTCGTTCGCCTCCTCTTCGGTGGGCGGCCTTTCCGGCGCGTTCATTCCCGTCATGGAGGACCACGCGATGAGCGAGGCCGTCACGGCCGGCACCCTCACGCTCGAAAAGCTGGAGGCCATGACTTCGGTCTGCAGCGTCGGACTCGACATGATTCTCGTGCCCGGCGACACGCCGGCCGAGACGATCGCGGGTCTGTACCTCGACGAAGCCGCGATCGGCGTCACGAACCGCAAGACGACCGGCGTGCGCGTAATTCCGGTGCCCGGCGCGGGGCCCGGCGAATTCGTCGATTTCGGAGGTCTTTTCGGCTACGGCACGGTTGTCGCCCCGGCGTGTCCCGACGGAAGCGCCGGGTTCGTCCGTCACGGCGGCCACATTCCGGCGCCGATTCATTCGCTCTCCAACTGACGGCCGGGAACCATGGACAGGGACGCCAAACTCCGCGAGCTCGGCAGCGGGCGCATCCTCCCGCTGCTATGGCGCTTCGCGTGGCCCTCGTTCGTCACGATGGGCCTCAACATGCTCTACAACGTCGTGGACCGCGTCTACATCGGGCACGGCTGCGGCACGGACGCCATCGCGGGCCTCACGATGACGTTTCCGCTCATGATGGTGATGGGCGCGTTCGGGCCGCTCATCGGCGTCGGGTCCGGGACGGTGATCTCGATCTCCCTCGGCGAGGGCGACCGCGGGAAGGCGGAACGCGCGCTCGGGCAGTGCGTCGCGATGAAGCTGCTGCTCGGCGCCACCGTCGCGCCGGCGCTGTTCTGCGTCCTCGGCCCGCTCCTTTCCGCGATGGCGGGCGGAGGCGTGACGGACGACGCGCTGCGCCTTGCGCGCCAATATCTGCGGATCGTCGTCCCGTTCCACTTCCTCGCGCACCTCGCCTTCGGCCTTTCGGCCTGCATGCGCTCGGAGGGGTCGCCCGTGGCGGCGATGGGGTGCCTCGCCGTCGGGACGGTCGCGAATTTCGTCCTCGACCCGCTCTTCATCTTTTCCCGCGTCCCGCTGGGCCCGGTTTCGCTGCCCGGCTTCGGGCTCGGGGTCGCCGGCGCGGCGTGGGCGACGAACGTCGCGATGACGCTCTCCTGCGCGGCGGCGCTCCTGCACTACGCGGGGGGGCGCTCCGTGGTGCGCCTTCGGGCCTCGAACGTCCGCATCTTCCGGGACCTTGCCCCGCGCGTCCTCGCGATCGGCCTCTCGCCGTTTCTCATGCAGTTCGCGGGCTCGACCATCAACTTCTCGATCAACCACGCGTTCGCGCGCTGGAGCGGGAATCCGGAGACCGGCGCGGTGCAGGTCGCGGCCTTCGGCATCTTCCAGACGGTGTCGATGCTCTTCTTCATCCCCTCGATGGGCATCCAGCACGGCTTCGGCCCGATCATCGGCTACAACTGGGGCGCGAAGGCGTACGCGCGCGTGCGCCGGTGCATGGACCTTTCGGTCTCGCTCACGACCGTCGTCATCGCCTCCTCGTGCGCCGTGCAGCTCCTCCTCGCGCGTTCGCTCGCGTGGTGCATCGCGGACGCGCCCGGCGTGACGGACGCCGGGGCGTTCGCGATCCGCATCGGCAACTGCATGGTCTGGAGCATCGGGCTCAACGTGGCGGCGACCACGTACTTTCAGTCCGTCGGGCGGCCCCGCACGGCGATCGTCCTTTCGCTCATGCGCCAGGTGCTGATCCTCCTGCCGTGCGTGTGGGCGCTGCCGCGCCTCCTTCCGGCGCGCCCGATTCTCGCGATCTGGCTCGCCCTTCCGATTTCGGACTTCGCCACGTTCCTCGCCTCCATTCCGCCGATGCTCCGGGAGCGGAGGGCCCTCGCGGACGCGGCGCGGCCGGGGGAGTCAGCCTGAGATGGCCGCGGCGGCGGGACGGCGCGCGGTGTGGACGGTGCGGGCCGTCCGCGACATGAAGCTCGGCGTCAAGAACCTCCTCCTGCACAAGCTCCGCTCCCTTCTCACGATGCTCGGACTCGTCTTCGGCGTCGGGAGCGTGATCGCCATGCTCGCGATCGGGGAGGGCGCGAGCGAGGAGGCGATCGCGCAGATCCGCCGCCTCGGGTCGAAGAACATCATGCTCCGCGCCGCGAAGCCGGTCGCGGACTCCGCCGCCGGATCGAACAACGCGCGTCTTTCGGTGTACGGGCTTCTCTACGGGGACGCCCGCCGGATCGCGGAGACGATTCCCGGCGTGTCGCGCGTCGTGCCCGTCAAGCAGCTCGAGCAGACCGCCCGTTTCCGAGGGCGATCGCTCGACATGCGGATCGTGGGGACGACGGCGGGATGGTTCGGGCTCGTCCGGCGCGAGCTCGTGGCCGGACGCGTGCTGCGGCCGGACGACGACGCCGCCCGCGCGCACGTCGCGGTGCTCACCGAATGGGGCGCGCGACGGCTGCTCGCCACGCGGCACGCCGTGGGCGAGACGCTTTCCCTCGGGGGCAATTCCTACGAGGTGGTGGGCATCGTCCGCAGCGACGAGTCGGAGGGCGGCGGGGTGCAGGCCCCGGACGCCCGCACGGACGCCTACATCCCGCTTTCAACGGCCCGGGAGCGGCACGGAGACGTGTTCTACAAGCGCACGCAGGGCTCGCGCGTGTTCGAGCAGGTCGAACTGCACCAGATCATCGTCGAGACGGAGGACGAGCGCGACGTCGAGCCCGTGGCCCGCGCCGTGCAGCGCGAGCTCGAAACGTTCCACAAGACGAAGGACTACGAAATCGGCGTGCCGCTCGAACTGCTGCGCCAGGCGCAGCGGACGCGCCGGACGTTTTCCATTGTTCTCGGCGCGATCGCCGGGATCAGCCTCCTCGTCGGCGGCATCGGCATCATGAACATCATGCTCGCCACGGTGACGGAGCGCACGCGCGAGATCGGCATCCGTCGCGCCATCGGCGCCCGGCGCTCGCAGATCGTGTCTCAGTTCCTCGTCGAGTCGCTCGTCCTCTCGGCGGTCGGCGGCGGCATCGGGATCGGCCTCGGGCTGTTCATCCCGTGGCTCGTCACGCTCCTTGCCGGGATGCCGACCGTCGTCACCGCGTGGAGCCTCGTCCTCGCGTTCGGCATCAGCGTCGGCGTCGGCGTCGTCTTCGGCCTCTATCCCGCCGTGCGCGCCTCCCGCCTCGACCCGATCGTCGCGCTTCGCCACGAGTGACGCCGCCGGGCCCGTTCCATGGTAGAATGACGATCGTGTCTCTTCCGTTTCCTCTCCGTCCGGTCCGGACGATTCTCCTGCTCGCCGCCACGTTCGCGGCGGCGGGCGCGCCGTGCCGGGCGGGAGAGGCCGGGCTTTCGCTTGCCGCCGCCATGCAGATGCGCGAAACGGGCGGAGCCGGCAGCGCCGTCGAGGTCGCCCGGGCGGTGCTGGCGCTCGCCGCGGCCGGGGATTCCGCGGCCCAGTACGCGCTCGCGCGCATCTGCGAACGCGGAGAGGGCCTGAAGGCGCCGGCGCCGCAGAAGGCGGTCTTCTGGGCCGACCGGGCCGCCGCCGGCGGCGACGTCGACGCCAGAGTGCTTCTTGGGCTCTACTGGGCGGCGGGGTTCGGCGTCGACCGCGACGTCGAGGCCGCCCGACGCTGCTTCGCCCGCGCCGCCGCGGCCGGCGATCCGCTCGGAGCCGCGCTTCTTCTCGCGGCGGGCGGGGAGGGGGAGGGCGCCGCCGCGCTTGCGCCTTCCTGCACGCTCGGCGACCTCGCCGCCTTCGCCGATCTCGTCGCCCGGGCCGGACTTCTTGAAAAACTTCTTTCCGGTTCCGGGTTCTCCGGCGCGGTCGCGCCGGAAAAGCCCCCGGTCTTTCGCGCCGGAAGGGAACCGCGGAGTTTCCCCGCGTCGGGCGCGCCGGCTACGCCTTCGCGACAAGAACGTCCCGCCAGCGGGTAGTGGGGCAGGGCGAGAGAAAATCCCGCTTCATTTTCCACGACCGGATCGTGCCGGTCGAGGCGGGAAAGACCGTGCCGCGCCCGAATTTCGCGTTTACGGCGTCCAGCGCGGCGGAGAGTTTCGCGCCGGGTGTTTCGGCCGGGTCGCCCGTGAAAAGATCCGCCGCGCCGGACGCCGGTTCGACGCCGCAGAGCAGGACGCCCGCGCGCCGGTAGCGACGCCCTTCCACGAAGAGACGGGCCACCGCCGGCCGCGCCGCCGCGAGGATTTCGGGCGTGGAGGAGGTCGCCGCGCGGAAGGCGGCCGTGCGGGAAAGGAACGGCGTCCACCCTCTTTCGTCTCCCCATCCGCCGGTGCCGGGCGGCGCGCATTCCTGCACGTAGACGTTGGCCGCCGAGGCGACGGAGGACGTTCGGCGAAGCTTCTCCGCGGCGGCGGCGGCGTAGGCGGCGACGGCCTCTTCGAGATCCGAGAGGCGCGAAACCGGCTTGCCGAACATGCGCGACACGTTCACCGATTGCGGGTTTTCGCGCTCCAGCGGATCGGCGTCCGTCGCCGGAATCCCGCGCAGCTCGAGCGCCGTGCGCTGGAGCGTCACGGCGAAGTGGTGGTTCCGGAAGAACGCGGCGTCCGCCGATGCGAGCGAAAGCGCGTCGCGGACGCCGGCGCGCCGGAGCCGCGCGCCGAGGCGCCGCCCCACGCCCCATACCTCCTCGACCGGGAGCGCCGCGAGGATCGGCGAAGGGTCATCGGGCATCGCGAACACGCCGCGCGGACTTCGTTTGGCCGCGTGGTTCGCGATTTTTGCGAGCGTCCGCGTCTTCGCGAAGCCGACGCCGCACGGAATGCCCGTCCATTGCAGGACTTTTTCCCGGATGCGCGATCCGAGCGCCTCGGGGTCCGTCCCCTCCCGGAGCGACAGATGCAGGAAGGATTCGTCGATCGAGTACGGCTCGACGTCCGGCGTGAACGTGCCGAGCGTCGCCACGATGCGCGCCGACATGTCGCCGTAGAGTTCGTAGTTGGAGGATCGGAAGACGAGACCGGACGAACGGGCGGCGTCCCGGAGCCGGAAGTGCGGCGTTCCCATTTCGACGCCGAGGTCCTTGCACTCCTGCGAGCGGGAGATCACGCATCCGTCGTTGTTGGAAAGGACCGCGACCGGGCGCCCCTCCAGGCGCGGGTCGAACGCGCGCTCGCAGGAGACGTAGAAATTGTTGGCGTCGACAAGGGCGATCACGGCCTCCTCCTCGCCCCGGCGCGTTTCATTGCGGTCTCGCCGCCAGCCGGCGGATCACCGCCGTGACGACGCCGAAAACCCGCAGCTCCATTTCCCCGGAAAACCGGATCGGCGCATACGCCGGGTTGGCGGCTTCGAGCCGCACGCCGTCGGCGTCCGAGCGGAACGTCTTCACCGTGAATTCGCCGTCCACGGCCGCGATGACGATCGAGCCGTTTTCGGGCGAAAGCGAGCGGTCCACCACCAGAAGGTCCCCGTCGCAGATGCCGGCCCCGGACATCGAATCGCCGGCCGCCCGGACGAAATACGTCGCCGCCGGACGCGCGACCAGCAGTTCGTTGAGGTCCAGCGGACGCTCCACGTACTGTTCCGCCGGCGACGGGAATCCCGCGATCACGCTTCCCGACATGAGAGGCGCCCCGCCCGCCGGCGGCGCGACAGCCGCCTTGGCGACGCTCCGGAGGAGCCGTTTCGTTTGTCCGGAAGAGGGGGTGTGCATGGAGGAAGGAACCTTGTCAGGTCCGGATCATACACCCGGATGCGTGAAAACCGCGAGGGGGTTTGTGGTATAAAAAGGGTCCGGCGGCGCGCGTCGCGCCGGAGAAAACGTTCACCACGTTCCGAAAACCAGCCATGATCCGGGTCAATCCGAACTATTCCAAAATCCAGGCCAACTACCTTTTCGCCGAAATCGCCTCCCGCGTGAAGGCGTACCAGGCCGAAAACCCGGGCGCGGACGTGATCCGCCTCGGCATCGGGGACGTGACGCGCGCCCTTCCGGCGGCGTGCGTCGAGGCGCTCGAAAAGGCGTCGCGCGAGATGGGTTCGGACGCCACGTTCCGCGGCTACGGCCCCGACTACGGCTATGCGTTCCTGCGCGAGGCGATCGCCCGCGTGGATTTCCAGTCGCGCGGCTGCGACATCTCGCCGGACGAAATTTTTGTCTCGGACGGCGCGAAGTGCGACACCGGGAACTTTCAGGAGATCTTCGACGGTGCCGCGCGCGTCGCGGTGCCCGATCCCGTTTATCCGGTCTATGTCGATTCCAACGTCATGGCCGGGCGCACGGGCGCGCCTACGGGCGACGGCCGCTACGCCGGGCTCGTCTATCTCGACTGCAACGCGGAGAATGGCTTCGTGCCGGACCTTCCCTCCGAGCCGGTCGACGTCGCCTACCTCTGCTTCCCGAACAACCCGACGGGCGCCGTCGCCTCCCGGGAACGGCTCGCGGCGTGGGTGGACTGGGCTCGCGCGACAGGCGCGCTGATTCTCTTCGACGCGGCGTACGAGGCCTTCATCCGCGATCCGGACGTGCCTCATTCGATCTACGAAATTCCCGGCGCGAAGGAAGTCGCCGTCGAGTTCCGCTCGTTCTCGAAGACCGCGGGCTTCACCGGGACGCGCTGCGGCTACTGCGTGGTGCCGGCCGAGTGCCGCGCGTTCGACGCCTCCGGCGCGCCCGTCCCGCTCCAGCCGCTCTGGAAGCGCCGCCAGAGCACGAAGTTCAACGGCGTCTCGTACCCGGTGCAGCGCGCCGCGGAAGCCGCGCTTTCGCCCGAAGGTCGCGCGCAGTGCCGCGCCCTCGTGGACGGCTACCTCGCCAACGCGGCGCTCGTCGCGTCGCGGCTCGAAGCCAAGGGATTCCGTTGTACCGGCGCCCGCAATTCGCCGTACGTCTGGTTCGACTGCGGCGCCGATTCGTGGTCGTTTTTCGACAAGCTCCTGCGCGAGGCGCAGGTGGTCACGACCCCCGGCGCGGGCTTCGGACGCGGCGGCGCCGGCTTCATCCGCATCAGCGCCTTCAACTCCCGCGAAAACGTCGAGCGCGCCCTCGATCGCATCGACCGGGTGCTCTAGCGCGACGGTCCGGCGCGGATGCGGCGTACCGCCCCCGAAAGGTGCAGCAGCGAGAAGAAATGGAGTCTGTCCCTCGCCCTTCCTTTCAACTTTTCAACTTGGCGTTTACGCCGCGTTTTGCTAGAATTGAAGCCGCAAACGACAAGGAACGCGACATGGAAAAATACTTCAACGTGGCCGGGCCGTGCTTTCCCGCAAAGCATTACATGCTGCCCGCGCTCGACAGAATGCCGCAAATACGGCGTCTCGTCGAGCAGGAAATGTATTTCGTCATCCACGCGCCGCGCCAGACGGGAAAGACGACGGCTGTCCAGGCGCTGGTTGACGAAATCAACGCCAAGGGCGAGCGCTACGCACTCTACTGTACGCTGGAAACGCTCCAGAACGCCACGGATCCGGCCGTCTCCAACGCGGCCATCCGCGACCTGATTCTCGACAATGCGCACTCCGATCCCGCATTTCCGGCGCCACTTTGCGCGCACGAAGGCGATCCGCCGTCCAACGGCGGCGTCGGTCTCGCGGTGCGAACGGCGCTACGGACAATCTGCCGGGAGGCCGAACGGCCGGTCGTGGTCTTTTTCGACGAAGCCGACTGCCTCGCCGGAAACGTGCTGATCTCCTTCCTGCGGCAGCTCCGCGACGGCTACGTGAACCGCGCCCGCATTCCGTTCCCCGTTTCCATCGCGCTTGTCGGCATGCTCGATGTGCGGGACTACAAGGCGCAAATCCGCCCTGACGGCGAATCGCTCGGCCAGATCAGCCCGTTCAATGTCATCACCGAAGACCTGATGCTGCGCAACTTCACCGAAGCGGAAGTCTCCGCCCTCTACGCGCAGCACACCGGGGCGACGGGGCAGGTCTTCGAGAAGGCGGCGCTGGAGAAGGTCTGGGAATTCACGCGCGGCCAGCCGTGGCTCGTCAACGCCCTCGCCCGCGAATGCGTCGTGA
>CAMNCG010000131.1 GCA_946534105.1 uncultured Verrucomicrobiota bacterium
CGGACGCGGCGTCGAGCGCGAGAAACGCGAGCACGGCCGCTCCGGGAGAAAGCGCGCCGGTCTCCGCCGCGCGCGACAGCCGCTCGGGAAAGACCGCGGGGAGCGGACGAGCGCAAAGCGACGCGGCGAACGCCGCGAACGCCGCGCGCGAAGCGTCCCCGCCGCTCCACGGGAGCGCGGCGAGGCGCCGCGCGGCCGCCTCCGCGGCGTCCCCGGCGGAGGAGGAGGCGCCGAAAGACGCGGCGGCGAGACAGGCGGCGAGACGTTCGTCGCCGGGTTCCGCGCGAGCCGCCAGGGCGTCCACGGCGCGATCAGCCGCCGCAAGCGACTCGCGGGCGAGCGACTCGGACAGCGCCCCCGAGGCGTTTCGGAGCGAGACGAGCGTCGCGGCGGAGGCGGAAAGGCGGACGGCGACGAGCGCCGTCGTCGCAAAGACGCGGAACCTGCGCGCGCGGTTCATCGCGGAAGAGCGACCGCGCCGGGGCGGTCTTCCAGCGCCCAGAGCGACATTGTGACCGCGCAGGCGTCCTCCTCGGCCATCTCCTTCACCGCGCAATCCGGCGCCCATGGATCGGAATAGGAAACGACACCCCGGTCCGGATCGAAACCGACGAGGAGCCGCACGTGGCCACCGCGCACCACGGCGCCGACCGGGCCGGGCTCCGGCACGATCCCGAGCACAACCCCCCAGAGCGCCGGTCGCCCGCCCGACAGCGCGCGGGCGGCGGCGCGGCGGAAGCGCGAAAGCTCCCCGGCCCGCGCGAGCCGCATCGGCTCGGGACGGGCGTCCGCGAAAAGCGCGTCGAGCGACAGTGTGCCGCCAACGGCCGCCCCCTCGCGGGAAAGAGGCGGAAAGCCGAGACGGGCCGCCTCGCGGTCGTACCGGCGCGCGATGGCGAAAGCGGCTGCGGGATCCGTATCGAGAAGTGGCGAAAGCGCGAGTCCGCGCAAGGCGAGCGTCGTGCGCAGCGCGCGGCAAAACGTGGCCACGTCCACGCCGCCGTCGGGCGTGCAGCCGCCGCGGCGGGCGAGCTCGGCCTGATCGATCGAAAACCCGGCGCAGGCGAGCGCGCGGGAAAGCGAAGCCGGCGCGCACCATCCCGGCGCGCGCTGGACGGCGGGCGGGGCCTCGACGAAGACGGGAGCCGGACGGTGCGCGGCGCACCCCGCCGCGGCCAGCGCGGCGGCGACCAGCGCGACGGCCCCCGCCTTCACCGGGCGGGATCCTTTCCCGCGCCGCCGGCGGCGCCCGAGCGGGCTTCGAGCGCGCGGACGCGCGCTTCGAGCCGGGCTTCGCGCTCTTCGAGGCACGCCTCGCGCCGCGCGACGGCCGCGATGTTGTCCTCGTTGCGGGAAATGGTCCGGGAAATTGCGAAAACCGCCGCGAGAAGGGACAGGAACGCCACGCCCGCCATGATCGAACCGTACTCCATGCCGAAATAGCCGCGCACGGCGTGGAGGGCGCCCGGGAAAAAGGCGAGCGCGAGAATCGCGAGCGAGGGCAGGATCCACAGCAGCGCGTAGCGCTCCTTGAGATGGGTCGTGCGGATCGATTCGAACGTCGCGAACAGCAGGAGCATCGCCCCGGCGCAAAGGACCGCGCGGATGCGGCCGAGCTGGTCCGAGGGGGAAATTCCCGTGAGTGCCGCGACCGCCCAGACCGCGACCGCCGCGACGAATGCGAAAAACAGGACCATGGCGGTCCTGCGCAGCGCGGTCGGCTTCGTTTTTGGCGGCCGGTCGGACATGTCGGGAGGCGTCGCCGCGCCCCGGGACGCGGGGCGCGGCTCGCGCGGAGGATGCTACTTGCTCTTGCCCTGGTTGGCGACGGCCTTCATCTTGGCCGCGAGGGCCTCCTGATCGCCGAGATAGAACTTCTTCTGGAACTTCCCGTCATCGTCAAACTCGTAGACGAGCGGGGAGGCCGTCGGGATGTTGACGCCGACGATCTCCTCGGCGGAAAGACCCTCGAAGTACTTGACAAGAGCGCGGAGCGAGTTGCCGTGGGCGGCGATCAGAACGCGCCTGCCCTTCTTCATCTCGGGAAGGATGACCTGCTCGTAGTAGGGCACCGCGCGCTCGATGGTGATCGCGAGGCTTTCCGTGAGCGGGATGCGGGCGGGATCGACGTCGCGGTACGCGGGCTGCCTGCGGGCGTTGCGCTCGTCGTCCTCGGCAAGCGGGGGCGGCGGAACGTCGAAGGAACGGCGCCAGATCTTCACCTGGTCTTCACCGTACTTGGCGGCGGTCTCGGACTTGTTGAGGCCCTGGAGGGCGCCGTAGTGGCGCTCGTTGAGCTGCCAGGCCTTCACGACCGGGAGCCACTCGCGATCCATCTCGGCGAGGCAGTTGTTGAGCGTGTGGATGGCGCGCTTGAGGTAGCTCGTGAAGCAGAGGTCGAAATCGTAGCCCTCCTTCTTGAGGAGCCGGCCGGCGTTCTTCGCCTCCTGCACGCCCGTCTCGGACAGCTCGACATCCGTCCATCCGGTGAAAAGGTTCAGCTTGTTCCATTCGCTCTCGCCGTGGCGGAGCAGCACGAGTTTCATCATGGGTCTTGTCTTCCGTGTTTTCGGGCCCGGCGCGCGCCGGAACCCCTTGTTGTGTTGGTTGCGGGGCATTATACCCCTCGCCCGCCCGCCTGTCCACTTCGCGCGAATCGGCGGGTGCGCCCCAACGTTGTCAACGGCATGGCGCGCCCCGTACGCGGGCTTGCGCTTGCATGAACGCCCATTGCCTTTGCCCCTGTGCGTGCGCTTTCCGAACCGACGCCGCCGGTCGCGGCGCCGATCCCATGGTCGCGCCCGATGCGCGCAAGACCGCCGCCCGGCCCTTGGCCGAACCACCCGAAAATGCGCCAGATTCTTGCCAAATATTCCTTTTACAACAAATGGATATTTTGCATAGAATTCGGTGCGATTCCGGAAAATTTTCCGGTGGGGCCCGATGACGGGTTGCGCGAAGCGCGGAACGTGGTATCATGTGCGCCGTCTTCGACGTTCCTTCCCCTCCCGGCCCGCGGCCAGCGGCGCGGGAGGGGCCTTCATGTAGAAAAAACGGTACCCACGCCATGTCCGACCCCAACCACGTTTCTTCGACCGAACTCGCCGCCCGCATCGTCCAGGAGGCCGAGACCGCGGCGCCCGATCCCGCGCTCCTCCTCGGCTGGATGAAGTCCCTCGCGGAATTCGCCGCCACCGATTCCAAGCTCGAACAGTCGCGGGACGACGCATGCAGCGTCCTGCTCCAGCGCTTCATCGACCTCGGCGCCTTCGGCGCCCTCCGCGACCTGCTCCGCGCCAAGGCCCGCTGGACCGGAAACATCATCGCGTCCGGCACCGAAATCGCCGCGATCCTCTCCTCCGCGACCAAGGACCGCGTCGTCCAGGCCAAGATCGAATGCGCCGGCTTCGGCCGCCGCCACCCGGTGGAGGCGATCGACCGCCTCGCGCTGCTCATGGAGTTCGTTCCCGGCGCGGCCGTCGCCGACGCGCGGCGCGGATACGGCCTCGTGGAATCGCTCGACGATTTCTACAAGACCGTCGTCGTGCGGTTCGACTCCGATCCCGAACACCCGCGCAAGATCGGCTTCGCCTTCGCGGCGGACTCGCTCCGCCTCGTCGGCCCCGACCACGTGCTCTCCCTCCGCCACGCCGATCCGGAAGCCTTCGCCAAGCGCGAACCGGGCGAAGTGGTGAAGCTCGCCCTCAAGTCCTTCGGCAAGATGCCGCTTTCGCGCCTGCGCGAACTGCTCCTCGCGACCGTCCTGCCCGAAGGCACCGACTGGCGTCCGTTCTGGACCAAGGCCCGCGCGCAGCTCCTGCACGATCCGGAGGTCCACGTCCCGGCCACCGCGAAGAAGAACGAAGACCTCGAATACTGGGCCGACGCCGAGCGCGGCGCCCGCGAGGCCTCGGCGGCCACCTTCCGCCGCTTCCTCTCGAACCACGATCCCAAGGCGATCCTCGACCAGGTCGCCATCTACCTCCGCACCGATTTCGCGGCGCTCGACGACGCGGCGAAGGCCGCCCGGCTTGACGCCATGCGCGACCGCCTCGCCTACGCGGTCAAGGCCTGCGTCGCCGACAAGCGGCTCGGCAACCAGGTGAAGGTCCGCGCGCTCGTGCTCGCGCTCGAAGCCGGCCTGAAGACCCTGCCCGTCCGCCTCCGCTTCACCGACGAAGAATCCCGCGCCAACACGCTCGACGAATTCGCCTTCGTCGGCGAACTGCCCGAGCATTCCGACGGCGTGAAGGACGATCCGGTGGAGATCGACATCGTGGCGACGCTCTCCAAGCCCGCCATCGTCCTCGACGCCGCCAAGAAGCTCCCCGCCTCCCTCATGGAGAGCGTCCTTTCCAAGATCCCGCTCGATTCCGACGCCGAGGTCGCCCGCGCGTTCGTCGCCGCCGTCCCGCGCATGACGTCGAACCTCGTCGACCACGTCGTGCCCAAGCTGATCGGCGGCCCCGCCAAGGCGGACTTCGCCGCGATGGTCCGCGACCAGTTCCTCCAGCAGAGCGTCTACGATCCCGAAGCCGTTCCGGACGAGGACGAAGCGGCGGAGGCCGCCCCCGTCGGGCTCTCGCTCCCGCTCCTGCGCTGGCTCTGCCGCGCGCAGGCCTCGAAGACCCTCCAGCCCCTCGTCTACGCCACCGTTTCCCCGTTCGCGATCGCGTCGATCGCGAGCGTCGCGCTCTCCATGGGCGTCGACAAGGAAAACCTGCGCATGCGCAACGACCTCAAGAAGATGTTCATCGCCGGGCGCAAGGAGGTCGCGGACGGCAAGGTGCTCGAAGTCGACGAAGGCTCCAAGTGGCTCGCGCCGATCCTGAAGGACATGACCCCGGAAGAGCGCACCGCGATCTTCGTCCGCGTGAAGTCGCTGGATGGCGTCTGGGAGCCGCTCCGCAAGCGCAACCTCGTCGCCTTCCTCGAGCGCGCCTTCCCCGGCATCGAGGGCGCGACGGGCGCCGCCGCCGCGGAAGAGCCGGCGCCGGCCGCCGTCCCGTTCTCGCGCGACGACGTGACGAGCCAGCGCACGTGGCGCGAGCGCCAGGCGCAGCTCCGGCACCTCCTCGACGTCGAAATGCCCCAGAACCGCAAGGACATCGAGTTCGCCAAGGGCTTCGGCGACCTTTCCGAAAACTTCGAATACGAGAGCGCCCGCGCCAAGGAGCGCGAACTCGTCGCCCGCCAGACCCAACTTGAGGCGGACCTCAAGCGCGTCTCGGCGTTCGATTTCGAGGGCGTACCGCAGAACGGCCTCGCCGGCCTCGGCTCCACGGTCGTCGTGGCCGACGAATCCGGCGCGGAAAAGACCTACTCGATCCTCGGAGACTGGGACTCCGCCCCGGAGCTCGGCATCCTCTCGCACCAGACGCCGCTCGCCAAGGCCCTCGCGGGCCACAAGGAAGGCGACACGGTCGAAATCCCCGCCGGCGAGGACGCCGTGCGCACGGTCACGGTGAAGTCCGTCGGCCCGCTTTCGGCCGAGGTCCTCGCCTGGACGAAGGGCTAGCCGATGCAACCTCCCGAAAACGCCACGTCCCACCGTTCGTGGAGGGAACGCGAGGCGCGCCTTTCGCGCCTCGTGGGCGAGGAGCTGCCGCAGAACCGCCGCGACATCCAGGAAGCGAAGGAATTCGGCGACCTCTCGGAGAATTTCGAGTACGAAAGCGCCCGCGCCAAGGAGCGCCAGCTGCTCTCCCGCCTCGAAACGCTCCAGAAGGAGTTGAAGGAGGTGAAGCCGTTCGACTATTCCAAGGTCGAGCCCGGCGAAACGGCCGGCGTCGCCACGTGCGTCCGCCTCGCCTACCCCGACGGCGCGAAGCGCACGATTTCGATCCTCGGGCTCTGGGATTTCGACAAGGCGCTCGGCATCGTCTCCTGCCAGGCGCCGATCGCCCTCCGCGTCGCCGGCGCGAAGGCCGGGGACGTCGTGACGCTCCCCGACCCGGATTTCGACGACGAGACGCTCGACGTGCTCGTGGAATCCGTGGGCCCGCTCCCGCCGGAAGTCCTCGAATGGGCGAAGTAGGCCACGCCGGCGCCGCGGCGGCCGATTTCGGTTCGCTCGGCGAGCGCGGATTCGTCTCGCGCCTCCGCCCCCTCCTGCCCGGCCGGACGGACGTTTCGCTCGGCGCCGGCGACGACTGCGCTCTCGTCGCTCCTCCCTCGCCCGCCGAGGAGCTGGTCCTCAAGGCCGACCCGCTCGTTGAGGGCCGGCATTTTCTTTCTTCCGACGACCCGCGCCGCATCGGCCGCAAGGCGCTCGCGCGCGTCCTTTCCGATTTCGCCTCCATGGGCGCCGAGCCTCGCTGGGCGCTCGTCGATTTCGCCGCGCCGCCCTCGACGCCGGTCGCGTTCGCGGACGGGATTCTCGAAGGGCTCGCCGCGCTCGCCCGCCGGCACGGCGTCGCCGTCGTCGGCGGAGACACCTCCCGCGGCGACGCCGTGTCGCTCCACGTGTTCTGCGCCGGCGCCGTGCCGCGCGGGGAGGCGATGCGCCGCGACCGCGTGCGCCCCGGGGACGTCCTTTTCGCGACCGGCGCGCTCGGCGGATCCTACGCCTCCGGAAAGCACTTCGATTTCGAACCGCGCCTCGCCGAGGGCGCCTGGCTCCGCCGGCGCGGGGTGCGCGCGGCCATCGACGTTTCGGACGGACTCTCCTCCGAACTCTGGCACCTCGCGCGCGCCTCCGGCGTCCGCCTCGCGCTCGACCCCGCCGCGGTCCCCCTTTCGCCGGCCGCGCGCCGCGCGTCCGACCCCCTCGCCGCCGCGCTCGGCGACGGCGAAGACTTCGAGCTCGCGTTCGCCGCCCCGGCGTCCGACGCTTCGCTCCTCTCCGATTTCGCGGCCGCCTTTCCCGGTACGCCGCTTTCGGCGGTCGGCCGGGCCCTCGCGCCGGCTCCCGGCGGCGAGGTCGTCCTCCTCGGCGCCTCCGGCGCTTCCCCGCTCCCCGAAACCGGCTACGACCACTTCGCCCCGGCGGGGGCCGCGCGGTAGCGCCGGGCGCGGCGGGCCGGCGGCGCCCCCGCTACGCGACGGCCTCGCCTTCGGAAAGGACCGAAATCGAGGCCAGAGTCGCGAAGAGCCAGACCGTCGCCGGAAGCTGCAGCGAAAAGTCGAAGACGCAGTGCAGCGCGAGCATGAAGAACACGAGAAGCGTCCCGAGCGGAAGCGCGCGGTCGATCGTCCGGGCGTCGCCGTCGGAACACGTGCGGATGCGGTGGTAGAGCGTCAGGGCGAGACAGATCGCGGGGACGAGGAACAGCGCGAAGCCGACGATCCCGTACTCTTCGAGCAGTTGCGTCCAGTCGCTGTGCACCTCGTACAGGTGCTTGTAGTAGCCGCGCTGACGGGGGAACCTCATGTCGGAAAGATCGGGCAACGTCGGCCGGACGCCGTCCTCCGACGCCTCGAACTGCGCCCAGCGGTTGGAATGCTGGCCGGGGCCGATGCCCCAGACAGGATTCGATTTCCAGGCGCGAAGGGCCGATCCGATGTACTGGCCCCGGTCGAACCCGAACCAGAAGGCGTCCTTGAACTTGTCAAGGAACTCGGACGTGTTTTCCGAGGAGACCCAGGCTTTCCAGACGGAATTTCCGGAATAGCGCTCGACGAGCGCGTTGTCCGTGGTGCGCACGAGCGTCACGCCGCAGGCGACGACCGCCACGACGAGCGTCGCGCAGAGCGCGCGCACCCATGCCGGCCGGGTGAGAAACGCGAAGAGCGGCACGCCGAGGAAGAGGGTCGCGGCGATCGACGCGATGCCGCCGCGGGAAAGAGAGAGAAACGCCGCCCAGCCGCAGAAGGCGGCGCCAAGCAGCGCCGGAAGGAGCGTCCGGAGGCGGACGCGGGGCGTCAGCGCCGTTGCGAGGAAGACGAACATCCCCGCGCCGGCGAAATCCACGAAATGGTTCGGGCAGTAGTACGGCGCCGAGGCGCGGCCGACGTAGTGGAAATCGTTCGCCGCCACCCAGAGAATCTGCGTGTCGCCGTTCGCGAAGTGGGTCGCGACCGCGCAGGCGCAGACAAGCACAAAATCCGCCATCAGGAGCCGCACGAGCCGAGCGCGCCAGACCGTGCGGGACGAGAGCAGGTGCACGAGCCCGAGCGCAAGCGGGGTAAAGAAGAGCAGCAGGCTCCGCTCGCTCTCCATCGCGACGATCGGACTGCCCCGCCCCGAGGGGTGCGCGGCGCGCGCGAGCGCGTAGACGAGGAACGGCACGCAGCTGGCGAGGAACGCGACGGCCCGAGCGGGGACGTGCCGGTGGTGGGGATCGAGCTGGTGGTTCGGCCGCAGATACGCCTCGTCGAGCACCGTCGCCGCGCCGGAAGCGGCAAGCGCGACGCACAGGACCGTGCAAACGCTCCAGAACCACCACATCTCCCAGGACGCGAAGAGCCAAGGGGAAACGAGCGCCACGGCGCCCGCCAGCCAGAACCCGACCGCGTGAAGGGCATCGGAAACCGCGGCGACCGCAAAGCGGGACTCGCCCGGGTCGGACGAATGGTGCCGGCGGCGGCCGGACGGCTTCTCTTCCTGCGCCGCGGATGTCTCCCCGTCTTCCATGTCAAAGCCCGTGGTATTCGCGGAAACGGGCGTCCGCCTCGGCGCCCATGTAGTGAGCCCGGACCTTCGGGTCGGTGCGGCGCAGGTCGACGAGGATCAGCCCGTCGATGCAGTCGCCGAAGTCGGGGTCCACGTTGAAGGCGAGGATCCGGCCGCCGAGCTTCAGGTACTGCTTCACCAGCACCGGAATGCCCTTCTTGTCGCTTTCGAGGTCGGAGATGATCGAACCGACGAGGTCGGTGTTCGCGACGAGGCTTTCGTAGTCCTTGCCCTTCCACTCCGCCCTGCGGCCGCGCCGCGGGGGCCGCGGCGGCCGGACGAAGCGGGCGAGCTCGCCGGCGAAGTTGGAGAGGCGGAGCGAGCGGAGAAGGAGGTTGCGGGATTCGTCGCGGTACGCGGCGCTGATCGAAACCGGCCCGAAAAGGCTGTGGTACTGCGGATTGCGCGCGATGAACGCGCCGATGCCCTTCCAGAGCATCATGAGCGGCGCGAAGGCCCGCTGGTACTCCGGCCGCACGAACGACCGCCCCATCTCGATGCTTGGACCGCATTTGTCGAGCAGTTTCGCCGAATAGCGGAACAGGGAATGCGTGTAGAGCCCGTCCACGCCGAAGCGCGGCAGGATTTCCGGGACGAGCCCGAGCCGGTACGCCCCCACGATCCGGCGTTCCCCGGGATCCCAGAGGAAGAGGTGGCGGTAGTGCGGATCGTACACGTCCACGTCCGTGGGGCGGCCGGTCCCCTCCCCCACCGCGCGGAAGGTGATTTCGCGAAGGCGCCCGATTTCGCGCATGACCGGGTTTTCCGGCGGCAGGGTCGCCAAATAGACGTCGAGCCCGGAGCCGGAAAGCAGAAAGCACTCGGGGGGCAGCGCGGCGATGGCCTTCTCGACCTCTTCGCGCGGCGTTTCCGGGATGATCTCCTCGGCCTTGCCCGGTCCGGCCTTGCGCTTCTTCGGCAGCCGGAAAAACTTCTTCTTGTCCGGCGCGCGCCCTTCCAGCGCGTACGAGCGCAGGCGCATGAGGCTCGTGAGCCGCGCGTCGTTCTCCGTGCGCGCGACCTCGCCCGGGGAGATGGGCTTGCCGACGTACGCCGTGATGGTGCGGCGCTTCTGGCGCGCCGTCATGCGCGGCAGGAGAACGGTCCGGAGGCGCGGATGCACGAGGCCGGCGAGCTGGAAAAGCGCCGGATTGCGCCCGCAGAAGTGCATCGGCACGACCGTGGCGCCGGTTTTGCGCGCGAGCGCCGCGATCGTTTCGCTCCACGGCGGGTCGCGAACGAGACGGCGCTTGAGGTCGATCGAGGAAACCTCGCCCGCCGGAAACACGCCGATCGCGTGCCCGTCGCGGAGCCACTTCACGCTTTCGAGGAGCGGACGGATGTTCTCGCGCGCCGCGGCCGCCGAGCCGAACGGGTTCACGAAGATGAAGTCCTTGCGCATCTCCGGAATCGCGGAGAGGATGTAGTTGGCCATCACCTTGTAGTCCGGCCGGGCGCGGCGGAGGATGTCCATCAGGACCACGCCCTCGATGCCGCCGAACGGATGGTTCGAGACCAGGATGACGGGACCGGTCTTCGGGATCTGCGCGATGTCTTCCTCGGAAACTTCCACCGCCATGTTCATCCCGCGCAGGACCGCCGGAACGAACTCCGTCTCTTCGCCGCGCGCCAGCACGGCGCGGGCGTCGTCGATGATGCGGTCGAGCTTGGGAAGTCCGACGGCATGCTCCACGAGGAAGCGCGAAACGGGGTTGCGCAGACCGCGGGGCGCCGACGCCGGGTCGATCTTGAAAACTTTGTCGCCTCTCATGGGGCCGCATTATACCCGAACCTCCGCCCCCCGCGCAACCGCCGTCCGGCGGAAGGGTGTGACCAAACGTTGTCAGCGGCATGGCGCGCCCGTACGCGGGCTTGCGCTT
>CAMNCG010000132.1 GCA_946534105.1 uncultured Verrucomicrobiota bacterium
TCTGTGCCCGCCGCCGTTCAGAGGGGAGGCGGACTCCAGTCCGCCGTCAACGTGCGCTCCGGCGGTCTGGAGACCGCCGCCCCTCTGGCTGACGCCTCTGTGCCCGCCGCCGTTCAGAGGGGAGGCGGACTCCAGTCCGCCGTCAACGTGCCTCCCGGCGGTCTGGAGACCGCCTCCTCCATGGCTAACGCCCATTTGATTTGATTCAGAATTCAAACACGCACATAAACAACGCAAACACAACACACAAACAATCCCATGAAAATCCGATCAACCATCGCCGCTGCCATTGTTTCCACCGCGGCCCTCGCCCCCTTCTCATCAAGGGCGGACATCCTCTCATGGACCTACGCCCCGTCTAGCAAAGACGACCATGGAGCAAAAACAATCGATGGTGTTACCATCACGCCGACATATTCATGGGTGGATTCAACAGAAACTTCTTTCGCTTGGACTGATTCAAGCCTTCAAATTGGAGTAACAGGAAAGGCCGCGTATGGTGTTTCGTATTCCATTCCGGCTTCTTCGTTTGACGGCGGCATCACAAAAGTGACCTTGACGGCCAAGGTTGCCAAAGCTCTCAACGATGCTTCGGATGCCAATAAATCAAAAGTTTCCGTGTCGGTCGGAGGAATCGCTCTTTCTCCGGCTACAACGAATCTTACGAGTACTGCCACGGCATACGAATTCACATCGGAAACCACGCTTTCTGGTGAGATGGTGCTTTCCATTTCCAGTTTGCTTCCGAAAAACAATAAAACATCCTATGCTTTGTATGTTCAATCTATCGTCGTGACATACGACGATTCTCCCTCCGGCGGCGGGGACACGCCGGTCGGGCCGGTGGCGCTGAACACCCCAACCGATCTTGAGGCTTATCCCATCACCGCTTCCGGCTTCACGCTTTCGTGGACGGGCGACGAACACGCGGATTCGTATGAGGTGAATGTGCTGGACGGACAGGGGAACGCGGCCGGTTCCGTCTCCGGCTCTGTTTCGCCATCCGGCACGGTTTGGACCGGCCTATTGTCGGACACCACGTACAAGGTTCGCGTCAAGGCCCTCGCCGCCGAAGGCTCGGAAGAGTACGTGGAGTCCGCCCAGTCCGAACCGTTGTCCGTCACGACGCTGCTTGCCGGCGGGCTGGTCCGTGCAACGATTTTCGAGGAGAATTTCACAAGCCAAGACAATTCGTGGGGATCCTCATCGGCGAATCTCGCCCCTCTGACCGGCGGGACATTCAACTGCGACGAATCAGATTGGACGGGAATCCTCGTCGGTGCAAGGCGTTCATGTGCCGCAGTAGGTACGAAGGAGGTTTCCGGCTACGCGCAGACACGCTCCATCTTGCTTGCCAACAATGCGACAAGCGGATCGGCGTCCGTTTCCTTCTATGCGGTGACACCAACGGCTACGACATCCCGCAAGGTTGTGACGGTCCATGTATTCGCGATCGACGCGGATACGGGTGCCACGAATTGGCACAGTTCCGTCGAAGCCCCTAAACTTTCTTCGACATCTGTAACGGACATTACAGCGCAGGACGGACAATCGCTTTCGGCCACCGTGCAGAACCTGCCCGAACGCTTTTTCCTCCGCTTTGAACCGGATTCGGCGATCAATGAGAAACAGTTTGCGATAGACGCCGTGAAGGTGACGCAGGTGTACAATCCGAATCTCACCCCTCTTGCCGCGCCGGTCGCGACGGCTGGCGAGGCGACGATGACCACGCTCGCGTTCTCTTGGGGCGCCGTCGCGGACGCGACGGGCTACGCGGTGGAACTGCGAGACGGTTCCGGCGCGCGTGTCGCCTACGACGCCGCTGTCACCGGAACGGCCACGACCTTCACCGATCTCAATTGGAACAGCGACTACACGATTCGCGTGAAGGCGCTTGGCGACGATTCGACCTCGTGCAACTCGACGTGGAGCGCGGGCGTCACCGGCAGGACGCTGGAAAACGTCCTCGCCCCGGAGTGGTCCGCGACCGCCGGCGCCGGCGACGCTGTCATGGCCGTCGTGTCCAACAAGACGTTCTCCGTTTCGGCGGAGCGCGACGGCGAGCCGCTCGCCGTTTCGTTCGACGGCCTCTCCCCCGCCGCCTCCGGCACCGCCCCGACCTTCTCCGCCGGCGCGTTCTTCTGGACGCCGTCCGCCGGAGACGAGGGCACGACCTTCACCGCGACCTTTACGACCGACTCCGGGTCGTTTTCGACGAACATCGTCTTCAGCGTCCTTGCGCGCCCCGCGCTCGTCGAACCGGCGATCGTGGTGAAAGCAGTTGACATTCACACCGCATCCGTCGCTTGGGACGAAACTCCGCAGTTCCGCGCCGCATCCTACGCCTACCGTTTGTGGACCGGATCGGACACGGCGACCGACGTTGGTGTCGATCGCGAGCGCTTCTACGACCGGGTCCTTCCCGGCGGTTGGGTCCTTTCCGGAACGGGATGGCAGCCGGGATCGTCCTTCAACGCCAATCCGGTGAAATTCGACGATGCCCGGGATTTCGCCATTTCGGCGCTGTATCCGGCCTCCGTGACAAACCTTGCGTTCACGATGCGCAAGGCCAGCGCTGCGAACGCCCCTGTCGTTAAATTCTACGCTTCCACGGGTTCCACCAATGCCATTGCCTGGAAGGAGATTCAAATCGAACTCGATCCGGACAAAGCCACGACGACTTTCGAATTGGAATTCAAGGCCTCCGACAACTACCGCCGCTTCAAGTGGGTGTATGACACGAAGGATTCCAACGTCAATTTCGGTTCTGTCGCCGCCAAGTACGATGGCGCAGGGGCCGCATTCGTGGCGGGAAGCGCTTCGGAGTTGGTTTCCGCGCCTAACGGAAACGTCCTCGTCCTTGCGGGACTTCGTGCCGAGACGAATTATTTTCTCGAAGTCGAAGTGACGGACGAGAACGGGACGGAAAAATCCTCGACCCTGCGCTTCAGCACCCTCGCGGCACCGAAGATGACCCTCATGGTCTTCCGCTAACCGTGGATTCTTTCGACGACCTTCTTTCGCGGGCGGCGGCGGCGCCGCTCGCGCTCTCGCACGAAGAGCTCGTGCGGATCCTTTCCCCGGCGGACGAGGCGGAGCGCGCGGCGCTCCACGCCGCCGCCTACGGCGTGAAACTCCGCGTTTCCGGTCCACGCGTCTTTCTGCGCGGACTCGTGGAAATCGGCAACGTCTGTGCGAAAAACTGCTTCTACTGCGGCCTCCGGCGCGACAACACGGCGGTGCACCGCTACGTGATTCCCGAAGCGGACGTGGTGCGGATGGCCCGCTGGGCGTTCGAGCGGCGTTACGGCTCCGTGGTGCTCCAATCCGGCGAAATCGAAGGCGCTGCGCACGCCGAATCGGTCGCGCGGATTGTCCGCGCGATTCGCGCCTTCGGCGGCGAAGACTTCGCGATCGTGCTCTCGCTCGGCGAGCAGACCGAGGAGGTCTACCGGCTCTGGCGCGAAGCGGGGGCGGTGCGGTATCTCCTACGCATTGAGACCTCCAGCCCGTCGCTTTACGCGACGCTCCACCCCGCCGACCATTCCTGGACGCGGCGCCGCGACTGCCTTCGCGCGCTTGGACGGCTCGGCTACCAGGTCGGCAGCGGCGTCATGATCGGGCTGCCCGGCCAGACGGCGGACGACCTTGCCGCCGACATTGAATTCTTCCGCGACGAGAACATCCACATGATCGGCATGGGACCGTTTCTGCCGCATTCGCAGACGCCGCTCGGCGCCGTCTGCGTCGACCCCGCCCGCCAGCTCGCGCTGGGTCTGGACATGGTGGCTGCGACGCGTCTTTTCCTGCACGACCGGAACCTCGCCGCGACGACCGTGCTGCAGAGCCTCGCCCCGGACGGGCGCGAACGCGCGCTCAAGGCCGGCGCGAACGTCGTGATGCCCAACGTCACCGACACCGCGTACCGCCGGGACTACCGGCTCTACGAAAACAAGCCCTGCCTGGAGGAAACCTCGGACCAGTGCCGCGGTTGCCTCGAACGCCGCATCGCCTCCATCGGCGAAACGATCGCCTGGGGCGAACCCGGCACCTCGCCGCACTACCTCGCGAAACGGGCTGCGGCGCAGCGCCCGTAGGCGTCCGTGCGCGGCGGCTCACGCTTTCGCGCGCGCGTGGTTCCAGATCGTGCCGAGGCCGAAGAGCGTGAGGTCGGGCTCGATCGAGACTCCGGGAAAGCCTTCCAGCGCCCACGCGGCGTAGCCGCCGGTGGCGCAGAACGCCGTTTCGGGGCCGGTCTTCGAGCGCACGAAGTCGAGGATTTCGCGTACCATGCCGCGGTGCCCGAGCTTGGCGCCGAGCTTCATCGCGTTTTCGGTGGAATCGCCCCATGGCGGAGGCTCGCCGGCGAGTTCCACGGCCGGGAGCTTCGCCGTCTTTTCGTGGAGGTACCCGGTCATGAGCGGAAGACCCGGAGCGATGAGGCCGCCGATGTACGCTCCCCGCGCGTCCACGACGTCGAACGTGAGCGCCGTGCCGAAATCGGCGACGGCCACGGGCGCGCCGTGGCGCGCGAGCGCGCCCGCGGCGTCGCAGAGACGGTCCGCGCCGATCTGCTCCGGGCGCGGGTAGTCGATGGCGAGCGGGAGCGGCGTTTCGTGCGTCAGCTTTTCGAGCGGCAGGCCGTAGAGGCGGTCGAACAGCCAGGCCCAGCGGGCGTCGTCCTGCGGCACCACGCTCGCGAGGAAGGCGGCGCCGCAGTGGCGCGCGCCGGCGGCGTCGAGGGCCACCGCGGCTTCGTCGGGGTTGCGCACGCCGCCGCGCACGGCCGCGACGCAGGAGACGGCGCGGCCATCCCAGCGGCCGATGGTTGTCGAGGTGTTTCCGGCGTCGACGAGGATGCAGTCTTTCGGGCCGTACGAGGGCGACGACGCGAGCGCGTCTTCGACCGCGCGCGGCACGAGGCCGCGCACGGACGCCCCGCGCGCGAGACGGGCGCGGACGTCGGTCGAGGAGACCGGGCAGTCGAAATCGCCGGCGTACCCGGCCGCGAGCCGCGCGTTCGTCTCCGGATCGAACCCGAGCGCGGCGGGGTCGATCCGCGTCCCCGCGCGGCCGAAGGAAACGAACGAGCAGAGTTTCACGAGATCCCGAGCGCGGTGCCAGGCGTGGAGCGTCGCGAGATTGTCGGCGCCGATCAGGAAGACGAATTCCGTTCCGGGCGGGGAGGACGCTCGCAGCGCCTCCACCGTCTCGACCGAGTACGAAACCCCGCCGCGGTCGATTTCAAACGTCGAAACCTCGAAGCGCGGTTCCCCGGCGAGCGCGCGGCGCAGCAGCGCGACGCGCTCGGCGGCGGGGGCGGCCATGCGGCCGATTTTGAAGGGCGAGTCCGCGGCCGGCACGAAGACGACCTTGTCGAGCTTCGCGACGTCGAGCGCGCGGCGGGCGAGCGCGAGGTGACCTTCGTGGACCGGATCGAACGAGCCGCCGAAAATTCCAATGCGGGCCATGGCGTTAGGTGCGGAGGGAGCGGAGGGTCGCGATTTCGGAAGCCCAGCCGGAGAGGTCGTCCTGCGGGGTTTCGAGGTAGAAGGGCAGGTGGCGCAGGAGCGGATGGTTCACGACGCGCGCGAGGGCGTCGAGCCCGATGTGGCCGAGACCGAGTTTCTCGTGACGGTCCTTGCGCGAGCCGAGGGGGTTCTTGCTGTCGTTCAGGTGGATCGCGCGGAGGCGGGAAAGGCCCACCGCGGCGTCGAAGCGGCGCAGCACGCCGTCGAGGTCGCGCACGATGTCGTACCCGGCGTCCCAGACGTGGCAGGTGTCGAGGCAGACGCCGAGCCGGTCGCCGAGCGCCGTGCGGTCGATGATCGCGCGCAGCTCCTCGAACGTCCCGCCGATTTCGCTCCCCTTGCCGGACATCGTTTCGAGCAGCACGGTCGTCGTCTGCTCCGGTCGAAGCACCGCGTCGAGCGTTTCGGCGACGAGCGCGACGCCGGTTTCGGCACCCTGGCCGACGTGCGAACCGGGATGGAAATTGTAGAGGTTGCCCGGGACGGCTTCCATGCGCGCGAGGTCGTCCGCGAACGTCTCGCGGGCGAACCGCCGGACCTCCGGCTTCGCCGAGCAGGCGTTGAGCGTGTACGGCGCGTGCGCGAGGATCGGGCCGAAGCGCCGCTCCCGCGCCGTTGCGAGAAACGAGGAGACGTCCTCCGGATCGAGCGGTTTTGCGGCCCCGCCGCGCGGATTGCGCGTGAAGAACTGGAACACGTTCGCGCCGACCGCGATCGCATCCCGCGCGAGGCCCCGGAACCCCTCCGCCGCCGAAAGGTGGCACCCGACGAAAAATCCGTTGTCCATGGCGAAGCGGACTATACCACAAGCGCGCCCTTCAGGCGCAAAGGCAGACCGCGGCGGCAACGGCGGCCGCGGCGGCGGCGACGACGGGCAGGGACCGGCCGAGAAGGGCGAGCGCAAGCGCGGCGGCGAATCCGGCGGCGGAGGCGGGGAGGCTCCCCGCGGAGGAAAAGACGCCGGGAACGACCATCGCCGCAAGGATGGAGTAGGGGAGAAGCCCGACGAACGCGACGAGGCGGGGGCTGCGGATCGGCTTTCGC
Organism: uncultured Verrucomicrobiota bacterium; assembly: GCA_946534105.1. Classification (GTDB taxonomy): domain Bacteria; phylum Verrucomicrobiota; class Kiritimatiellia; order RFP12; family UBA3636; genus UBA3636. The sequence continues at coordinate 6,576 of CAMNCG010000132.1, forward strand.
AGGAGCGCCATCGGGACGAAGCGCAGGAGGAAGGACGCCGCCGCGACGAGGAGGATGAGGGGCAGGAGGAGTTCGCGGCTCATTGCGCGACCTCCGTTTCCCCGGACGGCGGGAAGGCGAGGACCGTCGCGGCCGCGGCGGCGACGCCCGAAAGCAGCACCGCGAGCGCGGAGGGCGGACGGACGGACGCCGGAAGGAGCGACAGCGCGACGTTTGCGACGATGGCGGCGAGGACGCAGAAGAGCGTCTTCCGCGAGGCCTTGGCGGCGGGCACGACGATCGCGACGAACATCGCATAGAGCGCGATGCCAAGCGGCGCGACGAGGCGCTCCGGCAGCAGCGCCGTGCCGGCGACGCCCAGAAGCGTTCCGCCGTTCCATCCGAGCATGCTCGAGACGCAGAGACCGCCCACGTAGGGGATGGTGACGGAAAAGGGGCGCGAGACGGCGACCGCGACGATTTCGTCCGTCACGGACACGGCGGCGACGAGGCGCCCCCGCAGCCCGGTGCCGGGCGGGAGCTTCTGCGAAAGCGCCAGCGCCATGAGCGCGTAGCGCAGGTTGAGGGCGATGCAGAGAAGCGCGACTTCCGCGAAGCCCGCGGTGGCCGGGGCGGTGAAATCGAGCCGGCCGACGATCGCGCCCTGGCTCGTGCCGGAAAAGTGCGTGAGCGACATCAGGGACGGCGCCCACGGAGGGAATCCGCGCGCGATGGCGGCCGCCGCGATCGTGAAGGCGACCGCGCAGTAGCCGAAGCAGATCGGCAGGGCGTCCGCGAAGCCGCGGCGGAACGTCGCGGCCGGGCCGGCGGCCCGGAGGTTCCCGGCGCTCACTCCGAAAGGATTTTCAAGAGGGCTTCCGCGGCGAGTTTCGGGTTCGCCTTGCCGCGCGAAAGCTTCATCACCTGCCCGACGAGGAACTGGAGGCTCGCCTTCTTTCCGGCGCGGAACTCCGCCGCCGGCTTCGGGTTGGCCTCGACCGCCTGGCGCGCGAGGGCCTCGACCGCTCCCGCGTCGGAAACCTGGGCGAGTCCGCGTTCCTTCACGATCGCGGCCGGGTCGCCTCCCTTTTCGAAGAGCTCTTCGAGGAGTTCCTTGGCGGTCGGGCCGTTCACGGTCTTCTTTTCGACGAGCGACAGGAGCGACGCGAGCGACTGCGGCGTCACGGTCGAAAGCGACGCGATGCCGCGCCCCGCGGCGCCGAGGAGGCGCAGCAGGTCGCCCATGATCCAGTTCGCGGCGAGTTTCGCGGGCGCGCCGGCGGCGACGGTCTTTTCGAAAAAGTCCGCGAGCGGGCGCTCGGCGGAGAGAACCCCGGCGTCGTACTCCGGCAGGCCGAAGTCCGACTGGAAGCGTGCCTTCTTGCGCTCGGGAAGCTCCGGCAGGGCGGCTCGCCATTCTTCGACCAGCGCGCGCGGAATCTCGACGGGCAGGAGGTCGGGTTCGGGGAAGTAGCGGTAGTCGTGCGCGTTTTCCTTCGTGCGCATCGAAAACGTCTCGCCCAGCTCGGCGTCCCAGCGGCGCGTCTCTTGGACGACCTTACCGCCACCGTCGAGAATCGCCGTCTGCCGGGCGATCTCGAATTCGAGGGCGGCGTGGATGCCCTTGAAGGTGTTCATGTTCTTGATTTCCACCTTCGTGCCGAGCTTGTCGGTTCCCTCCGGGCGCAGCGACACGTTCACGTCGGAGCGCATGTTGCCGTCTTCGAGGTTGCAGTCCGACACGCCGGCGTAGACGAGGATCTGCCGGAGCGCCTGGAGGTACGCCATCGTTTCGTCGGGCGACGTGAGGTCCGGCTCCCCGACGATCTCCATGAGCGGCGTGCCGCAGCGGTTGTAGTCCACGCCGGAATGGCGCGCGTAGTGGTTGATCTTCGCCGCGTCCTCTTCGAGGTGGATGTGGTTGATCCGGATGCGCCGGAGCGGAGCGCCCGCCACGCCGCCCGCCGGCACGTCCACGCCGCCCCCGATGCAGAGCGGATGGGCGTTCTGCGAGATCTGGTAGTTCTTCGACATGTCCGGATAGAAATAGTTCTTCCGGTCGAATTCCGCGTGTTCGGCGATTTCGCAGCCGAGCATGAGGCCGGAAACGGCGGTGAGCCGCACCGCCTCGCGGTTCATGCGCGGCAGCGCGCCCGGGAGCCCGAGACAGACGGGACACACGTTCGTGTTCGGCTCCGATTCGGTGGAAAGCGTACACCCGCAGAACATCTTCGTGCGGGTCTTGAGCTGGACGTGGGTCTCCAGCCCGATGCTGACGGTGTATTTCATGCCGGGGCCTCATTCTAGCAGAACCTCCGCGCGTGTGCAGGGCCGGCGGAACGCGGCGACGGAGCGTCACGCGCGAAGCGCCGCGACGGCCGCTCGGAGCTCGTCCGGGGTGCGGGAGCGCTGAATGCGGCGGAGTCCGTCGTCGCCGGTTTCGAAGGACGCGTGGAGGTAGCCCCAGAGTTCCTTCAGGCGTCCGAGAAGGGGCGCGGGACCAAAGAGGACGCGGGCGTAGTCTTCCTCGAGGGCGGACGCGAACGCGGCCGCGCGTTCCCGGGCGCCGCGCGCGGCCGCGCCGGGCGGCGGGGCGGGGGAGGGCGTTTCGCCGAACGCGGCGGCGATCCGCTCCGCGAGATCGGGACGGGCGCAGAGTCCCCGTCCGGCCATGATGCCGTCGAGACCGGGAAAGCGGGAGGCGACGCGCACCGCGTCCTCCGGGGAAAACACGTCGCCGTTGTAGACCACGGGCGCCGCGAAGAGCGGGAACACGCGCGCGAAGGCGTCTTCGTCGGCCCGTCCGCCGTACATCTGCACGCCGGTGCGCGGATGGACGAACACCCGCTCCAGCGGAAAGCCGTTCAGCAGGGGGACGAGGGAGGGCAGGGCGGCCGCGTCGCGGTAGCCGAGGCGGACCTTGACCGAAAAGCCGCCGGGCATCGCCTCGCATCCGGCTTCGAGCATCCGCGCGAGGGCGTCGCGGTCTTCCAGCAGGCCGGAGCCGCGTCCCTTGCGCGCCACGAATTTCCAGGGGCAGCCGCAGTTGAGGTTCAAATGCGAGAACCCGGCGTCGCGCAGGACCGCGGCGGCTTCGCGGAGCGCCGCGGGATCGCGCCCGATCACCTGCGGCACGACGAGGCCCGATCCGGCGTCTTCGAGCACGTCGGCGAACGCGCGCCGCGGGATCTTCGAAGTTCCCGTCCCGAGCGGGACGAACGGCGCGACGGCGGCGGACACCCCGCCGTAGGACGCGAACAGGCGCTTCCGGAACGGCGCGAGCGTGACGCCGCGCAGCGGCGCGAGCCAGACGCGGGGCGCCTTCACGTGGCCGCCGCGAGGATTTCCGCCGGCGTGGCGACGGCCGTGCCGAGCTTTCCGACGACCACGCCGGCCGCCGTGTTCGCGAACCGCGCGGCGTCGTGGAGCGGCACGCCGGCCGAAAGCGCCGCGGTGAGCGCGGCGATCACGGTGTCGCCGGCGCCCGAGACGTCGAAGACCTCCCGGGCGAACGTCGGGATGCGTTCGACGGGACGGCCGCCTTCCGAAAGGAGCATCCCGTCGGGACCGAGCGTCACGACGAGGTAGCGCGGCGCGAAGCGCGCGTGGATCGCGGCGCAGACGGCCTCGGCGGGAAAGGCGCCGGGCGCGTCGTCGAGGCCGGCGAGCCGGAGCGCCTCGGAGCGGTTGGGCGTCATGAGCGTGACGCCCGAGTAGTCGACGCCGGCGCGGGGCTTGGGATCGAGCGTGACCACGGAAGGGCGGCGGGGCAGGGCGACCACGGCGCGGACCGTTTCGGCGTCGAGAAGGCCCTTGGCGTAGTCCGAGAGGAGAATCGCGTCGGCGTCCGCGGCCGCTGGCGCGACGA
>CAMNCG010000133.1 GCA_946534105.1 uncultured Verrucomicrobiota bacterium
ACTACGCGCTCGCCGACTATGCGGCCGGCGGCATGCAGCTGCACCTCGACGGCCTTCTCAACGCCGGCGCGGCCCATGATTCCTCCGCCACCGTCTGGAGCGACCTCTCCGGCAACGGCCGCGACGCGACGCTCGCCGGCAATCCATCGCGCGAAAGCCACTGGGTGGATGACGGCTACTTCTTCGCCAGCAACGCCGTCTTCGCGACTGGGGCCGCAGCCACGTTCTCGCTAGGACACGCCTACACGATGCAGACGCTTGGCGATGTGAACTTCGCCGACAACAAGGACGGCTCCCACAATGGAACTTATGTCTCGCCGATAGACCACATCTCCTATGGCAGCATCTGGCTCAAGGGCGACGGTATGGGCACTGTTCAACACCACACTTCAGATATGACTGGAGCGGCATGGAATTTGCGCGGATCCGTTTTCGTCGGGTTGGACGGGCATCCCACCTATCTCACGGCCATCCGCAACGGCAACCGCGCGGCGCTCGTCGAGGGAACGGCCTATCCGACGACGGAAAACACCATGGCGCACCAGGCTTGCATGGACTGGTCGGTTGGATCGAAAGACGCGTCTGCACCGGCCACTCGCTGGGGCGTCGGAGCGTTAACGGGCGGCGGAGGCGGAGATCCGCTCTATGGCACTATCAAGTCCGTCCGCCTCTACGACCGCATGCTCTCCGAGGACGAGCTCGCGTGGAACCGCTCGGTCGATTCGGCCCGCTACTTCGGCGCGCTCGCGACCACCAACGTCGTCGTGGTCGCGAACGAGTTCAGCGGCGACATCGAGGTGGACACCGCCTACCAGGTCTTCGGGTCGCATACGTTCACGGCAGCGCCCTCGTCGCAGGACGGTTCCTCGGCCAACTTCGTGAAGGTCCGGACCATCGCCGCCGACGGTTCCGTGCAGTCGGTCACGCGCGTCGAAGGCAACGCCTACACCTACACGGCGGGCGTCTCCCCCGACAAGGTCGAGATCGAATTCCGCAAGACCAACCCCTTCATGCTCGTGGTGCGGTAGCGCCGCCTCGCCCCGCAGGGTCCATTTCTGGAAGATTCGCCCGTCGCCGCTCACGACGTGCCGCAGGAGCGGCGGACGGTGGCGCGATAGTCGCCCGGAGGGCGGCCCCATCTGGCGCGGAACGCCTTGATGAAGTGGCTGTGGTCGCAGTAGCCGCATTCGGCGGCGATGTCCGCGATGGTTTTGTCGGTTGTCTCCAGAAGCCGCCTCGCCCGCGAAAGGCGCTGCGCGGACACGAATCCCGAAACGCTGGTTCCAAGAACGATCCTGAAGGCCGATTCGAGGCCCTTCGGGGTCGTTCCCACGCGCCGCGCGAGTTCCGGTACCGTGATCTTTTCGCCGCAGTGGGAGGCAATCCACGCCGTGATCGTCCGCAGCCGCCCGTGCCAGGCCGGCACCGCTTCCTGCGCCGGCGTCTGGTGAAACACGCACATGGTGCCGATGCACTCCTTCTCCGCCCACACCGGGGACACGCTTTTCACGAGCCGGTCGGTGGAGTAGTCTCCCGTGGGGCTGTCGGTCACATTCATCGCAGGTTCGCCGCTCTCCCGGACTCGCCGGTCGAGGTCGATGTATTCTCGCGCGAGCGGCGCGGGGAAGATGTCGGCGCTCGTGAGTCCGATGATCTCCTCTTCGGTGGCGATTCCGCACACGTCGAGGTTGCGCCGGTTGGCCGCGACAAACCGTCCCTCGGCGTCTTTCACGTAGAATGCCGCGCCGGGGATCGTGTCGATCATGGTGAGCGCGGCGCGCAGATTCGGCCCCGCCTTGCGGAAGAAGTTCTCGCGGAAGGCCTGCTTTTCCGTTGCGGTCATGGTTCCGCCTCCCCGCGCAGCCCCGCAACTACGGCATCGCCCATTTCATGGCAGCGTCGGTATAGCGTGGCGTTGTCGGGCCGGGCCGCAGATGGTTCGTAGAGCGAAAGGAACATAAGGCGACCTTCGGCGCAAAGCGACTCCTTGTTGCGCGGAGGATGCCAGCGCGGGGCGAAACCCTCTGGCGAAAGCACGACAATGGAACCACCCGCCTTGTAGATCGCATTGCCGCACGCTTTTTCGCATGGGCTCATAAAAGTGCCCACGCCGGCGCCCCCAGGGCCGATTCGGGCGGCGCGGGCAAGCGCGGCGTTCCAGTCCGCGCCCCCGCGCGCCCACGAGCGAGAGCACCGGAAAGGCGTGAGAACAGGCAGCGAGAGAATGTCGGAGTTGCCGTAGGCGTGCCATGTGCGGCCGGCGAAGGAAACTTGCCCGACCTGCGTGAAGAAGCGGCGGTTGCGCCGCCGCCGCCATGCCCGCTCCGGATTCTCGCGGATGTATCGCGTGAAGGCGGCAAGCTGCCCGTCGCGCATCACGATCCAATCGTGCCAGTCCGGCTCGAAGATTGAGGGCAGACTCTGATTTGCGATACTCTGATTGGGACTCTGATTTGCAACACTCTGATTGGCACTCTGATTTGCGGCACTCTGATGCTCCCCCGCCGCCTTCCCAGATTTGCCGCGTCCGGGCATAAGAGTGTTGCAAATTGGAGTTTGGCGCTCCTTCCCCGCACTGCCCGGCAAGCCGCGCCCGGGCATAAGAGTATTGCAAATCGGAGTCTGGCAAATCTGAGTCCTGCAAATCGGAGTGCCGCCAATTCCCGGGCGCAGGGTGTAGAATATCCGCGTTAGTTCGGTTGCCAGCGCCTCCACGTGCGCGGCAAGCCCTACCGCTCCGCCCGTGTCTTTCAGGTGAAAGAGCAGGTGGATATGGTCTGGCATTACAATGAAGGTTTCCAGCGGCCAGAGGCCGGGACTTTTCGCGGCAAAGCCACGGATCGCGGCGGCGAAGGCCATGGTAAGGTCGTCGGCGATGAGGTAGCGTGGTCGCCCGCGAGTATCTTTCGGCGGATCCGCCACTTCGGTGACGCGCGAAAAGTCCGCCAGTCCGGCCTTTCGCTTCAGCGTGACCATGTAGAAGAATGGCTTTGTGTAATCGAAGGAGAGAAGTCTGCCCATGGCAAATCAGAGTTTGGGAAGGTCTGGTGCCGAATTATACACAAAGTGGTTCCAGTTTTACAAGACACCTGCCGTGGCTTCGCGGATAATCATCTGTGGTTTCCGGTAATTGTGCCGTAAACGCCATGCCTAACAAAACGTCATGAAAATCAAAACTCGCCCGTGCTCTCCTGCCCTGCGGCCACTCCAATGCGCCTGCGGCGACCGCTTCCGGTTCTCACGTAGTGAAAGCCGCATCTATACCCCCCCCCGTATATGGGCGGGCGTATCAGCCATTGCGGCCGTGGCCGCTATGGCGCTGACCGTTCCGGTCTTCGCCGGCATCGCCGAGAAGGAATACCTCGACACCTCGAAGTGGGATGTCGGCGACTACGTGCAGGATGGGCTGATCGTCCACTACGACGGCATCCGCAACGTCGGCGCGGACGCCGCCCATTCGGACACCACCACCGTATGGTCGAATCTCGGCGACAACTCTACGAACAAGGACATGGAGTGGTCGAGCTTTGGTTACAGTTCTCTTTCCGCTTCGCGCGGAAAGAATACCAAGGGCGCGTGGGCATCCAACGGATTCGTGTTCGACGGCGAGGCTTGCTGGATCAAGTGGAACAACGGCGGCGCCAATCCCGTTGTCGTTCCCGATCAGTACACGATGCAGTTCGCTATGACGGCAAATACGGCCGACCAGACGGGAAGCCATGAGACAGGCTACATTTTCTTCCCTCACAAAGATTTTGGGTATCAGAAAGGCTCCGTTGCAATCCGTTCGACGGCGAACGGCGACATAACGGCCGCTAATGCCGTGTTCGCTATTGACCAAGATCGCCTCGGAAGCACTTCGATCCGCCCCCAGTTCGTCAACCCAACCCCGCGCTATGCCACGGTGAGGGCCGATACTGCGGCACTTCGCACATTCGAGGGGACGACGTTGCCGGAATCCGGCGAATCCGGATATGCAGCCATAACCGGCTCTTCCTCGTCACGTTCAATGAATGTGATTGCGCTCGGCGGTTTCTACGACCGAATTGCAACCACCAAGAACGATTTCCAAGGCTTCACCGGCACGCTCCACAACTTCCGCCTCTACGGCCGCGCGCTGGAACCGGCGGAGCTGGAGCGGAATCGCATCGTCGACGACGCGCGGTTCTTCGGCGTCCGCCATCCCGTCGCCGTCACGAACGCCGTGGTCGCCTCGACGTATTCCTTCCTCGACGGCGCCGAGCCGGCCGGATTCTACACCGTCGACGGCTCGCACGAATTCACCGCGCCTTCCGGCGGCGTCACGGCCGCGAATGGCATCACGTACCGCTGCATCGGCCACACGCTCGAAACCTGGAGCGACGCCACGCAGTCCTGGGGCGACCCGGTCCCGCACGACGGCAGCCTCGCCGTTGCGGTGTCCTCCTCCGACCTCAAGCGCATCACCTGGCTTTGGAAGCCCGTGCATGGCATCCGCACCGCCGCCGACTATTCGCTCGCCGACTACTCGCAGGCCGGGCTGTTCCTGCATTACGACGGCATCCGCAACGTAGGCGCGGACGCCGAGCACTCGATTACCACAACAAAGTGGCTCAACATCGCCCCGGGACATGAAAGCGACTGGCCGGCATACTGGGCGAGTTATGTAAGTAGCGGTCTGGACAATGAAGGCAAGGAGTTGTTCAACAGAATTCAGAACGACAATACGCAAGGCAAGTGGGGCGACAAGGGTTTCGTTTTCGACGGTCAGGTCGCCTGGATGAAATGGAACGAGGGAACGCATTTCTTCATTCCGGCGAACTACACGATGCAGTTCGCGCTCGACGCCGACATTGCGGACATGGAAGGCAACGCCGGCACCATCGGCTATCTCTTTGCCCCGCACGACGTGGACTATGGCTGGGCAAACGGTTCCGTTGCCGTCCGTTCGTCGGCAAACGGGAACGTCACTCCGGCAAATGCCGTCTATTCCGTTGACCAGAGGCGACTCGGCTCGCAAAACATCCGCCCGCATTTCGCGGATCCGTCTCCGAATTTCGTCACGACCATGGCCGACTCGACGGCGCTCCGGACATTTGGCGGAACTTCAATCCCCGTGTCCGGCGATACTGGCTACGCGACCATCGAGGACGCCACGCAAACGAGACGACAGAAATGGTTTGCGCTGGGAGCCATAGGATCGAGCAACCGGAGACTTGTCGACATCCAGGGGCTTGTCGGAACGCTGCACTCTTTCCGCATCTACGACCGCCCGCTCACGCAGGAGGAGGTCGAGCGCAACATCAACGCCGACAGCGCCCGCTTCTTCAAGGCGCTCGCCACGACGAACCTGCTGGTGGAGGTCGAGGAGGATGTCGGCATCGTCGCCACGCCCGCGGCCGGCGCATACAAGGTGGAGGGCGCCTACGAGTTCTCCGCCGCCGGCAGCGCGTTGCGCGGCAGGATCTGGGACCTGGACGAAACCACCGGCCAGTGGGTCAACCCGCGCGAGGTCGCCGGCGACACCTACACCTACGACGAATCGACCGCCACGACCACGACGCAGCGCCTGCGCTGGAGCAAGGTCAGGGCCTTCGTGCTGGTGGTGCAGTAGCACCGGCCGCCCGAACCATGAATACGCCCATTCCCCTCCTTGCGCTCTTTTTCGCCGCGGCCGCGCACGCGGTCCCGCTCACAAACCTCGTCTGGACGCTGCCGCCCTGCGCGCGGATGGAGGGCGACGTCCTCGTCGTGGAGGTCCCGCCCAGCGACCCGGGTGCCGGCGCGGAGACCTACGCCCACTGCCGGGCGGAGCTCGACCTCTCCGGCCTGCTGAAAGACGGCGGCGGCGCGGCCGTCTCCGTCCGCGTCCGCGCCCGCGGCGTCACCCGGCCAGACGCCCCGTGGAACGGCGTCAAGGCGATGCTCCCCTACGTCGAGGAGGGCACGGGCGAGAAGCGGTGGCCCGGCGCGAAGCTCCCTGTCGGAACCTTCGACTGGACCAACGCCACCGTCCGCGTGAACGGGCTCGCCGCCCCGGTCCCGCCCGCCGGCGGCCGGGCCACGCTCGTCCTCGGTCTTCAGGGCTGCACCGGCCGCGCCGAGTTCGACCTTTCGACCCTCGACCTCGCCGCCGAGGACCTCGGCGTCCGTCGCGTCAACCAGGACTGGATCGTCCGCTATCCGGACGTGCCGCCGCGTAGCGGCGACTTACAGCCGCGCAGCGGCGATTTCCCCAAAAAAGGGCGCCCGCCGCTGCGCGGCTGCATGCTGCCGGCGCGCGCGACGACGGAGGACGACGTCGAGACGCTGCACCGGTGGGGCGCGACGATGGCGCGCTTCCAGATCATGCGCAACTGGTTCATGGACGACGACTGCCAAGACCTTGACGAATACGCGCGGTGGATCGATTCGCGCCTCGACAACCTCGAAGACGTCCTGCGCTGGGCGGAGGCGCGCGGGATGAAGATCTGCGTCGATCTGCATTCGCCACCCGGCGGCAAGCGGCCCGGCGACCGCACGATGAACATGTTCTTCGAGGAGGAGTACGCCGACGCCTTCGTCGAGACCTGGAAGCGCATCGCCGCGCGTTTCAGTGGGCATCCCGCGCTCTACGGCTACGACCTCGTGAACGAGCCCGTCCAGCGCCTGCCCGTCGCGGTCGGCTACTGGGAGATCCAGCGCCGCGCCGCCGAGGCCGTGCGCGCCATCGACCCGGACACGCCGATCGTCGTCGAGAGCAACCTCTCCGCCTCTCCGGCTGCCTTCCGCTACCTCTCGCCCCTCGCGATGGACAACGTGATCTACCAGATCCACGTCTACACGCCCCACGACTATACGCACCAGGGCATCAGGGGCACGCCCCGTGGCGCCATCTGGCCCGACCCCGCCGCGGGGCGCGACGCCGGCCTGCTGCGCCGCACGCTCGAGCCCGTCCGCGCCTTCCAGGAGCGGCACCGCGCCCGCATCTACGTGGGAGAGTTCAGCGCCGCCTCCTACGCGCCCGGCGCCGAGCGCTACCTGCGCGACTGCATCTCGCTCTTCGAGGAATACGGGTGGGACTGGACCTACCACGCCTTCCGCGAGGCCGACGTCTGGAACGTCGAGAAGGAGCGCGACGCCGCCGGCCGGTACGTCCCCGCCGCCGACACCCCGCGCAGGCGCGCCCTTCTCGACGGCTTCGCCGGTAACATCCAACTCGCCCCCATCGCACCATGACGCACAACGACTTCCCCGCGGGCAAGGATCCCGCCTTCCTCTTCGGTTGCGGACGCTTCCGCATGGAACCGCATCTGCTTGAAACCTGCGCGGAGGAAATCCTCCGCTTCGGCAAAAAGCCGCTCCTCGTGTGCGACGCCACTTCCCGCGCCGTGGCGTTCGACCAAATCGCCGCCTCGCTCGCCACCGCCGGGGTGGAGCTCCGCGTCCTCCAACACGACGGCTACTGCTGCCGCGACGACGCGCTCGCGTTCGCGCAGTCCGGGGCGCTGGACGGCATCGATGTCGTCCTCGGCTGCGGCGGCGGGGTAATTCTCGACTTCTCCAAGTGCATCGCGCACCTCGCCGGTGCGCCGCTCATCACCATCCCCACCAGCAGCGCCCAGTGCTGCGCCTACACGCCGATCGCCGTGTGCTACACGCGCGAAGGGCGCTACGTCTCCACCAGCCATTTTCCGCGCGAAATCTCCCTTGCGCTGCTCGACCTGTCGGTCCTGTCGCGCCAGCCGCCGCGCCTTCTGGCGGCAGGAGCGCTCGACGCGATGGCGAAGAAGATCGAACTGGAGTTCTGGTCGCAGCTCGAATCGCGGCCTTCCAGTCCTGCCTCGCGGGAAGGGGGGAGCGGCGGCGCCGCGAATATCCCCGCGCCTTCCGGCATTGCCGCCGCGATCTCCGACTTCATCTACGCCGACCTGGACTCGAAGATCGACGCGGCGATCGGCGATCTCGCGAAAGGCGAACCCACCGAGACGCTGCGCGACGTGATTTTCGACTCCGTCGTCGGCGCGGGGATCGTCTCCGGCATCGCCGGTGGATCGAAGCAGGTCGCGCTCGCGCATCGGTTCTACTTCTTTGCGAAAGAGAGGCTTGCCGAGATGGCGGGGGCCTCCTCCGGCCGCGCGTCGGGCGTCGGCGAGGCGCCGCCGCCGCAGCCGCGCTTCACGCACGGCGAACTTGTCGCCGTGGGGCTGGTGATGCAGCACGCCTACAACGGCCACCCGGACAAGGCGGCGGCGCTTGCCGCGCGGTTGCGCGGCTGGGGGCTTGCGGCCTCCGTCGCCGAACTCGGCCTGCCTTCCGGCCCGGAAGAACTCGCCGCCTGCGCGAGTTTCATCGACGCCACCAAGACCATGAAGGCGGCCGTCGCGGTCGATCCCGGCGCTCCCGCCCGCCTTCGCGAGGCGCTCGTCGCGATGTATCGCTAAACCCGATTGCCATCGATTGCAACCAACGGCGATCGATCGCGCGAAATGCCACCACTGCTTGCCGCCACAACCGATCGCGACCCGCTCTCCTACCGTGTGGGGGAGCCCGTGCGCTTCCTTTTCCGCGCCGAAGGCGCACCTCCCGGCGCGATCATCCGCTGGCGCCGCACCGGCGACGACGGCGCGGAATCCGGCGGCTCCATGCCAGCCTCCTGTCCTGCGCCCGCGCTGCAAAGCGCGGATTGTGCGCCCGCGCTGCAAAGCGCGGGTTGTTCCGTGCCCGGCACGGCCGTGCCGGGTTTCCTCCGCCTGGAGGCCGATCTTCTTGCACCGGGCGGCGGCGCCGCGCTGGCGCACTTCGAGGGCGGCGCCGGCGCCGATGTGGCCGCCATCCGCGCCGACACGCCCGAACCATCCGATTTCGATTCGTTCTGGGCCCGCCGCAAGGCCGCGCTCGCCGCCATGCCGTTCGATGACGCGACCCTCCGTCCCATCGCATCCCCGCGCGAGGGCGTCCGCCTCTGCGAAGTGTCCATCCCGTGCCCCGGCGGCCGGCCCTCCACGGGCCTGCTCGCCGTCCCCGCCGCGCCCGGCCGTTATCCCGCGCGCGTCCGCTTTCGCGGCTATTTTGCCAGCTGGAAGACGATCGGCCACGACACCCCGCAGCCGGAGGAAATCCCCGATGACGCGCTCACGCTTTTTCTTTCCGCGCACGGCTACGACTTCAACCGCGAGCCCGCCTACTACGAGCGCCTCCACGACTCTCTCCGGTCGAACGGATTCGACGTCGGCTTCGATCCGGAGCAGAATGCGCGCCCCGGAACCTCCTATTTCGGGGGAGTCGTCTGGCGCGTTCTGCGCGGGCTGGAGTTTCTCAAGCGCCGCCCGGAGTGGAACGGGCGCGACCTTACCGTCCTCGGCGGCAGCCTCGGCGGGGCGCAGGCCATCTGGGCGGCGGCGCTCGACCACGACGTCACGGAGTGCCGCCCGCGCATCCCGTGGTGCTGCAACATGGCCGGGGCGGCTCACGGCCGCGCGCACGGCGACTGGTTCGTCCCGTGGTCGCCGGGGCTGGCCTACTACGACGCCGTCAACATGGCGCGTCGCATTCCCGGCACCTGCCGCGTCTGCATTCCGCAGGCCGGCCTGGGCGACTACATTTCTCCGCCATCCGGCGTCATGGCCTTCTACAACGCGCTTTCCTGCGAAAAGAGCGCGACCTTCATCCAGGGCGCGACGCACTTCACGGTCCCGCCGGAACCCCTCCAGATCTCCCGGTTGTGACGTCCCGAACGCCGTCCTTCCCGCCGTCGTTCACGGGCGGAAAAGATGGAGGCGCAAGGCGTTGGCGCAGACGCAGAGGCTGGAGAGGCTCATGGCGAAGGCTCCAAGGTCGGGGTGCATCTTCCAGCCGAAGATCGGATACCATGCGCCGGCCGCGAGCGGAATCAGCAGGACGTTGTAGACGAACGCCCAAAAGAGGTTCTCCCGCACGTTGCGCAACGTGGCGCGGCCCAGACGGAGTGTGGCGGGGACGTCGGAGAGGCGGCTTTTCACGAGTACGGCGTCGGCGGCGTCGAGGGCGACGTCCGTCCCCGCGCCGATGGCGATGCCGAGGTCGGCGGCGGCGAGCGCGGGGGCGTCGTTCACTCCGTCTCCGACCATGGCGACGGGGCCGCTCTTCCTGAGATCGGAGACGACGCGGTGCTTGCCTTCCGGAAGCACATCGGCGATCACTTCGCCGATGCCGACGGTCGCGGCGACGGCGCGGGCGGTTCTCTCGTTGTCGCCCGTGAGCAGGACGACCCGCACGCCCAGACTTTCGAGCGCGGCGACCGCTTCGGCCGCGTCGGGTTTGGGCGCGTCGGCGACGGCGATGACGCCGAGGACCGTTCCGTCGCGGGCGAAAACGAGCGGCGTCGCCCCCTTCGCGGCGGCGTCCTCCGCCGCCGCGCGGAGTTCCGGCGGGAGGGCGAGGCCC
>CAMNCG010000134.1 GCA_946534105.1 uncultured Verrucomicrobiota bacterium
CACTCACCCACGTATTCGAGCGTCGGATACGCGTAAACGGGGCGCTTCCGTTCCATGTTGGCGGTCATCACGTATTTGTGCCCGCCGAACTCCATGATCTGGCAACCGGTGGAGTCGAAGCGGCCAGGACCGGCGAGGAGAGTGTAAGGCCCGTCCCAGCGGTCGGACTCCCAGAGGTGCGCCCGGAGCCCCTGTGGGGTGAAGGACGACGTGGAGAGGCGCCACTTGCCGGCCTCGGCGTCGTAGTGAAGGTGAGGGTCCTCGCTCTTGACGCCGTCGCCCACCACGAGGGGGCGCGCTGGAAGGACGTGGATGCCGTGGAGTGGGCACTCGCGCGTCTCCACGACGACGAGTCCGCTGCCCTTGCGCGTGGAGGGGTCGAGATTGTGGGCCGTGGTGGACCAGCCGATGGCGACGCCCTTCCAGGAGCCGTCCGAATCGCGGAAAATGTGATCAATGGCGTCGTTGCGCAGAAGCGGGTCGTCTTCGCCATAGGTCGTGAGGAGGATTCCCTCCATGCGGAAGTCGAAGACGGTCGGATCGAAGCTCGCGACGGACTTGGTGTACTTCATCCCGGCGCGGGCGGAGAAGGTGCAGAACATCCGGCCGTTCTCCGTGTAGGGTTTGCAACCGGGGCCGTCGGTGACGATGCAGAAGTCGGCCTGCCCGACGCCGGCCGTGAGCGAAACGGCGGCGCGTTCGATGGCGGCGGAGCCGCCGGGCGGAAGCGACGCGCCGGCGGCGCACTTGAGGACGCCCGCGAGGTCGCGCCGGCGGATGTCGTTTTCCGGCGATTCGTCGAGCGTGACGGAGCCGAGGAAGCGCACATCGCCGTCCTTGCGAACGACGAGAAGAATCGTCGGTCCGGCGACGACGGCGGAAAGGCGGAAAGGCGGCGGCGGGACAACCTGCGGGTTGGCGAGCTCGAATGCAAGCGGACGCTTGTCGCGAGTCTCCTCAAATCCTACCGGCCTTCCAGGTTCCGCGCGGACGTGAAAGAGGATCGACCCGTCCAGCGAAGCAATGTCGAGCAGCGCCGCCGCGCCGGGGGACAGACTGCGAAAATCGGCGCTGAAATGAATTCCGGGAAAAAAACCGCCAACGAAGAACGTCCCCTCCGCCGCCGCATCTGGCGGCGCGGAAAGCGTCATCGCGCCGCCGCCGAACGCCGCGCGCGGCGGCGCGGGGCAATACGGCATCGCGGGGTTCTGGAGACTTGGGCACGCCACCGTTCCCGGCACGAATTCGGACAGGACAACTTCGTTGTCGAGCATGAACCGCCGCGAGGCGAGAAGATGGAAATTGGGGATCAAGGGACAGACCACGGCGAGTTCTCATGGTCGGCAGTTTTCAACCACAAGACCGGCGACACAGTTGTTGTCATCGAAAAAACGTGCGTCTTTCTGGTCGCTCCATCCACGATGATGGCGCACCTTGAGATGTTCAAGGCACTTGCGCGAACAGTTGCGAAAGGTTATGCGCTCCGGCATCCGTCCCGCTTTCCCCAAAAGCGAAATCGGATTGAGAGACTCGAATCTGCAGTCTTCAAAGGTGACATCGCAGATTCGCCAGTCTTCAGAACAAACGAACATCCCCACGGGACAGGCGCATTCGAGGATTTCACACCGCGACACGCGAATGTTCCCAATATAGACGCCTTTTGCGCCGGGAATCCATGACGTGGAGAAGTTTATGCCTTGCGCCGACTCGTGAAAGCAGCACTCTTCAACCTCCACGTTGCGTATCGTTCCCGTTCCGACTCCAAAGCGGATTCCATAGCAACAGCTCCAAACATCGCAGTTTTGGATGCGTATGTTTTCACAAGGATGCGACTCCGCATGTCCCGGCATGCGGCAACTCGCACGGATGGCAAAGGCGTCGTCACCTGTCTTGATTGTGCAGTCGCTGACGATGACATTGCGTGTGCAGTCGATGGAAAAGCCATCCGAATTCGCAATCGTACGGTCGGCATCGATTGTCACACCTCGGATGTCAAGGCCGTCGCAGCAGCGAAAGTGTGCTGTCCAGGCCGGTGGATTGGCGAGTGTGACGCCTTTCAACTGGATGCCTTTCGAAAGGAAAAAGGCCACCATCGGTCCGGGGCGGAACCATTTTCGGTCAATGGGATGGAGTTTGAGGCCGTATTTGTAATGGGGAAATCGGCTGTCCTCGTCGCACTCGCCGAAGAATGCGGGGCCGCTACCGTCGATGACACCCTCGCCGGTGATGGCGACATTTTCGACCTTATAGCCGAGAATCAGGTGCCCCCCGCTCCACTCCTCGTCCGCGCTCCAGAAATTCTCAGGAAACTCGTCGTTCGCGTTGTAATCCTCCTGGCGGACGCTTCCCTTCAAAACGGCACCCTTCTCGATGCGCAGCTCCACGTGCGAGCGCATCCGAATCGTACCGGTGTTCCACGTCCCCGGCGGCACGACAACCATGCCGCCGCCCGCGTCGGCCGCCGCCTCCAGCGCGGCCTGTATCGCTGCCGCGTTTACAGACGGTGTTGCGATTTCGGACGCTCCAAAGTAGCGGATGTCAAAGACGGGCAATCCGCTTTCAGCGATTTTCCCGTCTCGTTTCATTGTGTTGAGACAACTCTGTATCCGAAGGGTTCCAGCTCCACGCCATCGACGGCGCGGGCGACGGGGCCGAGGTTGGCGACGACCTTCACGTCGCCGTATTCCGCTACGACAATTCCGTTGTCGTTTCCAAGGGGGTCTGCGCCGGAATCGAGCGCCGGACCGAAGTCGTGGCGGAATGCGGTCAGAGGCTTCAGCGCATAGCGCGAAACGACGTCGCGCTGCGTCTCGAAGACATCCTTGTTCATTGACAGCCACTTGTCGAAGTCGTCGTAGTTCCCTTCGCGGACGGAGACGATGGTACTCATGGAGAAGCCCAGGGCCACGGCGGCGGCCCGGATATCCTGCGGGATGGTGAAGTGACCGAGATTGTGCAGTAAGAAGAGCGACTTGTCGTGCGCGAGGTAGGAGGCAAGAGGTTCGATGCGCCAGGTGTCGGGCCGCCACTGCTTCTTCGCGTCGGTGCAGGCGCCGCCGCTGCGCGGCACGATCCAGAATGTCATTCCGCAAAGCGCCGCCTCGTTGTCAACCACGCGGTCCCACCCGCCTTCCGTCGCAAGCGCGATGTTTGCGGCGTCCTCCGCGTTCATTTCAAGCATCGCCTCGGAGTAGGCCCATGGCGCGGGCGATGCGGGATTGAAGTCGCGGAACCACGACCGGGCACCGATCTGGTCCTGGAAAAGAATGTCAACGGGGAAGTCATGCGTGAACTGCCCCATGATCTTTGCGTTGGCCTTGCGGACGGCTGGATGCCAGAGGCAGGGCGTCCATCCGTCATTCTTTCCGTAGTGTTCGTAGTGGTGCTTGCCGTTCTCCATGACGAGCAGCGGGGCCTCGCCCTCCGCGAGGAATGTCTCCCCGCGCGGGTTGTCGCACCAGAACGTGGGATTCGTGTAGGGCATCACGAGGTGGCCGCGCGCGTGCGCCGCGTCGATGAAGGCGCGGAACTCCTCCTCCGTGCCGTAGTCGCTATTCGGCGGTAGGAAGTCGGGGTATTGCTTGTCGAAGCCGCCTTTCATGTATTCGGGGAGGTGCAGCAAGGACGGCATCGGCAGTTTGTCCAAGATGGACATCTGCTGCTTGGCAGACCCCTTGATGTTGACCATCGGCGCATGTTTCAGCGTCTCGGCAGTCCTCGGCGGCATCTTTGCGGAGAATGGCTTCTGGCAGACTCTGTTCGCCGACGCGTAGCGAAAGAGGGCATCGCGGAAGTCGGGGGAGACGTCGAGCGCGACGGCGGGCGTCACCCATGACTTCCCTTCGCGCACCCATGCCGCGAAGGAATGCGCCGCGAAGCCGCCATTCGCGTCGCCGCCCGCTTCGAGCGCGGCGGGGACGAGCATCTCCTTTGGCCGCCACGGCTCATGCGCGGGGCGAGGCTGGATGCCGTAAACCGCGCATCCGGCGCCGTCCTTCCTTTTGAGGTGCATGAAGTCGCTGAACGCAGCCGGATAGGGGACTCGGAAGAAATTGAAGCGCTTCCAGACGTTTGTTCCGCCGAGCGGTGGAAGCGCGTTCTGGTCGGCAAACCATTTGCCGCCAAAGGCCACGCCCACACCATGCATGCCGACCATCGGGAAAACGAGGTCTTCCGTTTCGTCCGGCGAGAACCTGAACTTGGCCGGAAGCCATAAGTCGGTAATCGGCGAGGCAAGCGATTCGCCAGCCACGACGCGCCCGCGCAACTCGAAACCGCGCGCCGTCGGGACGACGGCGACTTTCACGGAGTATGCCGGGGCCTCGTAGCGAAGCGCGAGCGCCCCGTCGCGCCGTTCACACGAAAAGCGCTTCGCCGCGTCGGCTGCGGACGAGAAGTCAGCCGCCTTTTCGAGATGGCCGGTTTGGTCCTTCGTCATCCAGAGGCCGGTGCCGGGGTCGCTGCGCCAGACCGATACGCCGCCTCCCGCAGGGACGAGGGATACGACGCCCCCGTTGCGCTCGTCGAATGAAATCCGCCCGGCGGGCGATTCAAGGTCGATCGTCCCCGCCGCCGCTGTCGCGGCGCAAATGCAGGAGGCGCAGAGGCAGACGCAAAGGTTGGCAAGTTTTTTCATTGACGTGAACTCCAAATGTGAGAATTGTCGTTGTTTTTTTAGAACAGAACCATCGCGGCGGCGAATGCCTTGACGGCAAGTATCGGAATGAAGCGGCTTGTCGCGGATCGTGCGTTCGTGCTTCCCATAGTCAAATTCCATCCACCAAAGGGGGAAACCCAGCAGGTTCTTATCTTCGTTTTTCACCACACGGCTTTGTCGATGGTGCGCCGGTGTCGGCGGGGCGGCCGAGGGCATCGACCCAGAGGCGTTTCGCCGGGTCGGTGCAGACGAGCAGCCGGCCGAGGTCGGTGTCGAAGAACTGCTGCCCGAAGTGCGGGGCGTAGGACAGCCGCTCGGCGGCTGGGCCGGCGAGTCTGTGCGCGAGGTTGCGGGTCTCGAAGCCGCAACCGCTACCGTCCGGCTCCCAGACGGGGTCACCGACGGAGTTGGTCGCGTGCCACGCGGGCTGGTAGGTGTATTCAATATGCCCGCGCCAGGTTCCCGGATGCGTTTCGCGCATCAGATTGCCGAGCCTCCCGCCAATGACCTTGCCTGGGATGCGCTCAAAGTTGAAGCCAATCATCGTCACGGACTGCATCCCGCGGATTGCGCCACCGTCGTCGCCGCAGTCGGCGAAGAGCGGAAGGTGGACGCTCTGCTCGTCGCCGCAGTTTACGAGGACGATGGGGTGGTTGAATCCGGAGGTGTAGGCGTAGTTGCCGAATGTCCAGCCGTAGAGGTTGAACGAGGCGAGGCAGTCGCAGCAGACGACGTGTTCCCCTCCGGCCTGGAAGGCCTGCCCGAAGCCCGTCGCGTGGATGTTGTCGAAGCGCGAGACAGGCAGGTTGCTCCCGCTTGTCATGGTGATGCCGATGGCGTCGGGGCATGGTGCCGGGAGGGGGCCGAACTTCTCGTAAGGGAAGGAATCCCCGACCATGCATCGTTCGCCCATGCCGCGCAGGCGGACGTTCCGGACTTCAGCGCCGTCCGTCCGCCTGAGGTCAATGCACCGCGCCGGATGCTGCGCGTCGCAGATGAAAACCGAGATGTTCTCGAAGCGGAGGCCTGAACCGTTTTGGACACCCTTTGGCGTCCATGAGCCGCGCAGGACAGACGGCACTCCCTCGCCGGTGGTTTCCCAGGCGCCGCATCGCACATACCACGTGACGCCGTTTTTCGGCGATGGCGTCATCCCCGCGCCGGCCTGGAACCAGTCCTGCCCGGAGATGGCGAAATGCCGGCGTGGCGGAAGCCGCAAGGCGGCGCACGGCCCTCCGTCGTCCCATTCGCGGAAGGCGTCGATCATGTAGACGCCGCTGTAGAGCAGCAGGTTGCGCCCTGTGTCCTCGCAGAGGCAGATTGCCCGCTGGAGCGTCTCCTCGTCGTGTTTGCCGGCGCAGACAAAGTCCGCCGCCGCCTTGGCTGCGGGGAGTGAGTCCGCTGCCGCGACCCTGACCCACAGCGGGTTGACGCCTTTCCCGTATGCGGTGTTCATTGACCGTGTCCGAATTGTCGGAGAAAGCGAAGCGCCACCATCCCCGTCGTTACCTGAGGCTGATGACGGTCGCCGTGGGGGAGTATTTGAGGAACAGGCTTCCGCCAGACTGCTTCAGCGAGGCGTTGCCCTTGGCGCTGGCGGGCAACACGACGGAGATGTTCGCGAGGTTGCCGGAAACGGCGTTAGCCGCGACGAGCGGGAACTCGCCGTAGGCGCCGTCGAAATCGACGCGGAGCGTAGCCGCGCCGGCGAAGGACATTGTCCCGGTGACGGTCAGCGGCGCCGTGCCATTCGGCAAGCCGAGCTCGAGCGCAATCGTCGCGCCGTCCGCGACGGAAATGCCGCCCTGCGCCGCCAGACCCGCGCCTTTGGCAATTGACAGCTTCGCGCCGGACGCGAGCGAGAGGTTGCCGGTCTTCGATGGCGCGTTTTCGGGATGGACGTCGATTCCCCGCCACTTCTTCAGCAGATACGCCTCCGCGTTTCGGCGCTCTTCAGGCGTGAGCGAGCGGTTGTAAACGACCACCTCGCCGTAACGGACGCCGCCGCTTGCATAATTGCCCCACCGGGAGAGTGTGTTCCAAGTCTGGTTTGCCCTGAAGGCAAGCGAGAGGACTACGTCGTTTGTGATCATGACATAGGTGCGGGGATCGGCCGCAACACCATCCAGTGCGACATAGTTGTCGGCATTTGCCGGGACACTGCCCTCGTTTGCCTCCTTGCCGTAATCGTAGTGTCCGGTGATCAGACCTCCGTTAACCGCAGGAAAGAACGTCCGACGGTTCGTGTTGCCGAGAACCATCGCTCGCCCCCACTCGCTGCCTGCCACCACAAGCCGACAGGCGACGAACGCCTCGCGGCAGTTGGCCGTCACCTGGGATATGGCGCTGGAACCGGAGTATAGGCCGAAATACGCCGAACTGATGTTGTTGTTTGACACATCCTTCGTGGAAACGACGGGCTTGCCGTTCATTTCCCCTTCCATCAGAATCGGGGAATTCGACCCCACCATTTTCATGGACGATCCGCTCCGCACGTCGCGCCATTCCGTGACGGCGCCGTCTGCAATTGTCAGCGATGCGGAGTCCGTGGCGTCGAGGTGAACGTAGGGATCGGCGGGAAGCTCCGGTTCGGCGGCAGCCGCGACACCGGGAACGATGCGCAGCGTCGCGCCGGTGGAGATCGAAACCGGCATTGGGTCCGCGGTGTTCCATTTGACGCCGGTTTC
This sequence comes from uncultured Verrucomicrobiota bacterium, assembly GCA_946534105.1. Classification (GTDB taxonomy): domain Bacteria; phylum Verrucomicrobiota; class Kiritimatiellia; order RFP12; family UBA3636; genus UBA3636. Next base: position 7,345 of record CAMNCG010000134.1, read on the forward strand.
GCCTGCTTTAATCGTGCGCTGTCCCTTTGGCGGAGTGCCGAGAAGCGATGTTTCAAGAATGCCCGGACCTGCGACGGTGAGCGTATTCGCCGTCGAGGTGGAGATCGCCTTCACGCGCGCCGTTCGTCCGGACGGGACGCGGAGCGTTGCATTCGCCGCCAGTTGGACGCCTCCGAACTCCCACGAACGGGAGTTGTCGCCTTCGCACCACTTCTTTTGGAGATAGCGGACCACGCGGCGGCGTTCGTCCGCCGTCAAATGACTTCCGAAAACAATCGCCTCGCCGACCTTCGCGCCGCCGTCGCCGACGCCGCGCTGGAAACCGAGCGTGTTGAACCTGTGGCCGGAGCCGCTGTTCGAAATTGAGAGGACATGGAAGCCGCCGCGCGGGCGACGCGTGTCGTTCCACCATATCCGCTCGCCGTCGAGACGGATTTCTCCGTTGCGCACTTGAGGTCCGACATCTGCGGAGAATAGTGCGCCGTCGTTGCCGGATGTCAGGTTGCCGTTGTATTTCTTGTTGAGCGTGTCGCCCCAGAGAACGGCGTGCTGCGTATCGGAATTATTCGCGTAGGCGATGTAGAGTTCTGCCGCATTGCCGTAGTCGCTGCTGAGTTTCAGGGCGATTCCGGAACCAGAGGCGCCGAAATCGACGGCGGCACGGCCATTGGCGGCATTCGCCGCCACGGTCGGCAATAGATGGACGACGCTGTTATTATCCGTGCATTGTGCAAGGTAGCGGCGGGACGAGGTTCCGGCTGCGGCGTCGCGAACATCCGCCCACTTCGTCACCTCGCCCTCGGCATTAGTCGTGACGGAGGAGGCGACGCTCGCGTCGAACCACGAAGACGGCGCGGGAATGCCGTCGAGGGTATCGGCGTCCATGTCCGACGGTTCGCCGACAAGTTCCACGATGGAGGCGTCGCGAATATTGAGGCGCGTCTGCGTGCCGCCGCCATGCACGATGCGCAGCGTTCCGGCGCCGGACTTGTCGAAGAGCGCATTGCCGTAGATGCTCGTGGCTTCAAGGGTGCCGTCTGCATTCGGAACCTCGACTATCGGCTTGCCGTCGGCGTAGATGCGCTGCACATGGGAATCCTGCGACGATGATGCACGGAACGAGATTGTCTTCGGGTAGCCCAGTTTGAACGTGCCGGCGAAATCCACGGCGTCAAGGAACGAATACGTTCTTGCGGCAGTCGCGGCCGGCGCGGCGAACGTGTTGCCGGCGGTTCCCGAAAGGGAGCCGATTGTCACGTCGGCGTTCGGCATCGTGATCGTGCGGATCGGATTCACGGCGGCATCCGTGGTTGCCACGTCCGCCGGGAACGAGGCGTCGTCGTCAGAGTTCTCCGGGATGTAGGCATTTTCCCAGTTTGCAGCATCCGCCCAGTTTCCGCTTGCGGAAGTGCCGGTCCAGATGCCGGTGGTCGCCGTGGCCGTTGCCGTACAAAACGCGAGGAATCCGGTCGACACCGCGAGTGAGGTTCGCTTCATCTTGTTTCTCCTGTTTGTGGTTGATGTGGGGACAAAGTCAGATTTCCACGATTTCGTGTTCGTGGATGCGGGCCTGCGGCTCGGGCGGGAGCGTTCCGTCGAGGCGGGCGAGGACGAGCGCGGCGAGGTCCTCCGCCGACCGCTCGTTGTGCTTGTTCACCGTGACGGCGGGGCGGAAGGGGATGACCGCCTCGGGGGTGAAGTCGCGCCGGGCGTTGTCGTAGCCCGCGACGAGGATGTCGCGGTTTGGCGCGAGTCCCATGTCCCGGATCGCCAGGAGCGCGGGCTTGGCCCAGTCGTCGTTGAGGCAGAGAAGGGCGTCGGGCAGCGCTCCGTCCGCTCCGCGCAGGGAGGAGAGCGCCGCGACGGCCATCGCGGCGTTGATGCGGAGCTTTTCCCCCGCCCAGCCCCTGTCGGAAAGCAGCGCCGAACCGAAGAAAACCTCCTTGTGCGGGGCGAACCCGGCCTCCCGCATCGCCTCGGCGTATCCGGCCAGCCTCTCCTGCGCCCAGAAACGCGGCGGGTCGAACGGATACGGGAAGAACGGGACGATGCGCTTGCGACCGTGCGCGATGAGCCAGCGCGTGAGGTCGCGCGAACCGGCCCGGTGGTCGGAGTAGGCGCGGTCGAACGCGCGCAGTTCCGGCGCGTTGCCGTAAACCACGGCCGGGATGTTCTCCTTTCGGCACCGTTCCAGCGCAAGGAGGGCGGCGCGGTCGCCGTTCAACCCGCTGGTCACCACGAGCGCGGCGGGACGGTTCCCAAATACGGCGGCGGGATCGCCGCCCTGCAGGGATTCGGAATCGAAAAACAGGACGGGGCGGCCCGCCAGCGAAAGACGGCGCACGATGTCGAGCGAAAGGAACGAATCGGTCCACGTCGGCGCGGTGGCGAGGTCGGTGAATCGTTCGAGCCGTGCCAGAACGGCGATGGCGGAGGACTTGGCCGACGAATCCCGCACAATGCCCGCGTAGCGACGGTTGGTCCCTGCGCGGCAGACAACAAGACCCTGCTCCTCCGCCTCGGAGAGCGCCGTCACCGCCGTGTTCGGCGCGATTCCGAGCAATTTGGCGATCGCGCGCGCAGACGGCAATTCGCTCCCGCGCTGGATTTCCCCCGTTTTAAGCGAGCGCTTGAGCCAGTTGAGCACTCGGACGCGCGGTGATTCCAGCGGAGATTCGACGGCGGGGTTTCTTTTCATGGTGGGCTTTTTCTTCATGGCCGGGAGCCTTTTGCCTTTGGAGAGGCGAAAACGGCGCCCATCATACATGATTCAAAACTTATGTCAAGTCATTTTTGAACATGTGCAAAAATTTTCAATAACTCAAGACGGACAATCCAAAAATGCGCAATTTCTCGCGATTTGCGCGGTCTGTCCCCGTTAGCCCCTTGTTTTCGTGAAAACACTACCATCCCATAGAAATGCAAGAAGCCTCCCCCGATGACGCAACGCCGACGGTTTCCGTTGCGTAGCACGGACCGCGCTTGCGCGGGCCGCAAAAGCCGCTCTGTTGGGCATGAACAGAG
>CAMNCG010000135.1 GCA_946534105.1 uncultured Verrucomicrobiota bacterium
TCGGCATCGCCTTCTCGACGAAGAAGCGCGCCGTGAGCGCCACGAAGATCGTGCGCGACGCCTGACAGGCGCAAACGAGTCCTTTTCCTGCAATCCGCCGCTCGTTGACGAGGCGGTAGCTGAAAGGGGCAGGCGCGACCGTCGGGACAGGCGAGGGGACCGGCGGGACCTGCGGGACGGGCGCGACTCAACCTTTCAACTTTTCAACCTTTCAACTTTTCAACTGGCGTAAGCCCAGCCGGTTGGGCGGTTTTCGCAGAGTTGCGCCATTTCGACGGGGCCGTCCCGGTTTCGGCGCGGAAAAACGTCGAAAAGGCGGCGGACGAGGCGTAGCCGCACCGGAAGGCGATGGCGTCGATGGATGTACGGCCTTCGACGAGCAGGCGCTTGGCCGCTTCCAGCCGGACGCGGCGGATTTCTTCGAGGATCGAGCGCCCGACGGCCGCCCGGAAGCGCGTTTCCGCCGAGCGGCGAGAGCAGTCGAATCCCTTCAGCACGTCGCGCGCGGCCAGTCCGCCGCACGCTTCGCGCCGGATGCGCTCCAGCGCGCGGGTCACGGCTTCGTCCGGCCGGCCGAGCCGGGTTGTCGAGGCGCGCCGCACCACCCAGAGCGGCGAATACACCGCCGGCCCCGCGTCTCCGCCCCCCGCCGCGAGGTGCGCCAGCTTCTCCACGGCGAGGCGGCCGCCCGCTGCGTAGTTCATGGCGATGCTCGAAAGCGTCACGGCCTGCCCCTCGCAGAGCGACTCCTCGTTGCTGACGCCAATGAGCGCGATGTCGTCCGGCAACCGCAATCCCGCCGCCGTGCATGCCGACGCGACGTGCGAGGCCGTCGCGTCGGTGACGGCGAATATCCCCATCGGCAACGGGCCGGAGCGGAGCCACGCCGCAAACGACGCCGTGAATGCGGCGTTGTCCCAGCCGCATTCCGTGGGGTCGAAGATTTCCGCATGCCGGCCGTGCAGCGCAAGCGCGCTAGCGAAGGCTTCGCGGCGCGGTTCGCTCCAGGCCGGCCGCCCGGCGTCGCACACGTAACCGTAGCGGGGAAGACCCAGTGACAGCAGCTCCTTGGCCGCAAGCCGCGCCACGGCGTCTGCGTCGTCGTGGACGCATCGCGAGGCCGGATACAGTTGTTCGTCCGGCAGATTGAAATAGACAACCGGCTTTTTCCCGAACAGCGTCACCGGCATCGACCCCTTCGAGATGCCGGAGGCCACGATGTAGCCCACCGGATCCCAGAACTTCTCCAACTCGGCGACTTCGGCTTTCGTCGAAACTGGGGCCGACACCTGGACACGCCAGCCCAGATGTCTCGCCGCCTCGCGCACCCCGTCTAGCTTGCGCCGGTCGGGATGCCTGTCAATCGCCTTGATGAAGATCACCGTTTCCACGCACGCAATTCTAACAAACCGCCATTTCTTGCGCAAGCGATAAATCTCTAGTTGCGCAAACGGTAAAATCATGGCGCCGCGCTGTGCTATCATTGTTGGCGAGGAATGACAAAATGAGCGCATTTTCTTTTGACGGGCGTTTTGAGACGGGCGTGAACTACTGGGGCTCGAAAGCGGGCGTCCGGATGTGGCGCGAGGGCGAATGGGACGAGGCGTCGGTCGAGCGCGACGTCGCGGCGCTCGCCGCGCACGGCGTCGAGCTGATGCGCGTCTTCCCGACGTGGGGCGAGTTCCAGCCGCTCGTGCGCTGCCGCAAGAACCAGGGAAAGCTCGGGACGATCCTGCGCGACGGGACGGACGAGGAAATCTTCGATCCGCTGTGGCTTGATCCCGGCGCACTGGCGCGCTTCGGCCGGCTCTGCGACTTCGCGGAGGCGCACGGCGTGAAGCTGATGGTGTCGCTCGTCACGGGCTGGATGTCGGGACGGGTCTTTGCGCCGCGCATCGTCGAGAACCTCAACCTGATCACAGATCCCGAGGCGCTGATGTGGGAGGGCCGTTTCGCCCGCGCGTTCGTGCGGCGCTTCAGGGACAGGAAGGCGATCGTCGCATGGGACCTCGGCAACGAGTGCAACTGCATGGACGCGGTCGAAAAGCCGGCGCAGGCGTGGAACTGGCTTTGCGTGATTTCCTCCGCGATCCGCGTCGAGGATTCGTCGCGCCCCGTCGTTTCGGGCATGCACAGCCAGACTTCCAACGGCTTCGGCCCGCAGTGGGAGGGCGCGAACTGGTGGAGCCTCCAGATGCAGGGCGAGCTGTTGGACGCCCTCACTCCGCACCCCTATCCGGCCGCGTTCCGCATCGAGGCGAACCGCGGGCCGTTCAACTCCTTCCGCAACGCACTCCACCCCGTCTCGCAGTGCCTGTTCTATTCGGCCGTCTCCGGCAAGCCGGCCTTCCCGCAGGAGGTGGGAAGCCTCGGCCCCCGGATGTCGCCGGAGTGGATGGCCGCCGCCGGGATGCGCCAGCAGATGTTCGCCTGCTGGGCGCACGGTCTGCCCGCCTACCTCTGGTGGTGCGCCTTCGACCAGCTTCACCTTGGCTACCCGCCGTTCACCACCTGCGCGGCGGAGCGGGAGCTGGGAATGCTCCGCGCCGACGAGTCGCGCACACCGAAGCCGCAGGCGCTCGCGCTCAAGGCTTTCCGCGACTTCCGCGATTCGCTTCCGTTCGCAGCCCTCCCGTCGCGCCGCACCGACGCCGTCTGCCTCGTCTCGGAGCGAGAGGAGTTCTACCACCAGACCTTCGGCGCGTTCATGCTCTCGAAGGCCGCCGGCTTCGACATCGAGTTCGTCGGCGCGGATTCGTTCCCGCTCCCGGAATCGGACTTCTACATCCTCCCGTCCGGCAAGGACTGGGACACCTACGGCCAACAAACCTGGGAAAAGCTCGTCGAGAAGGTGCGCGGAGGCGCGACGTTGCTCGTTTCGCGCGGCGGCTCCGCCGGTTACTCGAACTGGCTGGAGTTCGCCGGACTGGAGCAGGTCACGTATCACAAGGCGCGGCGCGTTTCCTTCGAGCTGGACGGGCGCGAATTGTCCTTCTCCGACGACTTCACGGCCGAGCAGCGGCCCGTCGATTGCGAGGTGGTGGCGCGCGACTCCAACGGCAACGTCGTCGTGAGCGTGAAGCGGCTGGGCAAGGGCCGTCTGATCGCCGTCAATTTCGCGCTGGAAAAGTGCATTGTCGAGCAGGAGAGCGAAGTCGTGGACAACTCCTTCTCAAACGAACTCTGGCGCATCTACGCCTACGCCGCGCGCGAGGCGGGCATCCTCCGCCTCGTCACCCGCGACGACCCGCGCGTGGTGCTGACGGAACACCCCAAAGGTGGGGCGAGCCGTCCCGGCGAGCCGCTTGCGCCGCCGCGCTCCCAACCGCCCGCCCTCGTCACCGCCCTCAATACGCGCGACGAGCCGGTTGCCTGCCCCATTTCCGTGCAGGGCCGCGTCGGCCGCGTCTGGAACGGCTCGTTCGCCGACGGCGTTCTCTCGATCGGCCCGAACGACGGCTGCATTTTTGAGGTACTGGAAACATGACCTCCCTCCCGTTCGACGAAGACGTTGGCGAAGCTGCCCCGCGTCCCGACCCCACGGGCTGCCCTCCCTTTGAAATCGCGCCGCCCGCAGAGGGGAGGCGGTCTCCAGACCGCCGTTCCGCCATCACCGTCCGCGCCGCCGACTTCGGCCTCTCCGAATCCTCCGCCGAGAACGCCGCCGCCATCAACGCCGCGCTTGCGGAGGCCCACCGTATCGGCGCCGCGCGCGTCGAACTCACTCCCGGCACCTATCGTTGCTTTGACGATGGCTCTGGGAGCGCGGGCTTCCAGCCCGCGGTAAATCCCGCCAATCAGAACCTTTCAACTTTTCAACCTTTCAACGCCCCTCGGGGCGTGATGATCGAGGGCTTCACCGACTTTACCTTCGACGGCTGCGGCGCCACGCTCGTCTTCCGCTGCCCGCCGCGCCTGCCCATCGAGCCTTCCTGGGACCACGACGGCTCTGGCGCGAATTTCATCATCCGCAACTGCCGCAGGACCCGCGTCGGCAATTTCTCCATGGACTGGGACTGGCGCATGATGCCGCTCGCCACGTGCGCCAAGGTCGTAGCGGCGCACATCGACGACGCTGCGGACAATGCCTCCTATGTCGATTTCGAGCTTCTGGGCCATGGCGACCGCCACCCCTACTTCGGCAGTCATTTTCCCGTGCAGCATGTGCAGCCGATGACGGACGACTTCCGCCATTTCCTGCGCGGCGAGCACATCTGGCAGGGCACCTACGAGGGCGACATGGGCTGCAAGGCCGAATGGATGTCCCCGACGCGGGTGCGCGTCTGGCCGTCGGTCGAGTCGCCCGGACTCCTCCGCTGGCGCGGGCCGGGCGAGCGCGAGTTCTCGCCCGCGGAGAACCGCCGGAACGCGGCGGCCATCCCGGTGGGCCAGACCTGCCGCATCGCCCACGCCTACTACGGCAAGGGCGGATTCACCCTCTTTTCGAACGAGGACTTCGAGCTGCACGATGTCGAAATTCGCTCCTGCTTCGGCCACGCGGTCTATATCGGCGGAACGCAGCGAAACTGGAGCCTGCGGAACGTCACCGTCGCGCCGCGCGACCTGCGGCACCCGATTTCCTCGTCCGCCGACACCGTCCATTTCGTGCGCTCCTGCGGAAACGCCGTCATCGACAACCTGACCGTCCGGCTCGAACAGGACGACGCGCTCAACGCCCACGACCGCTTCACGGTGGCGCGTCCCGTCGCCCCACGGAAACTCGAAGTCGTGCTGGAGCGCGGGGCGCGCTACTTCCGCCCCGGTGTCGGAAACGCCGTCGAACTGCGCGATCCCGGCTACAACGCGACAGGCTGGACTGGCGTCTGCACGGCGGCGGAGGGCGAGACTGTCGAGGTGGACCGCGACCTTCCGGACGCGACGCCTCGGGAGGGTTATTTCCTCCTCCTTGACCGCACGGCGTCGTCCAACGGTCTCATCGTCCGCAACTGCACCTTCGAGGACATGGAGATGCGCGTCCTCGTGAACGTCTCGAACGCCACGATCGAGAACTGCGTGTTCCGGCGCACGAACGGCGACGCCCTGCGCTGCATCGCGGACTACACGCTCGGGCAGTGGGCGGAGGGCATGGGCGCGCGGAACATCGTCGTGCGGAACTGCCGCTTCGAGGGAAACTGCGTTCGGGAGCTCGTCGGCGAATACTGGTCACTCGGCGCGGACTTCGCCACCTGGCTCGGCCATCCCGGCGAAGTGGCGCCGGAGCGTCTCGCCCGCGACTACGTGTCGGACATCCTGGTGGAGGGCTGCGCCTTCGTCGATTCGCTCGGCTACTTCGCCGACCTTCGCGCGGGGACGAACATCACCTTCCGAAACAACCGGATCGAGCGCACGGGGCGGCGCGCGGAATGCAGGGAAACCTCCGGCTCCGCCCGTATCGAAGGCGCGGGCGGCGTCCGCTTCGAGAACAACGAGTTTCACATCCCCGCCGACGCACCTGCCCCACGCGTGGAAATACTCGCCGTCCCAGAGGGGAGGCGGTCTCCAGACCGCCGTGACTTTTCAGGGGATTCGGGAGCGGAGCCCCCGTCGTTCGCGTTTTCCCTCAAAAACAATCGGATTTTCCGCCGGGCCGGGTGGCCCGGCGGCACGCAAGCAACCACAACCCACGGCGAAAGCCGGGAAAGGCAACAACAATGAAGACAAGACGCAATTGGCTCGCAACCGCGCTTTGCGCGCTCGCGATGCTCGCGACGGGCTCCGCCTTTGGCGCGGCCTCGGAGTTCACGGCGGCGACCGATCAAGACAACAACGGCTACAACGGCACGGTGAAAGCCGGCGGCGACGGCTACGCCTTCACAGCGGAGGACTCGGCGAGATATTACAAGTTCCTTTATCTCAACGACGACCTCCTGCTCGACGGCGCCAAGTGCGCGGGCAGCACGAACTGGTATACGGCCTACATCGGCACCCACGCATGGCACCCCGTCACCGTCACTGTCACGAACGGCGCGCGGATGGTCACGGCAAAAAACAGAAACATCCTGTTCATGGGCAAGGGCGGCACGATTGTTGTCTCGGAACCAAGCGATGCGGCATTTACATGGGATGGCCAAGGTGACAAGATCACCACCGTTTTCGGCGACACCTTCCCGAACTTAATCGGCACGGTCGGCTACACCTCGAAATTCACGCTTTGCAGTGATGTCTCATCCGATACCGGAGCGAGCGACATCCTTCGTCTCCTCGCTCATGGCACAGCGTCCTACCAGTTCATCAGCAACCAAAATGCAAATGTCGCCGCGCGCATTCTTTTTGAGGGTGGCGAACTTCGCTCGATCTATGATGACGACACGAAATTTCAAGTTGCCGATGGCGCGAAAATCGTTCTTCAGAGTGTGGACGGCAATCCGATCCGCCTTCGCATTCGCCCCTACTCCCAATGTTCGCTTTTCAAGGGTGCGGGAACATTAGAGACAGCTGGCGATGGCGATTTCGTACTTTTGTCGCATTACTATAGCGCTAAGACGGTGATGCTTGGCGCGGACGAAGGCGGTCGCATTGTCTGGGGGAACACGGGTGACTTCAAGCTTGGAGGAAGAATGTGCCTGAAACTGACATCCGACGACGTCCTTCCGCATGGAGAAGGGAAAGGCAAGGTGATGATTGCCGTCGGCGAGTATTCCGGGACGGGCACGAGCGCGGCCGCGCCGGTTGTCATCGACCTCAACGGCACGGCGAACACGGTGAACGGCATCGGCATCGGCGGAAACACTTACTACAGCAAGTGGCATGTTGTCACGAACTCGTCCGAAACCGTCGCCACGCTGGGTCTGGACATTTACACAGACAAGAACCTGCACGAAATCATGACAACCAACCTTGCGGCGAACGCCGCTTCGAGAATCAAACTCAAAAAGATTGGTGCCGCGAGATTGTCGATCGGGAACGACCAGGCGACCAACATTCTGGAGCGCGTAGCGGGGACAGAAGTTGCGGATGGCGTTCTCTGGTTTGGCAACAACTACACGCTTACGCGCCCACTTTCGGTGACCGGCAATGGCTCGATTCAGGTGCGCGAGGATGTGCAATATGCCAGGACGCTCAACCTTTCGGCCATCCCTGATGCCGACCTCTCCATCGGCGGCCTCACGGTCGATACCGCATACTACTACGGCAAGACCCCCACCATCACCAAGTTCCGCCCGGCTGCGAACGGGACGCTCTATCTCACGAACGTCTCCGGCGACCTGCCCGCCACCTACACGGTGCCGATCAAACTCACGACCGTTGTCGATGCCGCGAACTTCGATTCGTGGGGCGTCTCCGTGAACGGCTCGCCGCTACGCGGGGCCAAAGTCGCCTACGAAAACGGCGCGCTCAAGGTCCACACCGGCAACGCCACGGTTCTGGTGTTCCGGTAGGGAAACGAGCCGACATTCGATAGCCGACGACCAACCTTTGACTTTCGACTTTGACCATGAACATTACCGCAAATACCGCCGCCGTCGGCAAGGTCACTCTCGCCTGCGCCGAACCCGGCGCATGGCGCTTCTCGCTCGCCGTCGAACCCGGCGAGGCCGAGATTGTCCGCATCGCTCTCGACGCGCCGGAGGAGGCCTTTCCCCCGAAGTTCGAAATTGCCTTCTCCGTGCCGCAGCGCGACGCCGCCCAAGTCTGGCATCCGCACGCTGCGAGCGGCTATGTGCCCGTCACGTGGGACGGCCGCTCGAACATGCGCTCCAGCATCGCCTCCAACATGCCCGTCAAGGCGCTCGTCGCGCCGAACGACGAAAACCGTCTCGTCGTGATCTGCTCCGAGGCGTCGCGCGTCCTTGACATGCGGTCTGCGCTCAGCGAGCATACCGACGAAATCGGCTGGACGCTCGGCTTCTTCAACGCGCCGGAGGCGCCCATTTCGCACTACGAGGCGGAGATTCGCCTCGACGCGCGCCCGCGCCCCTTCGCGGAAGCGATCCGCGAGGCGAGCGCTTGGCTCTCGGCGCGTCCCGGCTACGCGCCGTGCAAGGCGCCGCCCGCCGCCTTCGAGCCCCTCTACTCGTCGTGGTACGCCTTCCACCAGGACGTCCATGCCGACGTCATCGAGGCCGAATGCGCCGAGGCCGCCAAGGACGGCATGAAGGCGGTCATCCTCGACGACGGCTGGCAGACGGACGACCATTCGGGCGGCTACGCCTACTGCGGCGACTGGGACGTCTCGCGCGCGAAGTTCCCCGACGGCATGGCGGCGCACGTCGCGCGCGTCCACGCGCTGGGGATGAAGTATCTGGTGTGGTTCTCGGTGCCGTTTGTCGGCTACAGGAGCCGCAACTACGGACGCTTCGAGGGCAAGTTCCTCTCCCGCGACGACAGGCTTTCCTGCGCCACGCTCGACCCGCGCTTCCGCGAGGTGCGCGACTTCCTCGCTGACACCTTCGGGCGCGCCGTGCGTGAGTGGGACCTCGACGGCCTCAAGCTGGACTTCATCGACCGGTTCCGCTTCGACGGGGAGGATCCGGCGATCGCGGAGAACTTCGCCGGGCGGGACATCCGCTCGCTCCCGGACGCCGTCGACACGCTGCTCTCCGACATCTCGCGCCGCCTCCGCGCCGTGAAGCCCGACATCCTCATCGAGTTCCGGCAGAGCTACATCGGGCCGGCGATCCGCCGCTACGGCAACATGTTCCGGGCGGCGGACTGCGCCGGCGACCTCATCACCAACCGCGTCCGCACCACGAACCTGCGGCTCACCTCCGGGGCGTCGGCCGTTCACTCGGACATGCTGCTGTGGCACCCGGCGGCCACGCCGGAGGCCGCCGCGCTTCAGATTCTCTCCGTGCTATTCAGCGTCATCCAGTATTCGGTGCGCCTCCTGGACATCCCGCCCGCCCACCATGCGATGGTGCGCCACTGGCTTGCCTTCACGCGGGATCATCGCGATGCGCTGCTGCACGGCGAGTTCCGGCCGCACGGCGTCGGCATGGGCTACCCCGTGCTGGAGGGCGCCACCGAAAGCGAGGCCGTTTACGCCGTTTACTCCGGCTTCGCAGTCTGTCGCGTGGAGAAGCCGCGCCCCAGCGTGATTGTCGTCAACGCCACCGGGCAAGATGGCCTCTGCGTGGAGCTACCGGCCGCGCCGAAGAAGGCGGAGGTCTTCGACACCTTCGGGACCCCCGCCGAAAACGGCGGGGCACAGGACATTCCCGCCGGTCTGCAACGCGTCGCCGTGCCGCGTTCCGGCTACCTGCGGCTGTCTTTCTGAAAGGTTTGCCATGGAACCGACCGGATGTCCTGATTTCGAGGTGGAGCTGCCGCGCCCACGCCCCGACGGGGGTTCGGTAGTGCGCGCCGCCGACTTCGGCTTCTCCGAATCCTCCACCGACAACATCGCCGCCATCAACGCCGCGCTTGCCGAGGCCAAGCGCATTGGCGCCGCGCGCGTGGAGCTCGCTCCAGGCACCTATCGTTGCTTCGACGATGGCGCACGCGCCGAAATGGGAGGGTCGCGCTTCCGCGCGACCACGGACGCGCAGAAGCGCGTCCCTCCCGGCGCCGGTTCCGCGCCCGGCCGGGAACGGCCGGGCGTTCCGCGCCCCGGCGCGTGCGCCGGGGTTGTCCTCTCCGGCTTCACCGACTTCACCTTTGACGGCTGCGGCGCCACGCTCGTCTTCCGCCGCGACCACGAGCCGCTCCCAACTCGGGACACGCTCCTCGAAAACGGCGCGAACGTCACCGTCCGCGGCTGCCTCCGCACCGTCGTCCGGAACTTCAACATGGACTGGGACTGGGAGAACGATCCCCTCGCCGTCTGGTGCCGGTGCGTCGGAAAGCACATCGACGAGGCCGACAATGCCTCCTTTATCGACCTCGAACTGGAGGAACCGCACCCGAAATACCCGCAGCATGTGCCGGTGCAGCTCCTTACGCCCTTCACGGACGACAAGTCCGGCTGGCGGCAGGATCTCGCCAACGGCCCGCGATGCTATCTTGGCACCTCGCTCGGCTGCATCGGCTCGAAGAGCGAATGGCTCTCGCCCACCCGGCTGCGCGTCTGGCTGTGCGTCCGCCCCGACTACGGCTACGTGCCGCCGGAGCTTGAGGCAACCTACGCCCCCGCCCAGAACCGGGAGCTTACGGAGCGCGCCCGCATTGGCTGCCTCTACTCGCTCTCGCACTGCTACTACGGACTCAACGGCTTCGTTGTCGATTCCAACGAGCACCTGACGTTGCGAGACATCGACATCTGGTCGTGCCGTGGCTTCGGCGTCGAGACGCGCGGCTCGCAACGCTTCTGGCAGCTCGTGAACTTCAACATCCGCCCCAAGCCGGGGACGCTGCGGCCCGTCACCTCCACCGCCGACGCGCACCATGTCATACAGTCGCGCGGCTTC
>CAMNCG010000136.1 GCA_946534105.1 uncultured Verrucomicrobiota bacterium
CGGCGACGGCGCGCGTCGCGTCGCGCGAACCGTCATCGCAGACCAGCACCTCAAACGTGAAATCCGCCTTCTGCGCGAACACCCCCCGGAGCGTCCGCCCGATCAGCGCCTCGTCGTCGTGTGCCCGCACGAGGACGCTCGCAAACGGCCGCTCCTCCGCGCCCATCGCCGACTCCCGCCCTACCGGCGGGACAAAGGATCCGACGGCCCGTCGCCGTCACCGTGGCCGAAGGGGGAAAGCGAACGAAGCGTACCGACGATGCCGGGCATGACGCGCAGGACGGCGTCGACGTCCTCGTCCGTCGTGTAGCGGCTCAGGCTGAAGCGCAGCGAGCCGTGCAGCGCGGTGAACGGCACGCCCATCGCGCGCAGCACGTGCGAGGCGTCGAGCGAGCCGGAGGTGCACGCCGAACCGGACGACGCGCAGATTCCGGCGTCGCCGAGGTGGTAGAGCATCGCCTCTCCCTCGATCCACGAAAACGAGATGTTGAGGGTGTTCGGAAGACGGTGCGCGAGGGAGCCGTTGACGCGCGAATCGGGGATCGCGAGAAGACCGGCCTGGAGGCGGTCGCGGAGGGCCGCCACGCGGTCGAGCGTGCCGTCGCGCAGCTCCGCGGCCGCAAGTTCGCACGCCTTGCCGAGGCCGACGATGTAGGGCACGTTCTCGGTGCCGGCGCGGCGGCTCCTTTCCTGGTGCCCGCCGAGGAGGAACGGGCGGACCGGGGTGCCGCGGCGGATGTACAGCACGCCGATGCCCTTGGGGGCGTGGATCTTGTGGCCGGAAAAGGAAAGCATGTCGAACGGCACGGCCGAGGCGTCGATCGCGGAAACCTTGCCAACGGCCTGCGTAGCGTCGGTGTGGAAAACGGCGCCGGCGGCCTTGGCGAGCGCGGCGCATTCCGGAATCGGGAAGAGGACGCCGGTTTCGTTGTTCGCCCACATGAGCGTCGCGAGCTTCGGTCCGGGGAGGGAAAGCGCGGCACGGTAGGCGTCCATGTCGAGAAGGCCCTCGCCGTCGACGCCGACGCGGACCACGCGGAAGCCGCGTTCTTCCAGCGCCTTGCAGGGCTGGAGCACGGCGGGGTGCTCCACGGCGCTCGTGATGACGGTCGTCGACGGGCCGAGCGCCTCGGCGACGCCGAAAATCGCGTTGTTGTCGCTCTCGCTGCCGCAACTCGTGAAGACGATTTCGTCCGGTTCGCAGCGAAGCAGCGCGGCGACCTTCGCGCGCGCGGCCTCCATGTCGGCGTGGACGCGACCGCCGAACTCGTACATGCTTGAAGCGTTGCCCCAGCGCTCCGTGAAGAACGGCATCATCGCCTCCACGACTTCGGGTGCCGGTTTCGTGGTGGCGTTGTTGTCCAGGTAATGCAATTTGCTCATCGTGTTTGCCTTCTGCGCATGCATTCTAGCACAAGTCGCGCCACGCGCCGGGACGCGACCGTCCGCGGCGAATCAGGTTCCCGAGCAGGATGTCGGCGACGGGTTCGAGCCCGCGTTTCGTCCCGACGAGGAACGTCGTCCTCTCCGGGTCGAATCCGGCGATTTCCGCCGGGTCGCCGAGTTCCGTCCCGATGCCGCGCAGCCGCCCTTCGGGGTCGAAGACCGCGACATTCCGCGCGGGCTCCGCCTCCCCGACCGCGTAGCCGCGCAGGTCGAGATGGTTCCGCGCGACGACCCGCCCCTCCGCGAGCGCGGCGAGCTCCAGCCGCCGCACCCCTTTCGGGAAGGGCCCCAGCTCGACGGCCATCTCCGCCGATTCGTGGTAGCGCACCGCGACCGGGGCGGAGAAGAGAACTTCGCCGGCGCTTTCCACGCGGACCGCGAACTCGCAGGTTTCCGGCAGATGCACGTTTTCGTGGTAGAGGCGCAGGGTTCCGCGAATCGACGCGCCCGCGTAAACGTGGCGGTCGAAGCATTCCAGCTGGACATGCACCGGCCCCAGCACCTCGCGGAAGGTGTCCCAGATGCGCTTCGGCTCCAGGCCTCCGGGTCCCTTCTGGAACGGATGGCGGAACCACGTGTATTGCCCGAAGGGGATGTAGCCGGCGAAATTGCTGTCCGGCCGGCGGCGCCGCCACAGGGCCTCGGCGTATTCCTTGAGCATGGTCGCCGACGGTCTTGTGGACGAGGTTGGCGGCGTCGCCGTTCGAGTTGGCGATCACCGGCTGGGCGGAGAGTTTCCGTACTTCGGCGATCCAGCCCTCCAGCACGTCGAACAGCGGCTTGCCGAGGCCGCGGTCGCGCTCGCAGGCGACGATGAGCTCGTTGCCCATGCTCCAGATCTGGACGCAGGGGTGGCGGCGGCATTCCCGGACGACCGAGAGGATTTCGGCGAGTTCCGTCTTCTGGAACTGCCCGCTGCCGAAGGAATAGCAGCCGACGGAGCCGTGGAGCGGCATTTCGAGAATCACCATGATCCCCTGGCGGTCGCACTCGTCGAGCCATTCGTGCGACGGCGGCTCGGTGTGGAAGCGGCTGATTTCGACGCCCTGCGCGCGGCAGGCGGAAACATACTGGCGGATGTAGTCGCGGTCGTAGGGGACGTTGCAGTGCGGGAATCCGTTCTGGCCGCGCAGAAAATAGGGTCTGCCGTTCATGCGGAACTCGCTGTCGCGCGTCTCGAAGGTCATGAGCCACAGCGGCTGGCGGATCGTCTGGAGAACGGCACCGTCCGGCGCGAGGAGTTCCGAGACGAGCGTGTAGAGGTGCGGGCGAAGCGGCCACGAGAAGACGGGGCGCTCCGGCGCGATCGCGAAGGCGCCGGCGGTCGCGGGGACGGTCTTCACGACGGTTTCCGCGCCGTCGGAAAGCGTGAGCCGCACCGAGTGGCCCTCCGGGCTGCCAAGGAAGGAGAGCGTGCCTTCGAAGCGGGTGCCGACGGGCGTGACGGCGGGCGTTTCCATGACCGTCCCGCGCCGGCGGACAAGATGGACGTGCCGCCAGATGCCGCCGGCCTTCATGGAGGAGCCGAACGCGGCGGGCCAGCGCCGGTATCGCGGCGAGGCCGTGAAAACCGCGTCGCAGCCCTCCGGCAGAAGCGGGGTGGAGGGCTTGTCGGTCACCTCGACCACGAGTTCGGATCCCTCCTTCGCCGAATCGAGCGGGACCTCGAAGGCGCGGTGCGCGCCGAGGTTCGACGCGACCTCCCTCCCGTCGATCCGGACGCGGCAGGAGAGCGCGACCCCTTCGAACTTGAGGACGTCGCCCGCGCCGACGCCGTGCAGCGTCTTGCGGTAGACCCCCGTCCCGGCCGGCTCGGCCGGCCGGGGCGCCTCGTAGCTCCAGCCCTCCGCGTTCCAGGCGTGGGGGAGCGTGACGGGCCGCGCGTCGGCGGCCCCGGGCGGCGTGAACATCCAGCCGTCGTCGAACGGCTCCATCGTCGAATCGGAGAAAAGCCCGTCTGTTGTTTCCGTGTTCATTTGCGTAGGATGTCCTCGGCTGAAACCATTGCGGAAAAGAATCCGCCCTCCTCGATGGCGGGATCGGGTTCGCCAAGATAAACGAGGCATGCGCGGACGGGGGTCCCTTTCGGTACCGGCAAAGCGGAGATCTTCTCGCGAACCACCTGTTCGATTTCCCGTCCAATCCGTTTCCGGCGCTTGATTTCAACGACCCAGACGGCCCCTTCGGACTGGACGAGAAGGTCGATCTGGCATCCCCTGACCCTTCTGGCGTTCCGCCGCCCGTCCCCTTCGCCGGAGACTCCCTTTCTCGCATAAGGCGCCATGGACAGGATGTTGACGCGGGACAACCCAAGCGCCGGAATGAACTCGTCGATGTGCCCCAGGACAAGCGTCTCGAACTGGAGGCCCTTTATGGCATCCCATCCCGGAAGCGACGACAGTGACGGGATGCGGAACCCGCCGCGCCCGATGGCTTCGCGTCTGGGGGCGATGTAGCGCAGATAGAAACGCGTGTAGGGATCGCTGATGCGCCAGCGAGGCGAGAAGACGGGCCTGCCCGTTTCCGGGTTGAGCCCCGCGTCTTCGGACACGAACCCGGCAAGGCGCAATTCCGAGAGGTCTTCCGCAAGATGCCCGTTGCGTTCCTTTCCAATGGCGTGCGCAATGTCGGAAATGCTCGCCGGGCCTCCGCTCAGGGCTTCCAGGATCGCGAGCTTGGATTTCACCCGTTTTCCGAAAACATCGGAGAAAAGCTGCCCGAAATCGCGGAACAGGTATCCATCGGGCGAGAAGCAAAGCGAGCGGACGTTTTCCTCGGCCGTGTTCGCGCTGTCGATTTCCTCAAGGTAGCGCGGCACGCCGCCGGTCACGGAAAGCAAGTCGAACGCCTCCTCCGCGGAAATGCGCGATGCCGCGCCGCCCCAGAAGGCGAGACAGTCGCGCAGAGGCATTTCGCGAAGCGTCAGGCAAAGCGAGAAGCGCCCCACGAAACCAGTATTGTCCAGAATGTTTTTCTGAATCCACGCCGAAACGGAGCCGCAAACCACGAAGACGAGACGGCGGTGTTCGTGGAAGAGGTTGTCCCACGCGACTTTGAGGTGTGCGGGAAAGTCCTTGTCGAATCCCCCCATCCAAGAGATTTCGTCCAGCAGGACAACCGTCTTGCCGGTGTCGCGGATCGCACTGTCAAGGGCGGCGAACGCTTCGGGCCAGCTTTGGGGAGACATGGGAGGCAGTCCCGTCTGCGCCGCTAGGCTGCGCCCGAATTCCGCCAGTTGCCTGGCGTTGGTCATGCCCGGTTCCGGCGCAAGCCCCTCGATTTTGACGAGGCGGGCCCGCGAACGGCGCGCAAACTCCTTCACCAGGGTGCTTTTCCCGATGCGCCGCCGCCCCTGGCAGGCGACAAGCGACGGGCCCCGCTTCCGCCAAAGTGCGGCAAGCGAGTCAAGCTCCCGTTCGCGGCCCAGGAAACCTTCGCAAGAGTTTTTGTTTTGCATGGCTTCCATTCTCCCACAAGATAACGAAGATTGCAAGAAAAATCTGGCACACTTTCTGTATTTTTACAAAAACCGTGCCCGAATCATCGGGTTGAATTTTGGGCACGCTTTCTGCATTTTTACAAAAAGTGTGCCCGAATAGATGGGGCGACTACAGGTCGCGGAGACCGGGATAGTCGGGGCCGGCGAAGGCGGAGAAGATCTCTCTCGTGCGCCGGCCGGAGCAGACCGCGCCCGCATCGGCGGCGGACGAGGCGGGGCCGAATGCGGCGCAGTCCTCCCGCGCAGCCGAAATCGGGGCGCTGCGGCGAAGGATCGAACGCTACCGCGCCGCCCTCGACGGATGGGCCGCGCGCCGCGACGAGTCGCCGGAAATGGACCGCCGCGGCAAGGTGGAGCAGCTCCGGCTTTCCGAGGCGATCAGCCGCAACGAGGCGCGGCTCGCCGAACTGGAAGGCGGGGCTCCGGAGAAGTCGCCGGCCGTGCGCTACTCCTCGGTCGGATCGGCAGGGGCCGTAGCGCTGGACGCCCTGCCCGCCGGAACGTCGCAGGAGACGCGCGACGGAATCGCTCGCGTCATGGAGCGCGCCCACGCAAGGAGGCCGTATCTCATGGCGCAGAAGCGGGAAGAAGCGCAAGCGACGGGAGGAGCTTCTGTCCGCTCGGGAAACGCCCGGAGCTTGCCGTCGGCCAAGGAGGCCGCCGGTGCCGTCCTCTCGTCGCTTGACGAGTTGAGTGTCGCAAATCGCCCGGCAGAAGTCAAGACCGCAGTTGAGGCGATCAAGGCCATCGTGCAGTCCATTGCCGCAGACAAGGCCGTTCCTGGAATGCTTCAACGGATCTCGGCAAAGAACATTGGCAGCTCCCTCGCTGGAAAGGCAGGGTTCAAACACAGCGCAGATGGGTCAAGCGTCTATCTCACGATTCCCGGCGAGACCACTTCGCGCGTAGCCACGCATTCCGCAACGGCAACCCTGTTCATACAGGATGGAACGGACAACAATTTGTCCATCGCAATTCGTCGCCCCGGTCAGTTCAAGCCGTTCAAGTCTGATTCGTCCGCGAATGTAGTCGAAGCCGTATTCCCCAAAAACGTCCTCGATGCGCACCCGGAGATGCTGCCGCACATCCTGCGGGACATCGCGGAGTTCGTCGCGACTGGCGAATATCACGACACCGCCGGGGCGATGGCCTACAACTACTCCGGTTCCGATGCCTTCAAGGCGCAGGCTCGTGATCGAATTCACGAGGATGCCATCGCGCGCGGAGACTGGCGCACCGCGCAGAGGATGGTGGACGAGCAGGCGGAGGCAAACGGATACTACGGACCCGTCTGGCACGGCGAGAATGGCGACCTGAACCGAAAGGACTATTCGAAACTTGACACGAAGGGAAACTACGGCGCCGGCGTCTATGTCGCCACGCGCGACCGTGGCAGGGCCGAGGCGTTCAGGAACAACGTCTCCGAACTCGCGATGTCCGTGGAAAACCCGCTTCCCGGATATGACGCCCGGCTTGAATCCGAAGAGGTGGAGTCCCTTCGAGACGCGATCCGAGACGCGGACGAAAACGCGCTGTCGGTTCTCGACGAGCTTTTCGAAGGCGAGAACTGGGGCGATGCCAACGACGCGCTGTCCATCTTCTCCGCGATGGTGGACGAGATGGGATTTGTGAAGGCCCGCGACATTTTCCAGTCCGTCACTGGATACGACGGCGTTTCAACTCGCGAGGGCGAAGCCGTCGCATGGAACCCGAACCAGTTGAAACTCCGAAACCTCGCGACGTTCGACGACTCCGGAAACCTGATCCCGCTCTCGCAGAGGTTCAACCGCGCGAACCCGGACATCCGGTTCAGTAGCGTCGAATCGGCGGCGGCGCTGGGGATCGAAGGCATCGGGACAAACAGTGGCGTGTTCACGACGAAGGTGGACACGAAAAACCCGAAGACCAAGGACGGAACGAACACCGTCATTTTCCGGCGAGACCCGAAGGAGTCCGCTCGTCTTTTGGCTTCCGCCCCGACCATCGACGCTATAGGTGCGCGGCTCCCAGCGCTTCCAAGCGGAGCGGAGCCGGGAGGGCTCTACTCGAAAGAGGACAAGGCCGAACTGATCCGCTGGATCAGGGGTCAGGTCTCTGCTCAGCGCGGGGCCGTTGACAACCAAGATTTCGGCGAAGTGTTCATTGGGAACCTTCTGGCCGACGAGTTCCAGCGCCACGGAATTTCCACCGCACGTGAACTGGCGTCTCTGCCATTCGCAAAGAAGATTGCCGGATCGGCCGTCCACTTTGCGGCCTCGCCAAACGAAGAGCAGAACAAGAGCGGGAACAGGATGTTCGAATACGGACTGGCAAAAGTCAGACTCGGCCAGGACGTGTTCGTCGCTTTGGTTGATGTCGGAATAACGACGGACGGTAGGCCGTATTATGATCAGCACATCGCTGCAAAAATGAAAACGCCCCCAAACGGACGACCACTTACAGGGGCCTGGACCAGTTCGGGGACGGAAGCGTTTTCGGAAATCTACGACAAGCGTTTCGCAATGTTGCTTGATGCGGCACGACTCTTTCCGTCTGATGAGGCTGCGAAATCCGAAAACATGTCGGAAACGACGGAAGGAACCACCCCTTCTTCAACCGCGCCAACGCAGGGGAGACTAACCGAATCTTCATCGGAAGTCAACCCGTCTTCCGCCCCCGCCGTCTCCCAGCGCCTGACCTCTGCCCGCACGTCCCTGCCCTCGAACGACCCGGCGCTCTACAAGAGCAAGTGGTTCACGGATGCGCTTCGGCCAGGCGCGGAGAACTTCGACATCGGGGCCGGAATCACGACGAAGCCGACGGAACGGCTTGCCGCGCTCGGCGTCACGAACGTCCCGTTCGACCCGTTCAACCGTGAGCAGGAGGCGAACGCAGCCGCAATCCGGTCCGTCGCGGACGGGAGGCGCTTCCCGACGGTCACGGTCGCGAACGTGCTGAACGTCATCGCCGAGCCGGAGTCTCGCTCCAACGTGATCCTCCAGGCGGCGAAGGCTCTCGCTACGGACGGGAAGGCGTTCTTCGACGTCTACACCGCGCCGCGCGAGGGCGAGACAAAGACCGGAACCTACCAGACGGCCATGAGGCCGGAGGCATATGTGCCGGAGCTTGAACGGTGGTTCGGCAGGGTGGAACGGCACGGATCGATTCTGATCGCCACGGATCCGAAGCCGGAAGTCGCCGACACGCAAGCGACGTGGTGGGACGCCAACCCTGCGTCCGGCGGGCGCACGGTCCGCTACTCCGGCACCCGGTCGGCCGGGGCGATTTTCGGCGGGACCGTTCAGGTGCGGCCAGACGGAACGGCGGACTACTCGATGGTCAAGGACGCGCTTCTCGCGCGCACCCGGATCCTCCAGGGCCGTCCGGAGTTCCAGTTCGGCTCGGAGCGCCGCTCGCTGCGGCGCACGGCGGAAATCGCCGCCTCCATGATCGAGCGCGACCCGGAGGGCGCACAGGCGCTGATCGACCGCGCGCTCGACGCCTTCGAGTCCGGCCGCGAATGGGTGCCCTCGGACACGGAGCTCGCTGTCCTGTTCATGGAGGAGGTCCTGCGCGAGCAGCGCGTGCTGGACGCCGAGAACGCCGTGCGCGCCTGCGAGGAGGGGCGCGGCGACCGGTCGCTCGTCGACGCGCAGGCGGCGCTCGCGCAGTCCCGCGCCGACCAGCTCGATTTCGCGCAGGCGCTTTCGACGGCCAAGAGCGCGTCGGGCCGCGCGCTTTCCGCCAGCCGCATCATGATCTCGGACGACTACTCCTTCGGCGGCGTCGTGGACGAGGTCGTGCGCCGCATCCGCCGCAACAGGCGCCTGCGCGGCGCGGACGGGCGCACGGCTCCGCTAACGACGGAGGAGGCGGCCAAGATAGAAGGTCTGGTAAAGCGCATACAGGACCTTTCGGACGCCAAGGAGAAGGCGGAGCGGGAGCTGAAGCACGCCAACGCCCGCATTCGCGGGTTCGAGGCCGCGGCGCGCCAGAGGCGCGTGGCGGAGGGCAAGGTCAAAAGGGGCGAGAGGCCGGCGACGGTCGAGGAGGCCGTTCGCGCCATCAGGGAGAAGCTGGCGGACGGCGAACTTGACATGCTGGAGCCGGTGGACCTCACGGTCTGGCCGGAACTCTGGGCGCGCATGAACCGGAACGTCAAGATTCTCGCCGACGCCGTGCTTGGCGAGATGTCCGGCGAGGGCGGAGACCTGACGGAGGAGCAGTACGACGCCTTCCTGCGCCGCCTCCACGGGGCGGTGACGGAGGCATACGCCGACGTGGAATTCGTGTCGAGCGACCCGGCCCACGGCGAGCTTACCGTCGAGGACGTGCGTGACATGTTCTGCGACTACGGCGACCCCGACAGGCTGCTGCGCGGCGAGCGGGAGCCGTCGGACGCGCTCTCCGCCCTGCGCTCCCGAATGCGGTCGCTCTCGAAGCTGCGCGCCGACCTCGAGCGCGTGGTGTCCGGGGAGATTCCGCTCAAGGCTTTCGATGGCGGCCTGTTCAAGTCGAAGGAGGAGGCGAGCGCGGAACTGGAGCGCGTGAAGGCGGAGATGCGCGACGCGTTCCGGCAGAGCGGGCTTTCCTCCGACTACCTGCATCGCGCGAGGACGCCCGTGGACCGGGCGAAGGCGCGGATTTCGGCGCGCATGGAGGAGTTGCGGGCGGCGATGGCCGCCAGGGAGGAGATTCTGCGCGGCAAGCCGGTTCCGCTGAAGGAAACGGAGGATCTGAAGCGGATGCGCGAGGAGCTGAAGGTTCTCCAGGAGGACTACGCGCTGATGCTCGACGACGCGGAGACGGACGATCGACGGATCGACGAGCTTGTGCGCCGGGCGCAGGAGCGGGCCGACGCGGCGGAGCGGAGCCTGCGGGAACTTCAGGCGCGCGGCCTCGGCCGCCGCCACGTGCGCCCCGCCGACATGAACCGGGCAATGACCGGATCGGTCCTTTCGCAGATGACCGACGCGCAGCGCGAGGCGCTGGCCGGGGCCCGGCGTCGCGCCAGAGACGCGGCGCGGGAGGCGCGGGCGATTCGCGAGGAGGCATACGAGGGCGGGCGCTACGCCGAGGAGCGGGCGCTGGAGGAGTCGATCCGTCGCCGCGAGGAGCGGGCTCGGCAGTGGAACGAGGCCGTGGCGGCCATCGCATACCTCTCCTTTGACGGATGAGCGTCTCTTTCCCCGGCAGCTTCCATGCCGCGCCGCTACATCTTGCGCTCTTCGACGAGTTCGCAGTTCACCATGTCATGGAACTTCCACTGCAGCAGGACGAGCCGCAGGGTCGTGTCCCTGGCGAGGGTCG
>CAMNCG010000137.1 GCA_946534105.1 uncultured Verrucomicrobiota bacterium
ATTTGAACTCGAGACCTCTTGCACCCCAAGCAAGCGCGCTAGCCAGGCTGCGCTATACCCCGATGGTTCCGAAGAGATCGCCGTTTGCGCGGCGACGGGGCGACAAGATAGCAAAAGCCCCTTCCGAACGCAAGCGAAAAATTTCGGTTTTTGTATACTCCGCGAACATGACCTCGGAAAATGCCGTCCAACGCCCTCTCGCCTCTCCCGCCGAAGCCATCCCCGCCGGCTCGGAATCGCTTGTCGACCGATTGCGCCGCTCGGTGCCGGAAAAACGTTTCCGCCACAGTCTTGGCGTCGCCTCCGACGCGAGACGCTTCGCCGCGATCCACGGCGCGGACCCCGGGAAAGCCTGGCTTGCCGGCCTCCTGCACGATTGCGCGAAGGGGATCCCGACTGCGGAACAGGTCGGGGAATGCGACCGCCTCGGCGTGGCGCTCGACCCCGCGACGCGGACCTGCCCCCAGGTTGCGCACGGTTTTCTCGGAGCATTCCTCGCCCGCAGGGATTATGGAATCGAGGACGGGGAGATTCTTCAGGCGATCCGCCGCCACACGGTCGGCGGTCCGGACATGACGCTGCTGGACAAGATCGTTTTCCTCGCCGACGGCACGGAGCCGGGACGGCACTATCCCGGAGTGGATGACGTGCGCGCCGCGGCCGTCGTTGATCTCGACAAGGCGTTGCGCCTCTTTCTCGATGGCCAGATCGCCTATCTTTCCTCCCGGGGAGGCGAAATCCACCCTTCCACGCTTCGCTTCCGCCGGGAACTCGGCTGATCCCCCGCGGAAGCCCGGAATCCGGGCCCGATATTTTCCGCGAATTTTTCGCTTGCGTCCGAACCCCGGTTTTGCTAGTATGCACCGCCGTTCGCCACGCATGGCGGGATTAGCTCAATTGGTAGAGCACCAGATTGTGGATCTGGGTGTTGCGGGATCGTGCCCCGCATCCCGCCCCATCTTGAAAAGCCCGTAAACACGCAGAAAACCGCATGTTTACGGGCTTTTTCGCACTTTTGGCTTCCTCCCCGTTCCGCCCCATAATCCGAAGTTCCAGCGCTAAGGCGCACCTCCCCAGAAGCGGGTGGGCCTTTATTTGAGCGGTGCGGGCGCATTTCCGCCCGCCCAATTCTCGTTCCGGTTTCTGGGAACACCGCCCCATACTGGAGATTTCGCCGACAACAACCGAAACACCTCCGCCTGATACGCGGTCGGCTCCGTGTCCATCGAGACCGGGATTCCGCCCGCTTCGACCGTGGTGCGGCACTGCGAGGCGAGCGCCGACATGACCCCGCGCCAGTCCCGCAGGGCGAATCCGCCAGCCGAAAGCCCGGTCCTTTTCTTGCGTTTCGCCTCGTCCGTATCGACAGCCTCAGCGGGCTAGTGCAGATTCGGGCTCCGGTCGGCGGGGATGGCGTAGCGCTCCATCACGCGCGGCGTCGCCGCGCGCATCTGCGCCGCGTCGAGTATCATTGTCGAGTCCCATTCCTCGCCGATGTCGAGCTCGAAGCGGAGAAATTCGTCCTTGGAGTCCTCGACGACGGTGACGAGGTGGCGGAGATTCCGGATCTTCACGCCGTTGACGGTCCGGACATGCGCTTCGGCCATCCCGAGATACCCCTCCGCGCAGACGTCTGGCATTACGGCGGAGATGACGACGAATTCCTCGTCCGGGAACTCCCGGTCCTCGAACATGGGGTCGTGGATGTCCGGTCCAATGTCGAACAGATAGTTGTAGGATGTCGTCGTGAAGACGAACGATCCGAGCAGATACCAGTCGGGATCCGTGTCGTACATGAACCGGCGGATTTTGTAGTCGATTTTGCGGATCGGAAGCTCGATGTCGGAGACGGTGCCGTTGCGGAGGATCGTCATTGGAACCGTTTCCCCAATCTGCCTCATGTAGAAGGCATATCGCGGCTGCCGGATCTCGTTGCCTTCGATGCGGATGTTTCCGTTGTTGGCGACGTTGTATCCTCCGACGGAGAGAACGACGTCCCCCGCGCGGAGCGGAGAGGCGTTCGTTCCTCCCTTGACGACGTTTTCGACGAGGACGCCCGTCTGGGCCCCGTCCATGCCCAGAAAGCGCCGCGCCGCTTCGCTTTCGAGGGTGCTGAAGGCGAACGTCGGATCCGGCACGCCGTCCACGCGGCCGTCGGAGACGTCCCTCAGGAACCGCCGGATGATCTCCGTAGGAATCATGTATCCAAGGGACTCGCCGCGCTTGTTTCCCTGAAAGGCTATGCCGCCGATCTTCCCGGTCTCCAGGTCAAGGACGGGGCCGCCGCTGTTGCCAGGATTGATGGCGGCATCGACCTGCGCGGCGAGGAGCGTCGTGAATCCCTGTTCGTAGCGGATGTCCTCGATCCGCGACACGATGCCCCTGGTGAAGGAGATTCCGTTGCCTCCGATCGGGTAGCCGACCGCAAGGACATCCGACTGCACTGGCGGCGTCTCGCCGATTTCCATCGGCGTCACATCCTTCATGAACGCGTGACCCTCGACGCGCACGAGCGCTAGGTCGCAGTCGTTGTCGATCGCCTCGACCGCGCCGTGGTAGAGGGAGTCCTCGTTGTTCTTCCGGACTCGGATGTAGGTACTGTCCGCGACGCAGTGCGCGCAAGTGAGGATGCGCCCGGGACCGATGACGACGCCCGAACCGTCCACGCCGTTGACGTTGGTCCGCCAGGGCCGCACGAAATCGGGCGTGGCGGTCTGAATCTCCAGCTTCACCACCGCGTTGAGCGGATCGTTCTCCGGCGCCGTTTCATCGGCACCCTCGGGAACTTGCGCCCTCACGACGCCTATTGCGGCGCAGAGCGCCGCGCAGATCAGAAAGGCTTTCAAGTTTTTTTCCCCGATGCATGGATCGAGGATCGAGTCGTCCGCAGTAAGTTGCTGCATGAAGTGAGGGCAGTTGGCTTGTATTGTGCTCATGGAGTGTAGTCTGTTTTTGTATGGGTGCTTTTGTTGTTGGCGTTCGTAAAGAATACGTTCCGCAAGGGGGAGTCTGACAAAACATGCGGCCTCTCCCGTGTCCTAGCTTCAGGCTCGTGGAATTGCCTGTTGTGGAAACACGGAAAGAGGTCCGCGCGTCTTGCGCGCGTTCTCTCTTGCACGTGTCGTTCAGTGAATTTTCTCAGGATTCGGAGCAAACGACGACTTGCAGAACGCAGATGTTGTGGCGGGGTGCTACCGGGTGGCGGGGCGGGGGTGGGGGTGATGCGCGGCGGGGTGTCGCGCGACGGGGGAATATTGTGGCCGATGGGGGCGAAGTTGGCGTGTCCGCTCATGGGAGGTTCCTTTCGTGCTGGATGGCGACCGTGCGCGGAATCTCGTGCGTGTCGCCACCCATTCTACACGAAAGGCCCGCCGAAGGATACAGCCTTTTTGTCGGGGTCGATCGCAATGGAAACGCCGCTTTGCCAGAACTGCGCGCGCTTCTACGGGGTCTGGGGCCGCCGGTGCAGGCGCCCGGCCATCGGGACCGGCGGGAACCAGGTGGTGCCGGGGGCGATGGCGAAGGGGCCGCCCGGCGCGGAGAAGCGGGCGTCGGAATGCTGCACGCCGTCGTCGCCGATCCAGAACATGCAGGCGGCGAGGGAGGCGTCGTGGGTCGCGAACACGAGGCGCGAGCCGTCCGCAAGGCCCCAGTAGCACTCCGTGAGGCCGTCGGCCCGGTTCGGCACGCGCGGAAGGCGTTTCGGGGGCGTGTCTCCAAGCGCGAAGGGGCGCATCATGAGCTGGAGGACGCGCAGCGGCGCGTCGCCGAGGTTTTCGGCGGAAACGGTTTCGACGAGGATCCCGCGCATTCCCGGCGCCAGGGAGATCCGGTGCGTGACGGCGAACCGGACGGCCTCCGCCTCGCCTTCGGCGCGGATGGTCGCGGAGACCGTGCCGGTGGCGTCGTCGCGGGCGAACGTGACGTCCGTGACGCGCGAGACGTCGGTGTAGTGCTCCCTGCCGTCGGGCGTCTGCCATTCGACGAGCGCGCCGCCCCACCGCGCGACGGGGGCCGCGCCGTCCCAGGCAATTGCACCGACCATGTCGCGTCCGCCGATGCGGCCGGAAAGGCGCACCAGGCCGTTGGAAAGGGCCCAGGCTCCGTCGGCGCATTTCGACCACGAAACGGACTTGGCTTTCCGCGACGTCCGCGCCTCCGCGGCGTAGCGCTCGGCCTCGGACGGCTCAGGCGGCGCATCGTGCGGCACGGGCGCGTCTCCTTCGGCGTGGATGCGGCCGGCGTCGGCGTGGAGGGCCGCGAACATCCGCGTGAGGCCCTCGTAGGGAACGCCCTGCTCGTTGACGAGGCCGTAGTTGCTGTCTTCGGGAAAATGGACGTTGCTCGCGCCGGCGCCGGGCTGGTCGTACCACATGAAGTAGTCGTAGCCGACGACGCCCGGCTCGGCGGCGAGCGTGCGCGCGAAGAGCTCCGAGGCGGCGACGCGCCCCTCCTGCGTCGCGTGGCGCTGCCCGGCCCCGGCGTAGCACGGCCGCCCGGTGTCGAGCGCCGGGAAGCTCCACTCCGTCACCAGAAGCGGCTTGCCGGCGCGCGCGCGGATGTCGCGCAGGCGCTCCGGGACGCCGCGACCGGTGCGGCCCACGCGCACTTCGTTGCGGGCAAGGTCGGCCCACGGGTAGAGGTTGAAGCTGATGACGTCGCAGTATTGGCCGGCAATCTCGAAGACGCCGGGATCGCCCGCGCCGCGGTCGATGCCGGCGAAGCGGCAGCCGAGGATCAGGTGGTTCGGGTCGTGGCGCCGGATCGCGGCGGTGGTTTCGCGGAAGTAGATTTCGGCGCAGAGGAGCAAGAACCGCCGCTTGGTTTCGCGGGAGGCAACGACCGGGGGCTTTGCCCCCGAACCCCCGTTGCCATGGTGTGCCCCGCCGCCCCATTCCGCGGCAAAGCGTTCCGCCGCCTGGCGGGCGGAGTGCTCGGGCGGCAGCGCCATCGCGCGGTCGAAGAGGCCGACGGCGGGATCGGCGGCGCCACCGTGCCAGGCGAGCTCGTTGTCGAGGAACCACCCGGCAAGCCACGGGTCGTCCTTGTGCGGCGCGACGCGGCAGCGCGCGAAATGGTCGCAAAACTTCGGGAAGTCCGGGTGGAAGACGTTCGGGAACTGCGAACCCGGGGCGCGCTTGTTGGGCGCGATCCACCACTCCTGGTCCGCGAAGCCGAGGTTGTCCGAAAGGAACAGACACGGGGTGTGCGCGAGACGCAGGCGGCGCAGTTCGGTCTGGACTTCGCCGGAGACGACGGCGAAGCCCCAGTCGGCGAGGCGGCGCGTCGTTTCGTCGGCCCACGCCGCAAGCGAGGGGTAGTTCGTCTCCACGAAGCGCCCGTACGGGCTGTAGCCGAGCGCCGAGCAGTACCACCCCTTCGAGCGCACATGCTCGACGCCCGAGAGCCACACGGCGCGTCCGGCGGGATCGACGGCCCAGTCGCGGCCGCCGATGGTTTCAACGTGGAAGAATCCGGTCGCCTCGCCGGAAACGCCCGTTTCCGGGCCGACGGGGC
Source organism: uncultured Verrucomicrobiota bacterium (assembly GCA_946534105.1). Lineage (GTDB taxonomy): Bacteria > Verrucomicrobiota > Kiritimatiellia > RFP12 > UBA3636 > UBA3636. The sequence continues at coordinate 5,518 of CAMNCG010000137.1, forward strand.
GATACGGCACGGCGGACGCCGGGGCGTCCGGCGACTTCACGAAGTCGAACGGAGACTTCGCCGCTGCGGTGAACGCGGCGGCGAAGAGGGCGGAGGCGAGTGCGAAACGGCGCATGGGAGGGGCCGGGAAGCGCCTCAGCGCACGATCATGACGAATGCCGGGCGGACGAGCGACACGGTCGTGGCGGAATAGGAGAGGTCGAATCCGCGCGGCCGAGCCGGCAAGGAGGCGAAGGTCCCGGTCACGGGGGCCCCGCGCACCAGGACGTAGGCGCGGTCCGGATCGAGCGCGTCGACGCCGTCGCCGAACTCCAGCGAGAGCTTCGAGAGATCGATCGCGCCGGTGGAGACGAGCGTGTCGCAGGCGCCGTCGGAGCCGAAGTCCGCGACAAGCGTGCCGGATTGCAGCGCCGTGCCGTCGAGCGTCAGTGTGCCGACCGTGCCGACGCCGCCGGGGACGATCTTGCCGGAGACGGCGAGGGAGCCGCCGCGGATGGTGCCGGAGCCTTCGAGACGCGTTGCGGACTGCGTGGCGCCGCCGAGATCGAGGACCGCGCCGGACGCGACGAGGAGATCGGTTTCGGGGAGCGTGGCGCCGGAGGCGAGGGCGAGCGTGCCGCCCTCGACGGCCGTCGCGGCGCGGTAGGCGTTCGCGCCGGAGAGCGTCAGTTTGCCTTCGCCCTGCTTGCGTAAGGCGAACGGCGCCTCCGCGCCGTCCGCGATGCTCTGCGCGAGGATTTCGTCTGCGAGCTCCTCATGATAGACGCGGATGTCGTGGTAGGTGATCGCCGGGGCGGAGTCGTTCCAGAGGGAATAGCCGAGCCAGAAGCCGTTGGCCTGTTCGAAGCCGGTCGCCATCGAGACGTCCTTCGCGGTCGTCACGAAGTCCTGCGCGGGATTCGTCGGGACGCGTCCGACGAGCGTGCCGGTCTGCGCCTCGCGGATCTCGAAGCGGAAGTTCGTCTTCGTGCCGTTCGGAACGAGGACGACGGTGAGGTGGTAGGGCTTGCCGACTTCGAGGACCAGTCCCTGGAGGTGCCAGGAGAGGTAGTTGTCCTTGGTGCGGAGGAGCGGGTAGTACTTGCCGCTGGCGCTGTGGAGCGAGTGGGGGCAGAACCAGAGGTCGTTGATCGAACCGTCCGTGGTCTTGCCATCGGAGCCGATGTCGAAGAGGCGCGCGTTGTTGACGAGCCGGTTGACCGTGAAGGTCATCTCGATCGTGTTCGGGGTGCCGTCCGTCGCGAGGACGTCGGTGCCGAGGTTCACGCGCGAGGTGCCGTGGGCGGTGCCGAGAAGCGTCACGCCGTCGTCGGTCCACTCCACATTCGAGCCGGAGGGGATCGTGGCGTCGGAGGAGCCGGCGGTGTCGGCGAGCGAGCCGTCGTCGAACGTCCAGCGGTGCGCGAGCGCGGCCTCGGACGAATCGGCGGCGGTCGGCGCGGCGAGCGGGCGCGTGATTGTGAAGTCGCCCTGGCCGGCAGTGTCGATCACGCCGCCGAGCGCGGAGACCGAGACGCGCTTCAAGGAGGCGGGGAAGAGATTGGAGGAGTAGCGCGCGGAGTTGAGGCGGAGGGTGCCGCCGTTGAAGACGAGGGCGCTGTCGCCGGTGCCGTTGTAGAAGCCGGCAGCCTCGTACGTGCCGCCGCGGTGGAGGAGGACAGTCGCCTTGCCGGTGCCGGTGTTGGCGAGCGACGTGCCCATGACGGCGAGGTCCCTGAACAGGCCGCCGTGGGCGACGGCCACGGTGCCGGTGCCGTATTCGGCGATGCGCATCATCACGTCGTCGGCGGGCTTCTGGTGGGTGAACGAGCCCCCATAGACGTTCAGGCGGCCGTTGGCGTTGCAGTCGGCGCCGCTGTTGCCGCGGCCGATGCCGAACCACTTCGCCACGGAAACCGTGCCGCCGGTCTGGTGCAGGAGGGCCTTGCCCCGGAAGCCCAGGACGTCGTTGTTGACGAACGTCAGCGTGCCGCCGCGCATGTTGTAGGTGAAGTCGTCGCCAACCGCGTCCGCGATGTGGGAATCTCCCGCGGCCGGTGCGACCGAGCCGCTCTCCTGGTTGAACGTTCCGAACTTGAACATCAACCTGTTGCCGGACGTCAGCGCCGCATCGTTCGTGATGGTGACGACGTGCGGACGGGCCGCGTTGTCGCCGATGTAGAACTGGGCGCCGGCGTGGAACGTGCCGCCGTCCACGAGCGTCGAGGCGCCGGATCCTCCGTAGGAGAAATCCCAGCCTTCCGTCGTCCGCTTGTCGCAGTTGTAGAACTTCGTCGAGGGGACGCTGCCGGTGTTCCGCCCCATGTAGAAATCCTTCTGGACGCGGATCGTGGCGTTGGAGAAGACGACGTTGGCCGATTGGTTGTTGAACTGGTAGGACTGGAAATCGACGGCGCGGGGGCTGGCCGAGCCGCGCGTGCCCACGAAGACGATGGTGCCGTATTCCCAGAAGCTGACGTTCGAGCCGGCGGTGGCTCCGGTGGAGTCGGTGACGGCGCCCAGGAACAGCGTCCGCCCGCTCTTCACCGACGGCTTGAATTCGAACGCCTTGCCGTTGAGATCGACGCTATTGGCGACCGTGATGGTCTTGCCGCCGGTCGCGGGCAGAAGCCAGCTGGACGGGTTGAAGCCGTCCACGCCCTTCACGAGCGTCCGGCCGTCGCCTCCGAAGTCGATGGCGAGATCCTGGCCGGAGGGCGCGATGCCGGAATAGCCGAGAAGCGCGACGGTGCCCGCGCCGCTCGCGGCGACCGGCGCGGTGAAGGTCGCCGCCGTGTCTTGGAGAACGGCCGGAACGGAGCTGTTGCCGACAATGTCGAGGTGGCCGGCGGCGAGGCCGCTCTTCGCGTAGTTTGCCGTGACGTAGCCGTTGGAGATGACGAACCCGCCCGCGAAGACGTAGGTGTCGTCGGGGATGACGAGCGTCCCCTTGCCCGTTTTCACGACGCGGTCGGAGATCGTCGTGTCCGGATTCGAGAACGTCTGCGTGCCGCTGGGGACGTCCACGACGAGGTCCGCGGCGCGCGAAGCGCCGGGAAGGACAAGTGCGCAAAGAACCGCCGCGACGGCGCGGGCGGCGAAGCCGAGCGGATGCGGGCGGCGATGCCCGCGCAGGCGATCCTTGTATCCGAGGTGGGATGTTTTCATGGGTTGCTCCTGAGTGGATTCCGGCGCTGTCTCCGTTGGAGACCTGCCATGGCGCGATTCCGCGTCACGGCGGCCATTATAGGTCGCGCATCCTTGAAACCGTCATTTTTCACCAAATAATTCGCACGGGCGGGTCAAAGGCGTGCGTGGTGGCGGCGCCACTCTCGCATCGACATGCCGAAGCGGCGCCGGAAGAGGCACCGGAGGGCGTGTTCGGAATCGAAGCCGCACATCCCGGCGATGGCGTCGATGCGGGTCTTCGTGCGCGTGAGGAGGGTGTCGACATGAGCCAGGCGGACGTGGAGGATTTCGTCGTAGGCCGAGTGGCCCATCGTCTCGCGGAAGCGGAGGTCGAAGAGGGAGCGAGAACAGCGGAAGCGCGAGGCAAGCTCGTCCGCGGAGAGTCCGTCGCAGGCTTCGCGCCGGATCATGTCGACGGCCTCGGACACGAACTGCGTGCGGCGCTGGAGCGAACGGGTGGATTCGTTGCGGACGACCATGCGGGGGCCGAAGGTGACGGAGACCGGGGGGTGGAGGCGTCCCGAGACAACGTCGCAGAGCATCCGGGCTGCGAGCCATCCCTCGTACTCGAAGTCGAGTTCGATGCTGGAGAGCCACGGGGCGAGCGGTTCCGATTGCCGCACGTTGTCGACGCCCAGCAGACGAACGTCGCGCGGGATGGCGCGATGCGCGGCGGCGAGTGCGACCGCCGTGCGGCGCGCCAGCGGATCGCTGACGGCGAAGACGGCCGTTCCCCGCGGCAGCGACGCCGCCCATGCGGCAAGGGCCCTCCCGGAAGCCGCGTCCGGGAAATAGGTCTGCACGGTCTGGAGGACGTCGATCCCCCTCTCGCGGGCCAGGGCGAGGAATCGCGCGGCACGGACGTCGGAATACTCGATCGGGTCCGAGAACCGCACGAGCGCATGCGCCTTGGGGCGCGCGGCCTCCAGCTCCCGGAATGCCATCTCGCCCACGGCCGCGTTGTCGAGCAGGACGGAGCAGACGTCACCGTTGGAAAACCCCGCCTGGCACTCCAGGTGAACGGTGGGCAGCCGACGGAGAACACCCGGAGGCACGGGCATTCGGCCGTCGGAGTGCGAGACGATGCATCCAACCGGCTTCCATTCGGCCAGCGTGCGGCGAAGCGCATCGGCGGTGGCGTTTTTGCGGGCGACCGGCACGACGCGCATGCCGAGGACGCCCACGTAGCGGCTCATCCCCGCCAGGCGCAGCCTGTCCACGGCATCCTTGGGAGAGGCATTGATCACGATGATCGACGCCGTCATGCCGTCGTTCCCCCGACCATGGGACCAGGCGCAGCACGGGACCTCAAGGCAGGCGCGGGGCGCCTACGCGCCTTGGATGTCGAAGGACGCCGTGACGGGCGGCGCGGCGGGGTCATCCTTCGGCACGAGCGCCTTGGCGCCCCCCGTTTTGGTGAACGCCGAGG
>CAMNCG010000138.1 GCA_946534105.1 uncultured Verrucomicrobiota bacterium
CGAGAAGACCGTCGCCGAGGGGCCGGTCCCGATCTCAAGCGTGGCGCCGGACAGGCGGAAGAAAAGCGGACCGAAGGCGCGGGACGCCCGGCTGAAGGCCCCGATGCCGTGGGCCGCGTCCGCCAGGGACGCGAGCGGGGCTGGGAGGTCCGCGCCGTCCGCGGGACGCACCGAGCGGATCGTCGCCCCGTCGGCCGCAAGGCGGACGCCGCGGCAGTGCCTGGAAAGGCGGAGTTCGGGGGCGGAGAAGACGACGGGCGAATCGACGGACGCGCCGGCTCTGGCCTCGACGCCGCGGAGGCGGAGGGCGAGACCCGCGGTGAGACGGACCTTCTCGGCGGAGACGGAGAGTCCCGAAGCGTCCGAGAGGCAGCGAAGCGCCTGACGGCGGCCAAACTCGGTGCGCACGAGAACGTGCGCGGCGGCGTAGGCCAGCACCAGCAGGAAAACGAGGAAGCGGAAGAGGGATTTGGCGCGGATTTTCATGGTCGGCGGAATGGAAAGAAAGAGGGTGGGGAGGCAGGGAAAACGGTCACTTCGCCGCAGGCGCCGGAGAGGCCGGCGTGCCGGGCGACGGCGGAAGATCGGTGCGTGTCGTGCGACGGCTGAAAAAGCCGCGCTTCTTTTCCTCGGCGCGTTCCTGCATCACGCGGTCGACGCGCTCGTTCACGATGTGCGACGAGATCGCGTCGGAAAAGGCCTCGGCGCTCACGAGATTGTCATCGCGCGAGAGGACGCGTTCGGCCCCGTGGGCGAAAGACACGACGGTCTTGGCGAAGTGGTCGCGGGAGACCTGCTGGACGACGGTCGCCGTGTCGCCTTCGCCGAACGAAAGGGACGGATCCGCGACGCGGAGGAACGCGCCGAGGCGGTAGAACGCGACGATGTCGCCGGAAGCGGCGTCCGAGACGCGGAGGAAGAGATTCTGGCGGGCGGCCTGGTCCCAGTACACGAGCGAAAAACGCAGCGTACGGGGGACGCCGGCGTCGTTGCGGACGCGCGTCGCCGCCTTCAGCTCGATGCCCTCGACGACCGAAAACGAGACGCGGCGGGAGCCGGCGTTTTCGTCCGGCGCGCCGCCGACTCCGCCGCAGGTGACGATCGCCGCGGCCTGGAAGCGGCCCGTCGGCGGGAGGTCGCAGACGGTCGAGAGGTCCACCGAGAATTCCTTCTCCGCGCCGGGCAGGACCGCGAGTTCGGGCACGGCGGAGCGCGGGGCGTCGCGGCGGGGCATGATCATGCGGCCGGTTTCGCCGTCGAAGACGTACGCCTTGACGGTGTTCCGGAGCCAGTCGCCGTAGTCGTCGACGATGAACGCCGTGCTGCCGGAGTTGCGGACGGTGCCGACGAGCCGGACGGGTTCCCCGCGTACGAATTCGGATTTTTCCATCCGGACCGAGACCGAAAGGAAGGGCGAAACGGCGGGTTCGGGGACGGACGCGGGAAGCGCGAACGCGGCGGTCGCGGCGGTGCAGAGCAGAAGGATCGCGGATCGGGTCATGTCGTGGACGTGTCGGGTCGGGGGTGGATCAGTCGGCAAAGGCCGCGTCCACGCGCTCCAGCAGCGCGTGGAGGAGGATTTCGTGGCATTCCTGCACGTGCGGCGCGGCGGCGCCGGGGACGTCGAGCAGGACGTCGCAGAGCGGCGCGAGCGGGCCGCCGCCCTTTCCGGTGAAACCGATCACCTTGGCGCCCTTCGCCCGGGCGGCTTCGGCGGCGCGGGCGAGGTTGGCGGAGTTGCCGCTCGTCGTGAAAAGGGCCAGCACGTCGCCGGCGGAGCAGAACGCTTCGACCTGGCGCGAGAAAAGGCGGTCGAAGCCGTAGTCGTTGCCAATGCACGTGAGCGCGGTGCCGTCGGCGCAGAGGGCGAACCCCGGCAGGGCCCGGCGGTCGCGGTGGTAGCGGCCGGAGAGCTCTTCGGCGAGGTGCATCGCCTCGGCGGCGCTCCCGCCGTTTCCGGCGGCGAGGACCTTGCCGCCGGACGCGAGCGCCCCGACCATGGCGCCGACCGCCTTTTCGAACTCGTCCTCGATCGCGGCGAGCCCGGCGGCGCGGGCCCTCTTCGCCGTCTCGTTCGCGAGCCGCCGCGATTTCGCGGAGCCCGGGGCCCGGCGCCCTGCGGCCCGTGTCGCCGTTTCCTTGCGTGTTTCGTGTCATCGTTTCTGGATGTCTCCGGCCGCGCCGGACCCGCGGAGTGCGGCCCGGCTGCGTGTCGCCCGCGATTCTACCACAATTCCGCATCCGCCCGCGCGCGCGTCCCGCCGGCGGGGTGTGACCAAACGTTGTCAGCGGCATGGCGCGCCCCTCCGCGCCGAGCCCACGGCCGCGCCCGATGCGCGCGAGACCACCGCCCAGACCTTGGCCCGGACCGCCCGAAAACGCACCGAATTCTCGCGAGATGTTTCATTGATTGGTAAGATATATTTCACATAGAATTCGGTGCGATTTTGGGGGCGTTCCCAGGGCGGCCCGGAGGCGGGGATTCGGCGAGTAAGGAGCGGGAGGGCGGCGCGGAGGCAACGAGCGACGCGCGAAAGCCGCTTGGCTTTCGCCTTTCGTTTTTGCTAGAATTGAGGTCGCAAACGACAAGAGGCGCAAACATGGAAGACAACCTCAAAAACCAATACGGACTTTTCTATGGCGACGGTATGGCCCGCGCCGGGCAAATCGCCGAAGAGGCGATGTAGATGACCACTGTCCTCTACATCCACGGGTCGCTTTCGATTTTCGCGCCCATGCAGCAGCTCCGGCTTGCGGGCATGTTCCGCGAGGCGAAGCGCCATGGCTGGCGCCTGCACGAAATCGACCTTGACGCCAGCGCCGACCTGAAGAAGATGCTCGCCTTTTGGCAGCCTGTCGGATGTCTGGTCGAGGGCGGACTCGCCACGGTCGGCCGTTTCCAGCCTGCGGACTTTTCGCCGGTGCCCGTCGTCTATTTCGACACGGATCGCCACTTTTTTCCATCCGGGATCGACGAGGTGCGCCACGACTCCGACGCCACCGTCCGCGCCGCCGCCGCGGAGCTGCTGTCCCTCGACCTCCCGCAATACGCATTCGCCGGATACTACATTTCCCGCGACTGGAGCCATCGCCGCGCGGAAGTCTTTTCCGCCGCGATTCGCGACGCGGGGCGCGAATGCCACGTTTTCGAGCCGACCGGGGGCAGGGTGCGCGGCCCCGGTTTTCTCGGCGTTCTGGAAGGCCTCCGCTCGTTCGTGAAATCGCTGCCGCGCCCGTGCGGGCTTCTCGGGGCAAACGACGAAATGGGGATGTTCGTGCTGGAAATCGCGCGCGACTGCGGCATCGACGTCCCCGGCGAACTGGCGGTCCTTGGCATCGACAACGACGAGCTCCGCTGCGAGAACACCGAGCCGACGCTCTCCAGCATCCTGCCCGACTTCGAGCGGTCCGGCGAATTCGCCGTCCGGCTTCTTGCGAGGCGGCTTTCCGACCCCGATGCGCCGCATGTGACCGAGTTCTACGGGATAAAAAGCGTTGTCCGCCGCCAAAGCACTCACATCCTGCGCACGTACGACCCTTGCGTAGTGCGCGGCGTCGAACGCATCCGTCTCGGCCTGGCCGACGGCGTCCGCGTGACGGACGTCGCACGGGCCATGGGGCTGGGGCTGCGCACGGCGCAGAAGCGCTTCCTTGCCGCCGCCGGACGCTCCATCGACGATGAAATCCGCGCCCGACGGCTTGCACGCGCCCGGGAACTGCTTGCCACCACCGACGATTCCGTCGCAGACATCGCCCAGGCGTGCGGCTACGCCGACGAGAGGGCCCTGCGATACCTCTTTTTGAGGCAGGTTGGAACGTCCCCGACCCAGTTCCGCCACGATGCGCGGCGGGGATAGGAGAATCCGGAATTCTCCGATTCTCGAAGACGAGTCAACGAAACTGTGGACGAACCGTCCGCAGCAGCTCTATCTTCTTTTCCGCGAAGTCGCCTGATTGGCGCCGCCACGTCGCACCCATGCCGAGTAGCACGATTTTTCCGCGCATTTTTGCGTGATTTTTCCTTTATTTTTTTCCTGCATGGTGATAGGCTTGCCCTCGTTCACGCACGTCCGGGTGGACGTTCCGCGTGGCGAAGACAACGGAAACAACTGGAGGAATCACTTCATGAAAAACAACGTGACTCGACTTGCCGGACTCGTCCTGACGTTTGCCGCGTCGGCTGTGGCGTTTTCCATATCAACGGCAAAAGCCGATCCCGCAATCTACCAGCTGGACGGCGACATCTCCGAGGGCATCGACCTTACCGCGATGAGCGGATACTACGCCGACCGAATGGAAGGCCCGTCATCCGCGAACATGACGTTTGCTGGACCCATCACCGTCGATTCGTCCGTCTCGGCCTCCAACCCTTTCCAATTGATGGGAAGGGGCTACAAAATCACCGTTTCAGCCGCCGGCTCGGGATTTCACACGCTGCCTCTTCGTTTTCAGAACGCCGATGGCGTCACGAAAACGTCCGAACTTGCCTTTGATGCCGGAAATGAATATGGCGCCGCCACCGTGGATGTCGGACGGGGCGGAAAAATTTCATTCGGCTACATGAATAACGGAAACGTGACGCTTTCCGGAGAAGAATTCGCTTTCCACGATGGAGGGAAGATGGTCGGCTACAACCTGTATTTCGGCAAGGACAATTCGCCTTCCCTCTCCGTTGTTGACGGCGCGGAGATCGCGGCGAACTACACCATGCGACTGGGCAATCAGACGAAGAGCATTCCTTCGGGCGTGTCGGCGTTTCTGGGAATGACCAATGCCACGGTGTCCACGGGAGCGACGGAGAATCGGAAACTTCAACTGCTGTTTGGCGTCCCCAAGTCGCAAAGCGGCGGGTGCGATGTCGTGCTGGGCGAAGGCGCCGTCTTGTCCTCTGGCGCGATCGAACTCAATGGCGGAGGAATCGCGAACATCGTCTTCGATGGAGGCGCCTTCAAATCCACGTCCGACGCCGATCTTTCCTCCGTAGCGCTGTTTCAGGCATACGGCAATTCGTTTGGCAACGCCAAACAGGATGCGACGATTGTGGTGCAAGCGGCAAATGGCAATCCCATCGACGTGGAGATCAACCAGGACCGCCGCCTCGCGTCCGTCCGCGCGAATAGCACAAAGTCCCTTGCCGTGAACCTTACCGGCGACGGTGGTTTCACCAAGCGCGGTTCGGGAGTTTTGGCCTTTGTCTGTCCCAAGGAGTCTTCGACGCAGACGCCGACTTGCGACTACACCGGCCCCACGACGGTTCTTGCGGGCGGAATCGTCGTCTCGGACGAGACGTACAAAGTCGGACGCGGCGCGCTGGCGGTTTCCGAAAACGCGTTTCTCGACTTGAACGGGTTCGATGTCGAGTTCTCGGGCGCAACGGGCGATGGAATTGTCACCAACGGGGCGGCGGCGACTTCGACGCTGACGCTTGGCTACGGCGGCGCGGACGGGGCGTTCTCCGTCGCGGTCGGCGAACGGATCCATGTCGTGAAGACGGGGGCCGGGACGTTGACGATTTCCGGCGCGGCGCTCGCCAACGCCTGCGATCTCACGGTTTCCGCAGGCACGGTCGCCTTTGCCGGCGATTCCACGACTTTCGGCACCGTGACGGTTGCGTTTGGCGCAACGCTGGATGCCGGCGCGGTGGAGTTTTCATGCTCCAACCTCGTGAAACAACCCGGATCCGCCGTGCTGCTCAAACCGAAAGCAACGACTTTGATCCTGCGATAGGGATGCCATGAAAACCGTTGATATGGACTTCTCGGGCGCGCCGCCGAACCGTCCGAAATCGTGGATTTCATCCTCTACCTTGCATCCGGGAATGGCGCGTTCGCCACGGGTGCGAACTACGTGCTCGATGGAGGTCGCTTGTGCGTGAAACCATGACGAGAAACGGCTTTCTGGCAATGATGCCGGGCCTTGCCGTCTTCGGCATCCTTTTCTCGCCCGGCACGGCGTCGGTCGCCGAAACGACCGGGACGCCGCCGGCGACGATCGAGGCGGGTCGGGACTGGATCCCGCTCGCGGCGAAGCCGTGGATCGAACCGGGATCGGCGCTGGACTTCAGCAGCGTTATTCCTCGCCATGAGCCAGCCGGGACGTTCGGGCGCGTCGTCGCGGTCGGCGACCATTTTGAATTCGAGGGATTGCCCGGCGTGAAGCAGCGCTTCTACGGCGTGAACGTCTGCCGGGATTCCTGCACGCCGTCCACGCCCGAGGCGGCGGAACGTTTCGCAGCCAATTTGGCGCGCGTGGGCTACAATACCGTTCGTGTCCACCACCACGAACGCTGGCTCCTCGAAAAAGACGGGAATTTTGCCGGTCTCGCCGACTACGCGGTTCCCGATGCGGAATGCATGGACCGCTTCGATGATTTCGTACATGCCTGCATCCGCCATGGCATCTACATCACGACCGACCTTTACGTTTCGCGCCGCATTCCGTGGCGCGATCTTGGCATCGACGAGGAAGGCTTCGCAAAGGGTGCAAGATACAAGATCATGTGCGCGTTTTGGGAACCGGCGTACTCCAACCTCTGCGCCTGGAGCCGAAACTTCCTGACGCACGTGAACCCCTATACCGGCAGAAGTCTTGCCGAGGAGCCGGCCCTCTGTTCGATTGCGCTCATCAACGAAGGGAACCTCGGAGTCTACGGGATCGACATGCTAAAGGAAACGCATGGCGTCATGGAGGCATGGGAAAAGTGGTGCGCCTCGCGGAATCGGGCTGGCTTGGCTTTTCCGGATCGTACTGACGACCCGGAACTCGCCCGGTTCCTTGCCGACGCGGAGATGCGCCTCGCCAATCGCCTGCGCGCCTTCCTGCGCGACGAACTCGGCTGCAAGGCGCCGATTTCATCCATCAACCGAGGCTACAGCCCTGTGCAGTACCAGCTCGTGCGGCAAAAATGCTTCGACTATGTCGACGCCCATTTCTACGTGGATCATCCCAAATACATCGGGGAACAACGGTGGCGCCTGCCTTCGCGGTGCGACAACCGCAATCCCATGCGGGGTGACAGGCACGGAGTCCCGGAAATCGCATTCAGGCGTCTCCTTGACAAGCCCTTCTGCGTGTCGGAGTGGAACTACGCGAGTCCCGGACGCTATCGCGGAATGGGCGGCATGGTAATGGGGGCGATTGGCGCTCTTCAGGATTGGGACGGGATGTGGCGTTTTGCGTGGAGTGCGGGCATTGACGATGTGGAGAAACCCGAAACCATGCCGATGCACTATTGGGAAATGTGCAGGGATCCACTTTCGCTGGCTACGGAGCGCGCCGCACTCTGCCTCTTTCTGCGCGGCGACATTGCGTCCCTCTCTACCGAGTGTCCGGTGGTTCTCGACGAAGACGCCTTACTCGATCCCGACGGCGACGCGCCGGAATGCGACGCCAGGGAGTGGCGTCGAGCCGCATGGATGGCAAAGGTGGGAACGCTGGTGGTGAAAGGCAGGGAACAGGCGGAGACCAACAAGTTTTCCGCTGACTTTTCGACTCCAGCCTCCCAAGTGTTCGCTGAATTGGCGGCACGTGGAGCGGACAAACCCGGCAACGGAGCGGTATCCATCGACCAGGACGCCGGAATGATCCTTGTCAACACACCGCGCACGTGCGGCGGCTTCGCCGAAGGCGGCAGACACGTGGCCGGGGCGCTAGAGTTTTCCTCCGACTCGCCAGCCACCATTTGGGCGTCCGCCCTCGACGGCAAGCCGCTGACCGAATCGGCGCGCATCCTCGTCACGCACCTCACCGACCTCCAGAACACCGGGGCGCGTTTCGCGGACGCCGACCGTTCCATCCTCCTCGACTGGGGCCGGCTGCCGCATCTCGTGCGCGCCGGGGAGGCGAAGGTCGAATTGAAGCTTCAGTGCCAATTGCCAATTGCGGACAATTCCTTCCGGGTATTCGCCCTTGGCACCGACGGCCGGCGCGAATGCGAGCTCCCGTCCGATTGGAGTCCAGCCGCCGGCATCCTCCGTTTCACCGCCTCCGTCCGCCAGCCATTCGGGGCCTGCCTGTACTACGAGATCGTCCGGGATTCACCACCATGAAGACCGCTTCTTCGGCATCCTTGCAAGACAGGAGAGATGGGCTGTCAATTTGTTCCCTAAAAGGGGAACGTTTTTGAAAAACAGTTGCGGAGATCAATGGAATTTGCTATTGTCTTTTCCACAAAGGGAAAAGAGTTCCTTTTGGGGAGGAGCGAATGGACATGACACTATACGACCAAGTTTGCGAACAGGCAATAGGAAACTACGGACTGATTACCACGAAGGAGGCGGAGTCGATTGGTGTCCGCCGCAAGGACATTTGCGAATGGGTGAAACGAGGCAGATTGACGCGGCTCGGCCATGGGGTGTATCGCATCGAACACTATCTGCCTACGGAATATGACCGCTATGCCGAGGCAGTTCTTCTTGTCGGCAAGGATGCTGCGCTTTGGGGTGAGAGTGTCCTTGCCATGCACAATCTTGCGATGGTGAATCCCCTCCGAGTCCAGGTGGCAACCGGTCGCAGAGTGCGCAAGTCGCTTCCGAAATGGATTGAAGTCGTCAAGATGCCAGGTAGTGGCGGGGTGGAGGTCTTTGAGGGAATCAACTGCCAGAATCTCGCAAGTGTCATTTTGGAATGTCGCGGAAAGTTGATGACCGAACGCCTGCAAGCGGCAATTGAAGATGCGGCACGAAGAGGGTTGCTTCGTAGTGGCGAACTTGAAACGCTCAACAGGGAGTTTGCGCGATGAAACGCCCCAATACATGCGCCAACCTTATCAAGGCAATCAACCAGATCGACAAAAGCGGCGACCCGGTCAGGTTTTCCCGTGCCATGGCAAATGTGATTGTCGGCCAGATTTTGCCTGACGGCGTCGTCAAAGGCGGAAGTTCGCTGATGTTCCGATATGGTGGCGGGCAGACACGCTACACTCGCGACATGGACACGGCGAGAACGATGTGCCTTGCGGACTACAAGCTGAAGCTTGAGGAAGCTTTGAAAGCCGGATGGAATGGTTTTACGGGGGCACTTTCCGATGTCGCGCCCTCTAAACCAAAAGACATTCCAGAAGCGTATGTCATGGTTCCTTACGACATAAAGCTCAGTTATTGCGGGCGTTCGTGGCAGACCATTCGCATTGAAATCGGCCACAACGAAATCGGGGATGCCGATGAATACGAAGAGTATCTGCCACGGGAACTGGCGGAAGCTTTTGAATTATTGTCTTTTCCCCGTCCGAATGCCTTGCGCGTGATGAAGCTTCCACATCAGATTGCGCAAAAACTGCATGCTGTTTCCGAATCGAGGAGTGAACGCGCCCACGACCTGATCGATCTTCAACTCATGGCCTTGTACTCTCCGATGGACTTTCCCGTCATCAGAGCGACCTGCGTTCGTCTTTTCAAATATCGGCGCAAGCACGACTGGCCGCCACGAATTACCATGTGCGACGGGTGGCAAAAGATATATGAAGACGCCCTGTCGACAATCGAGAATGCATCTGGAATTTGCCTACGGGTTGAAGATGCCATCGACTGGGCAAACGGTTTTATTGCAACAATCGACGCGGCACGACCGCCAAAGGTCGAAAAACAACAGCCATGAACCTGCCCACAGGCCAACTCCTCTTCGGCGTCCTCTCCGACCTCCACCTGCTCGATCCGGTGTTGGGCATGCCGGAAGGCGCGGCGCGGTCCGCCTTGTTCCGGACGGCGCTCGCGCACTTCCGCGATCGGGGCGTCGACGGCGTCCTGGTCTGCGGCGATCTCACGAATAACGGGTTCGTGACGGAACTGGAGGAGGTCGCGCGCGTGTGGTTCGAGGTCTTTCCGGAGGGATGCCTTCCGGACGGCCGCCGCGTCGCGAACCTGCTTCTCTACGGCGACCACGACATGGAGGGCCGCATCCGCAAGGGCGAGCGCGTCCGCCGCCTCTACTCGGAGCGGGAACTCCCGCTGCCGCCGGGCCTCGACGAGGGCGACAACCGCTCCGCC
>CAMNCG010000139.1 GCA_946534105.1 uncultured Verrucomicrobiota bacterium
TGGCGCGGAACCGGGCAAGGCGGGCGCGACGTCGGCGCCGACAACGTTTGGTCACCCCCGCCAAAGCGGCAGGGCCGACGCGTCTTGTTCCATGGCGGAGACAAGGGATGTCGATGGCTGCATGGGGGCGCGGGGTTTCATCCGCGACGCATATACCTCTGCGCCACGCCTCCCCCGCGCCTGTCCTTTTCCGTCTCGTCGCTATTCGCGGTGGGTGCGCCAGTCGTGCATCGTGCGGCCGAAGCGGCGCTTGAACAGGCGTTTGAGCCAGAGGTCGTCGCTGAAGCCGCAGAGAGCGCCGACGTGGGCGATGGGCGTGTTCGTGGTGCGGAGCATCCGGCAGACGAGCGCCAGGCGCCGCTCCTGGAGCGCGCGGCACACTGTCATGCCGGTCATGGCGCGGAAGTTCTTCTCCAGGAGGCTCTGCGAGGCGCCGGCGGCTTTGGCGATGTCGGGCACGGTTATGTCGCTTTCGGCGTGAAGCAGGATGAAGGTCTTCGCCAGCGAGACCATGCGCCCGGCGCCGCCGACGTCCTGCGTGGAGGCCCGTTCGACGATGCCCTTCACGCCGAAGAGCCGCACCGTGCCGTCGGGGACCGCGCCGTCGAGCATGCCGACTGCGGTCTCGATGGCGAGCCAGCCGCCTTCGTCGTAGTCGGGCACGATGCTGGAGAGGGCCGGGACGGTCTGGTTGCAGATGAGCTCGTCGTCGTCAACTCCCAGCACCTGGACGTGCTCCGGGACCGGGATTCCGACGGTTTCGCATGCGTCGAGGACGTGGCGGGCACGTTGGTCGTTGGCGGCAAAGACGCCGCACGGCTTCGGAAGCGCCGAAAGCCAGGCACCAAGCGCTTTTTCGGCGGCAAGGAAGTCGCGGCGCGACGGCGCCTGGAATACGTGCGCCTCCCCGCCGTGCCGCGCGACTGCGGCGAGAAAGGCCGCCTCGCGCTCCAGCGACCAGTCGTCGCGCTCTGGCGTCCCGACGTAGGCAAAGGATCCAAACTTCTTGCGGGCGAAGAAATCGGCGGCAGTCCGCGCCACGGCGGCGTTGTCGCACCTCACCGATGCGGCCGCGAAGCGCCGCCCGGATGGTGCCGGCGCGTTCACGAACACAGCGGCACGGCAGCGCACGGCCGGTATGTCCCGGGCGGCAAGTTCCGTGTATGGTCCGAGCACCACGCCGTCAGGACTCCACGAACGGAAGTTCAGCAGGCGGTTGAAGCCAGGCTCAAACGCGCCGTAGAGGCGGAGGCGCACCCGCTCGCGGTTCAGCGCCGCATACCGCAGCGCACCTGCCATGATGCGCCGCGAACTCTCCGGCCCCGACCCCAGCGGACCCACGATCCGCCACAGCGGCGTAGCGGGGTTGTCCGGTTTCCTTGTCGTCTCGCGTCCCATTCCAGCGTCCCGTTTCCGATGCCAGTGATCCAACGGGTCCGATTCTACCGCATCCGGAGCGGCGGCGCAAGCGTTTTTGCGAAAAAAAGACAGTTATTATCCGAAAAAAGCAATTCTTGGGATTGCGGTTCCGGTAGTAGTATTTTTCGCCGAAAGGGCATTCCGCACCATGGACAAAACCACCGCTTGCATGCGCCGCGCGCTTGGCTCCGCCGCGCTTGCGCTCTGCTTCGCGCCGGCCGCCATCCTGGCCGGCGACGCCTATGTCGAACTCGACGGGACGCAGGTGATCAACACCGGCTACCGCATGAAGATGTCGTCGCGCATCGACGTCGACTTCCAGCTTGTGGAAAAGCCGGCCGCCGGGACCCGCATTCTCGACGCCCACGGCGGCGGCAACTACGCGATCTACGTGAACGACAACGGCTACTTCTACTACGAAACGTCCGTTGGTTCCGCCTCGACTGGCATTCCGAGCGCCGCCCATGGCTGGAACGAGCGCTACACCATGAGCGCGCTCAGGGGCAACAACTACATCTATCCCGGCGCTTCCGATTGCAACGGAGAAAGCGACAAAATCGCCGGGCCCTTCTGGGCCGGTATCGGCGATGTCACGCTCAGCTACCCCGTCATGATCGGCGGCTGGGCGACAAACGCGGATGGAACTGCGGTCCGCGACGACCCTCACCCGAAGATGAAGGTCTTCGGCGTCCGCATCTACGAGAAGGTCGGCACCGCCTGGGCGCTTGTCTGCGACTGCAGGCCGGTCGTCAAGAACGGCGTCGCCGGCCTCTACGACGAGGGCGCGGGCGTCTTCATGACGGACACACGCGACGGCTGCGCCCTCGCCTGCGGCGGCGACATCGAGTCCATCACGCGCGGCGAGGACGCCTACATCGTCGGAACGGGCAACAACCAGAAGCCCATCAACACCCGCTTCTTCTGGAAGCCCGGCGCGAAGATCGAGGTCGATTACGCCCTCACAGAAGCCACGGCGAACACCGGCTGGCGCATCTTCGGCGCGGACGCCTCGGGAGCCGGGCAGAACGTGTCGTGCTACGTCGGCAGCGACCGGATCGGCTTCGTCCAGTGCGCCGAGGGCGAGTCCGCGACGGTGGCGATGGGTGGCCTCGACACGAACCGCCACCGCGTCGGCATCGACGCCACCGACCCGTCCCACGTCGTCTGCTCCTACATCACGGGCACTTCCGCGGCATTCGCCACGTCCGCCGGGTTGTGCGCCGCGACAGCGAACCACCCCGTCGGCCTCATGGCGCAGAGCAAGGACGCCTCTGGAATGGCCTTCGCCAATTGCGCCCACATGAACCTCTACCGCGCCCGCATCTGGCAGGACGGCACCCTCGTCCACGACTACGTCCCCTGCCTGAAGGGCGGCATCGCGGGGCTGAAGGACGTCGCCCCCGACGGCGACGGCGCCTTCGTCACCGGCCACCTCCTCGGCTACGGCGGCGACATCCTCGTGGAGGAGGACGACCCCTACATCGAGAACATCTCGGACTACATCGACACCGGCTACCGGGCGACCGGCAAGACGAAGATCGTCGCCGACATGGCCCATGTCGGAACGGCGAACAGCGACAACAGCTACTACCTCTTCGAGGCGAACGAAAGCGCGGGCGTCTTCTACCGCGTCTTCAACCACTGGGGCGCCTTCCGGGCCATCTGCGGCGACGGCGACACCACCACGCAATACGGCTGGTCGCCGGCGCGGCTCAACGAGCGCCACCAGTTCACGCTCGACCCCGCCGGGGGCGAGGTCCTGATGACGACCGCCGGCTTCACGAACCACATCGTGGCATCCGCCACGCCGCTCGCCACGGCCTCGAAGTCGAACACCTCGACGCTCAAGATCTTCTCCAACGCATCCGGCTCCGGCAACATCGTCAAGGCCCGCCTCTACGGCTTCCGGATCTACGAGGACGGAGCGCTCGTGCGCGACTACGTCCCGGCCGTCGAGAACGGCGTCGTCGGCCTCCGCGACGCCACCGGAAACGGCGGCTTCGTTTCCGGCGCGAAGACCGCCAAGACGCCGCTCCTCTCCGCCTACGGCACCGAGGAGGACGCCTACCTGCAATCCACCGGCGCGCAGATTATCAACAGCGGCTACTTCATGAACAAGGATTCGCGCATCGCCGTCGATTTCGCCTTCACCGACGCAAGCGTGGCGCAGGCGCGCCTCTTCGGGCAGGACTGCAACGACCACGAAAGCAACCCGCGCCGCGGGACGTTCTACATCAACGGCGGCGGCGAGTTCTCGTTTTCGTCGTGCAACGCCAACAACTGGAACGGGACGGGCATCGGAATGGCGGCCGACGTGAAGCGCCACAGGGCCGTCCTCTCCATTTCCGGCGGCGCATCGTCGTATTTGCTCTCGAAGTGGGACGGCGCGTCCTGGGTCACCGAGAAGAGCGGCAATCTCTCCGGCTCCTACAACACCGTTTCCTCACAGGCGATGGGATTGTTCGGGCGCCCCGACTACGCCGACTACTCTGCATGGAGCTGCCTCGCAAAGGCGAAAATCTACTCCGTGGAAGTGTCCGAGGGCGGAGTCGTGAAGCACCTCTACTACCCGGCGAAGATCGGCGGCCGTGCGGGGCTCTACGACGTAATCGGCAAGACCTTCCACGCCAACGCCGCGGGCGGCGCGACGGACTTCACCGTCGGCGGCGCCGGCTTCGACCACGGCGGCAAGACCGCGCCGTTCAAGGTACTCGAACCGGCATCCGGCGCGGCGGAGGTCCCATGCGACGGCGCGACGACGCTCACCGCCTTCGCCCCCGGCGCCGTGGAATACCGGTGGACGAAAAACAGCGAGGAAATCGCCGCGCCGGAGGGTCTCTCGCTCTCCGTCCCGTGGGTGCGCCAGAGGATGCCCGACACCTTCACCGTGACTCCCGTCTTCAACGCCAACGGCCGCACCGTCGAGGGCTCTCCGGCGGAGTTCACCGTGGTATACAATCCTTCGGCGTTCGTGCTGGTGCTGCGCTGACTGCGCGCGCCGCGCCGTCGGCAAGAGCGATTGCTTCGGAGCGTCGAAACACGATGAAAAAACACGGCACGCTTTCCTTGTGCGCGCTGGCGGCGCTCCTTCCCCTTCGCGGAGCTTTCGCTTCCGACGGGGCGGCCTCGCCGCCTCGCGGCCTGGTCTGGAACCTGCCGCAGTACGCCACGCTGGAGGGCGACGTTCTCACCGTGGACGTGCCGCCGGAAGCGGCGCGCCGGGGGTGCCGCGCATGGGCGGAGATCGACCTCTCCGCATACGACGGAGTCCCGTTCGAGGCGGAAATCGAGGCAAGCGGCGAGCGCATCGGCAAGCCGCGCGACGCCTGGAACGGGCTGAAGTTCCAATTCGAATACAGGGACCCCGATTCCGGCGAGACTTTCTACCCGAACACCGAGTCGCGCCTTGGCGACTTCCCGCACCAGACGCTCCGCGTCCGCGACGACCTCTGCACCGCGAAGGCCGCGCCTGCCCGCCTCGTGCTCGGCCTCCAGGACACGAGCGGAAAGGTTGTCTTCGACCTCTCCACCCTCCGCATCCGCCAAGGCAAGCCCTTCTGGCCCGTCACAAACCAAACCCACCGCTGCGAATATCGCGCACCAATGGCCCCTCCGCCCCCCGGCGCATCGGCTACCGCATCTCCTCCCAGCGCCTCAGCCAGCCGCGCTGCCGTAGCCGAAACCGCGATTCATAGCGGGGCCATCACGCCCCGCCGGGGCGTGATGTCCCCCGCTCGCGACATGACCGCCGACGACTTCGCCACCCTGCGCGAATGGGGCGCAACGCTGCTGCGCTACCAGATGATCCGCCAGTGGCACGAAAAGAACGCGAACCGCGATCTCGGCGAATTCGACCGCTGGCTCGCCGGACGCCTCGACCACTTCGAGACGTTTGTCCTGCCGATGTGCAGGGAAAGCGGGATCAAGGTCGTGCTCGACCTCCACGTCACGCCCGGCGGCCGCCGGGCCGGAGGCGAATACAACATGCTTTTCGAGCGCGAATACGCGGAGCACTTCGTCGAGCTGTGGCGGCGCATCGCGGAGCGCTTCCGTGGCAACGCCGACGTCATCTACGGCTACGACCTCTGCAACGAGCCCGTGCAGATGCACGAAGCGTTGCCGGACTGCGACTACTGGTCTCTCCAGCGCCGCGCCGCCGCGGCGATCCGCGAAATCGATCCCGAAACGCCGGTCGTCGTGGAATCGAACCTGTGGGACGTGCCGTCCACCTTCGGGACGCTCTCGCCGCTCGCGCTTGCGAACGTCGTCTACGAAGTCCACGTCTACAACCCGATCGAATACACCCACCAGGGGCTGGACAACCGCAGCCGCGACGTGTTCCGCTACCCCGACCCGGAGCGCGGATGGGATAAGGAAAAGCTCCGCAGCGTCCTCGCGCCGGTACGCGCCTTCGAGAAAAGGCACGGGGCGAAAATCTACGTGGGCGAATTCAGCGCCATAGCGTGGGCGCCGGGAGCGGAAGACTACCTGCGCGACAGCATCTCGCTCTTCGAGGAGTTCGGCTGGGACTGGACCTACCACGCCTTCCGCGAGTGGGAGGGCTGGAGCGTCGAGCACGAAGCGCTACATCCAGCCGACTCCTCGGGCAAAAACTTCCGCTCCGCGGCGGACACTCCTCGCCGCAAAGCGCTGCTCGAGGCGCTGAAAGCCGGACCCGCGACTCACTGAAGCCGCGGCGTTTTCCGGAATTCGTTTGCGACATATCAAGGTGGACCACCTCGTCGCGATTGTAAAGAACGCCTTGCCTGTGGATGCTCATGATCGTTAATTCCCAATCAATTCAAGTAGCGACTCCATGATGTCTTGGGGCAATCCATTCGTAAAGGCCCCAACACCCTCAAAATCACCCGACATGATACATGCGCCAGCAGCATTCACTTGAAAAGCTTGCTTAAGGCTCGCTCCCTGTATTCCATCATACAAAGTCAATGACGACCAGAAATTTGGGTTTTCGAGGTTAGGGTTGCAAGAATCTATTAATGCAATTGCGTTTGTGGAAATCGCCAAACTTTCCGCATATTTTGAATCGTAATTCAGATAATCACACAAAACACTCATACCTGCATATCGCTGCCAAGCCGTCATTGGGCACGATTGCGATTGCAACGTATTTGTAACGACATCCAGACCAATTGTGTATAAAACATCCTCCATCGACGATTCCGCCATCTCGAGAAACGCAAGAGCCACTCCCAACTTGGCAGTCACCAAATGCAGTTCATTCGTCGTGGATTCAGCGAATGTGACGACTTCATTCGTGAATGAAGAACTTCTAAGAATTTCCTTGTTCTGTAGGGCATTTGAAATCGATTCCACAAGTTCCGGGTATGACACTATTTCGGCTTGGATTGTACTGCATGCGAAAAACATCGCAATGATGCGGAGTGCTTTCTTCATTGCCAATCTTCCTTACGAATTGTTTTATGTGCGTAAAAATGTTTGAAACTGCGCCTGAAATAGTGGAACCGCAATCCTTTCTCAATCGCACAGGCATTCCGCCCGTTTCTGTTGTCATTGGCATTCATCCATGCGGCAACATCACCTTGCACCGATCGGTTCACCATCCATTGTGAAACGATTCTCGCAGGGGCGCCAGTGGAATCCAACGGAGCTTTGTAGCAATATCCAAGAAGAATGTTCGGACCCGTTTGCTCCCAAGCTTTTCCTGGTGACAACAAATGCGCTAATCCTGGAAAATTGTTATTGTAGTCGTTTATGTCAAGGACAGAGCAACCGGCAATTATGACGCAATCAAGGTCGTCGCACCAGTATTGAGCAGCCATCTGGGGTGAGAATCCGCTTTGTATCGTTCCCGTGTTGTGATTGCCATGTCCCGAAAAATAGAAAATATCAGCCTGGTTCATGATTTGCCGCTTGGCGCTTGTCGCACCGCCGTATGCGACGGAAATCAGTTCGCAGCCGGCAGCCTTGAAGAATGACGCCGTGGGGATTGAATTCGGCGGCGATGATTCGAGACTTTGCGTGGCGTCGAGGGTCGCCTTTCCCCGGAACGCGTATCCAAGGGTTGCAAACGCCTCGCTGTCGGCATAACTCTGCCCCTGCGTTTGCACGATGTCCACCCACGCCATCTCGTCCACGCCGTCTTCCTCGTTTGCAGGAAGGAGGCCGAGAGTTTTCAGTTCGGCGCGCGTTCTCGTTATCCGGATTTCGCTGGAATCGTCGTTCTGGACGAACGGGTCGGTTGCCGAGAATGCCACCGACGCACCTTCCGGATTCGTCGCCGTGAAAATCGTGTATTCACCGCCAAGCGCCCCAATGACCTCGTCCATGGAAGTCACTTTCGGCTTGATCTGGATTCCGATTTTCAGGTCTTCGTCCGAAAGGACGACTTCCCCTTCGTCCATTTCGTTCCACCCTTCGATGGAGCTTTTCGAAATCGCGATGGTCGGTTTCAAGACGTGAAGACGTGCCGTCTTCGGCGAAGACGTGAACGTCGCCGCCGCGTCGTTCACGTTCGTGCCGAAAAGCCCGGAGGGGTCTTCGAGGATGACGCGCACCGGCGTTTCCAGGGGGGTCATCACTAGACGATAGTCGTAATCAGGTTCATGGCGACTTGCAAAGTCCGGCTCGGTCGAAACGTGCTGCAACGTCACGTCGTATGTCCAGCCCGGAACGAGGGGCACGACGTACCGGTCGGTGCCGTCGTATCGCTGGTTGAGGAACGAATGCGTTCGCGGCATTTGCCGGGTGTGGGACACGGGTTGAAGCCGAAGCCGGTATTTTTCGGATTCGCTCCCGCTCCAGTCCCCGAATTCGAATGCAACGCGCACGATGCCGCCGGTTCCGCCTCCGTCGGCTGGATCGCAGGGATCGCTTCCCTGAGCCGCTTCGGTTCCGTCGCTGGTTCCGTCTCCGTCCGTGTCCGAAACGGCCGGATCGGAACCATAAGCGCATTCTTCCCCGTTCGACAGGTCGTCGTGGTCGGGATCGGCGTCGAAATCGTCATCTTCCCGTTCCGTTTGGCCGTTGTCTTCGAGAGGGTCGAATCCATTCTCGTTTTCCCAGCCGTCGGCCATTCCGTCTCCGTCCGTGTCGGGCTGGAGCGGATCCGTGCCCAAATCGGCCTCGCCACCGTCCGGGAGACCGTCGAAGTCCGAATCCGGGTTGAAAGGATCCGTTCCGAGATTCAGTTCGGCGATATTGGACAACCCGTCGCCGTCCGCATCCGCCGCTCGATCATCGGAAGTCGGATCGAATCCGTTCTGAATTTCCCATGCATCGGAAAGTCCGTCTCCGTCGGTGTCCGAAGACGACGGGTCGGTATCGAGCAAGATTTCTTCGCCGTCGAGAAGTCCGTCTCCGTCCGCGTCGGGGACGAGCGGATTGGAGCCGAAAGACCCTTCCTCGGCATCCGAAAGTCCGTCTTCGTCGGTGTCGGACCGAAGCGGGTCCGTCCCCGTCCCGAAGTGGTAGACTACCGCGAGCCCCGGAAGTGCGGAAGGACGATCGGACGAATACTCGTGACGTTCGTTTTCCGTGGATGCCGTCAAGGCAGCCCTTGAACCAAGCGCCCGATCCGACAGTTGCACTTCGTCGGAATGCGTTTTGAAATACGAAACTCGGATGTCGTCAGGAGCGCTCTCGTTGAAATCGATTTGGAAGGATACTGAATTTTCTGGTGTCGGTTCTTCGCCGTAAAAACCGAAATCCCGGTATTCGACGATGACGTGGCGGACGCCATTCGTTTCGATGGTGGCGACGCGGAGAGCGCTGCCGAGAGCGTCGGGATCGGCCTTGAGATCGTCGTTGAAGGCTTCAATGACGAGAGGAACGGAGGATCGTGGATACGCTCGTGCGACCTCGTTTGAATCCATTGCCAGATTGAGGAATCCGTTCATGCTCATCAAAAGGCCAAGGCATGGCTCGCTGCCTTGCACGGAAATCGGAAACGGCAATTCGATCCCGACGAAGCCATCGTCTAGATCGGAAATCGTTTCGAGAAGGTCGGTTGCTGTTCCCAGGTCGTAGCAGACCGCCGTTTCCGTGGAAATCCATCCTAGCTCTTCATTGTCGGCAAGTCCGTCGCCGTCCGTATCCATTTGGAGCGGATTCGTCCCGCATTCAAACTCT
Source organism: uncultured Verrucomicrobiota bacterium (assembly GCA_946534105.1). GTDB lineage: Bacteria > Verrucomicrobiota > Kiritimatiellia > RFP12 > UBA3636 > UBA3636. The sequence goes on from CAMNCG010000139.1 coordinate 9,532, forward strand.
TCCAGATTCGAAAGGCCGTCGCCGTCCGCGTCCGCAGACGCACCGGGATCTTCGGCATCCAGAGGATCAAATTCGTAGCCGATTTCCCACCCGTCGGGCATTCCGTCGCCGTCGGTGTCGGGGTCGTTGGGATCGGTGCCGAGTGTCGATTCCTCGCCGTCGGTCAACCCGTCGTTATCCGTGTCGGGATAGAGTGGATCGGTGACCCCATTCCATTCCGCGAAATCGGAAAGTCCGTCGCCATCTGTGTCGGCAAGCGTCCAATCGGTGTGTGACTCCGTGATTTCAAATGCGTTGGAGAGTCCGTCACCGTCGGTGTCGGCAAGGAACGGATTTGTTCCCATCTGAAGTTCTTCCGGGTCGGTCAATC
>CAMNCG010000140.1 GCA_946534105.1 uncultured Verrucomicrobiota bacterium
GAGGATGGTCCCGATCAGCAGCGAGCAGAACAGGCCCTGCGCCATCGCGCCGAGCGCGTCGATCCCGTAGCGGCGCAACGAGATCTCGACGCCCTTGCGGCGGAGGAAGGGAAGAATGCGTCCGATCATGTCCATGGCCTCCGGAAAGGAACGGCGGACCGGCCGGGCCGGTCCGCCGTCGGAAAGTTGGTGCAACCGAGAGGAGTCGAACCTCCATGCCTCGCGGCACTAGAACCTGAATCTAGCGTGTCTGCCATTCCACCACGGTTGCGCGGAACGGGGCGGCATTATCGCGGAAAGGGGGTTCGGTGTCAAGCCGAAATGTGGTAGAATTCCGCGCCATGGAAGCAAACGACAGCGAAAAAGCCGCCGGTTTCGCCCCGATTCCGGTTCTGCTGGACGCCCTTCGCGCCGGAAAATGCGTCCTGATGGTGGACGACGAGGACCGCGAAAACGAGGGGGACGTCATCTGCGCGGCGGAGTCCGCGACGACGGAAAACGTGAATTTCATGGCCACGCACGCCCGCGGCCTCATCTGCACGCCGATGTCCCGGGAGATCACCGCGGCGCTCGGCCTGCCGCAGATGGTTTCCGAGAACACGGAGTCGCTGCGCACGGCGTTCACGGTCTCGGTGGACCACGAGGACACCACGACGGGCATTTCCGCGGCGGAGCGCGCCCTCACGGCGCGCCGCTGCGCCGCTCCGGACGCGAAGCCTTCGGAGTTCCGCCGTCCGGGCCACATGTTTCCTCTGGAGGCGCGCGAAGGAGGTGTGCTGCGCCGCGCCGGGCACACCGAGGCGACGGTCGACCTCATGCGCCTCGCGGGCCTGCGCCCGTGCGGCCTGTGCTGCGAAATCATGCGCGACGACGGCACGATGGCGCGCCTGCCGGACGTGCGCGCCTTCGCGGCGAAGCACGGCCTTCCGCTCGGCACGATCGCCGGCCTCATCGCGTACCGCACGCGCACCGAATCGCTCGTCGAGCGCGTGGAGGAGGTGGACATGCCGACGCGCTACGGCCGCTTCCGCCTGCGGATGTACCGCTCGCGCACGGACGGGCTGGAGCACCTGGCGCTCTTCGCCGGCGACCTTTCGTCCGGCGACCGGCCGCCGCTCGTGCGCGTCCATTCGGAGTGCTTCACGGGGGACGTGCTCGGCTCCGCCCGCTGCGACTGCGGCGAGCAGCTTCACCGCGCGATGCAGATGGTTTCGGAGGAGGGGCGCGGCTGCATCCTCTACATGCGGCAGGAGGGCCGCGGGATCGGCCTCGCGAACAAGCTCCACGCCTACCGCCTCCAGGAGGGCGGGCTCGACACGGTCGAGGCGAACGTGAAGCTCGGTTTCGCGCCGGACCTGCGCGACTACGGCATCGGCGCGCAGATTCTGCGCGACCTCGGCATCACGCGGATGCGGCTGATGACGAACAATCCGCAGAAGATTTCCGGTCTTCGCGGCTACGGCCTGGAGATCGTCGAACGGGTTCCGATCGTGGCAGCCCCGACGCCGTTCGACGCGCGCTATCTCGAAACGAAGCGCGACAAGATGGGGCAGCTGCTGTGAAGCGCCGCGCCGCGTCCCTTGCCGCGGTCTGCGCCGCCGCGCTCGCCGTGGCGGCACCGCGCGCCGTCCGCGCCGCGCCGTGGAACACGACGTTCGCCTTCACCGCCGTTTCCCCGAAGGGAGACGGGCTCCTTCTTGACCAGAAGCCCGTCCGGTTCGCCTGCGCCGACGTCGGGAACGCGATCCCGGCGGACGAAGCCGCGGCCGCCGCTTTCGCGGGCGAGCTCTGGGCCGCGGGGTTCGACCTCGTGCGCCTTTCGGACCTCGCCGCGCCCGAAACGCCGGACGCCCCGGAGACGCCCTCCGCCGCGCCGGCGAACGCGTTCGTCGCGGCGTGCCGCGCGCTCGGCGTCCGCGTCTGGGCCGAGGCGCTGGGGCCGGCCGCGGGCGCCCCGCCGTCGCCCGGCGACGTCGCGCTCGTGGACGACCCTTCGACGGCCGACGCCTGGACGAACGCCGTGTCCGGGGCGCTCGCCGATCCGGACGCCGCTTCGCGCGTCTGGCTCGCCGCCCCGTGGGATCCGCGGCTCGAAGTCGCTCTCCAGCGCCGGGTCCGCGCGTGGGGCCGCGCGTTCAACCCGCGCACGGGGCTGCGCCGCTGCGAGGACCCGGTGTTCGCGCTTTTTTCGTTTTCCTCCGCCTGGCTCGACGAAATGTGCGCGCCGGACCGCGCCCCGCTGCCGGCGTTTTTCGAATCTTCCCTGCGCGACTGGTGGGGTAACTGGCTGTACGACCGCTTCGGTTCCGACGAAAAGGCCGAGGCCGCGCTCGGCGCCTTCCTTCCCGGCGAAACCGTCGTTTCCAACACGGTCGCGTTCCCGCCGCTCGATCCGGCCGACACCAACCGCACGGTCTCGTTCCGCTCCGAGCAGCGCCTGTTCCTCCGCAAGCTCGACCTGGAGCACCTCCGCCGCGTCGTTTCGCCGTTTTCGCTCCTCGGGCCCGCGGCGCGCCTCGCCCCGCGCACCGTTTCGAACACCGGCAAGCGGACGATTTCGTCGCTCTCGACGGTTTCGTTCGCGGGCGAGGCCGCCGCGCTCCGCCCCGGTTCCGATCCGCGCCCGATCGTCTGGCGGGTTCCCGTCGGCGCCTCTTTTTCCGACGAAGCCCGCGCCGCGGCGAAGGCCGGCGCGTCGGTGTTCTCGGTTCCGGTCGTGGCTCCCTCGCCGGACGACGCGGCGTCGGACGCCGTCGCCGTCTTCCGCGCCACCTTGGCGGCGACCGCTTTCGGCGCGCCGTCCGGCGCGGACGGCTTGGATGCTCCGCAGTACGCGCGCGGTTCCGGCGTCTGCTTCCCCCCCGCGGAAACGAACGCGCCCGCGGCGGGGGCGTCGTTTCCGCAGTTCGGCGCCGAAATCCGGTTCGCGGGGGGGAAGGGCGACGAGGCGCGCCGCGTTCTGGAAGAGATGACCGCCTCGTCCAACGCCGCCCCCGCGCTTCTCGTGGTGCATCTTCCGCCGTCCGTCGAAGCGCCGGAGGGGTTCCGCTGGACGTTCCGCGCGCGGCGGGACGACGCGACCGGCGCGATACCCGTGTCGCTTTCGCTCGCCGACGCCGCGACCGACGAGCCCGTGCCGTTTGGCCTGCTCGCAGGCGGGACCGCTTTCGCCCGCAAGTCGATGGTCGAGGGTCCTGGCGCCTCGGTTCCCGACGCCGTCGGCTCCGGGGCGTCCGCCGTGCCGGCCGCGCAACTTTCCGAAAACGGCGTTTTTTCCCGCGAGATTTCCGGCGGGCGCGCGCTCCTGACGTTTCGGCCGGCGATTCTCGCCCCGGCCATCCTGCGGGCCTCGCCGTGACCCGTCCCGAACCGACCTCGCCTTCCGATGCGCTGGATTCTCTACAACGTCCTTTTCGCGGTCGCCTACGCGGCGATGACGCCGAAGTTCCTCCGCCGCATGAAGAAGCGCGGCGGCTACCGGGCTCATTTTGCCGAGCGTTTCGGGCGCTACGAGCCGGATGTCGCGCGGCGGCTCGTCGAAAAGCCCCGGATCTGGGTGCACGCCGTTTCCGTGGGCGAGGCGAATCTCGCCGGCACGATCGTGAAGGAACTCCGCCGCCGCGACCCTTCGGCGGCGTTCGTGCTCTCCACGACGAGTTCGACCGGGCGCGCCGTGATCGAGCGCCTTGCCGGGCCGGACGACGTGGCGATCTACCTTCCGCTCGATTTTCCGCGATGCGTGCGGCGCGCCGTCGCGGCCGTGAATGTCCGGGCGCTTGTTCTGGCGGAGTCCGAATTCTGGCCGAACCTCCTGCGCGCCTTGCACTGCAAGGGCGTTCCGCTCGTGCTCGCGAACGGCCGCGTTTCCGACCGCTCGGCCCCCGGGTACCGCCGGCTTCGCTTCTTCTTCGGTCCGGTGTTCCGCCTTTTCGACGCGCTGCTTGTGCAGTCGGAACTTGATCGCGATCGCCTTGTCGCCGCCGGCGCCCCGGCGGAAAACATCCGGATCACCGGCTCGGTGAAGTTCGACGTCGCGCCCCCCTCTCCGGAGGCGGTCGAACGCGCCCGCGGCGTCCTCGCCGCCGGGGGGGTCGCGCCCGGGCGCGACAGAGTTCTTCTCGGCGGCTCCACCTGGCCCGGCGAAGAAGCCGCGCTCGCCGCCGCGTGGCGTCCGCTCGCCGCCGCGGACCCGGGGCTCAAGCTCGTTCTCGTTCCACGTCACGCCGAACGCGCCGGGGAGGTCGCCTCCGAACTCTCCGCCGCGGGTTTCGCGGTTCGCCGCGCGAGCGGCGCAGCGGCTCCGGCGGCCCCGGCCGGCGCGCCCGGGATCCTGCTCGTCGATCTCACGGGCGTCCTTTTCCCGCTGTACGCGTTCGCGGATCTCGTGTTCGTCGGCAAGACCCTCGCTCCGAACGAAGGCGGGCAGAACATGATCGAGCCCTGTTCGCTCGGCAAGGCCGTCATCTGCGGTCCGCACACCGAGAATTTCGTCCCGGCCATGGCGGTGCTCCGCGCGGCCGGCGCCATCGTCGAAGTCGCCGACGCCGCCTCGCTTTCGTCCGGTCTTTCGCGACTTGTTTCCGATCCCGGGGAGCGCGCCGCCCTCGGGCGCCGCGCCCTCGCCGCCGTCGCGGCCTCGCGCGGGGCCCTCTCCCGCACCGTCGACGCGATCGAGGCGGCCGCTCGGCGAACGGGCTCGGGCGAAATTTCGGTTCAGGCGAAGGGACGGGCGCGGTAGGCGCTCATCGTGAGGCCGAATTCGCGCTTGAAGAGCTTTCGGAAGTGGATTTCGTCCTCGTAGCCGCACAGCGGGCCGATTTCGCCGATCGGGGTTTCCGTTTCCCGCAGAAGCCGCCGCGCCTTTTCGAGTTTCACTCGTCGCAGCTCCTGCACGATGGTCCGGCCCAGCGTGTGCCGGAAATGGCGCTCCAGCAGTCGCGCCGAGCAGCCCGCCGCCTTCGCGACCTCCGCGGCGGTGGCGCCGCCTTCGCCATGCTGCCGGATGAAGTCGAGCGCAATGTTCACCAGACGCGCCGTTCCCTTGAAGTCGCGCGTCGAAAGGCGCTCGACGAAGCCGCGAAGGCCGTAGGTGCGCAGCGGCGGGGCGGAGACGGCGGTTGCTTCCGCGGGAGCGGACCCGATGGATGGGAGTGGCGTCCGATCTCTCTTGTCTCCGCCTTCGCCGCGCGGCGGAACCCGGTGGGCGCCCAGCATTTCGTCGAGTAGGCGCATGGCCTCGTGACCGGCGCTCTCGAAGTCCGGCTCGATGCTCGACAGCGTCGGCGTCGTCTGCTCGCAGAGGTATTCCTCGTTGTCCACGGCCAGGACCTGCAGCGTTTCCGGGACGGCGATGCCGGCGAAGCGGCAGGCGTCGAGGACGGATGTCGCCCTGAGGTCGGACGTCACGAACACGCCGCACGGCTTCGGCAGCGCCTCCAGCCAGGCCAGAAGCGCGGCGCGGTCGCGAGCCAGGGTGACGCCGGGTGGATTGATGAAAACGGACGGCGCCTCCAGTCCGCATTCCGAAAGCGCGGCGCGGAATGCGTCGCGACGCTCGACGGACCAGACGAAGTCGTGCAGCTCCCCGACAAACCCGAAGTGGCGCAGGTTTCTGCGCTCGAAGAGACGCGCGGCCATCCGCCCCACGGCCACGTTGTCGCACGCCATCCGCACGCACGCCTCGGGATCCTCGCCGCGAACGTCTTCCGGCGAGACGTGGAACAGCACCTTCGCCCGAACACGCGGCGCTCCGGCCTTCGATCCCCACGGATCCGCGATGAGACCGTCGGGGCGCCACGGACCGAAGTCGAGAAAGTCATACCTCTCGTCCTTGCCTTCCGTCACGTGCACGTCGAGATGCTTGTGCGCGGCGGCGTAGCGCAGGGCGCCCATCGCAATCGCCCGCCCGGACTTGAAGCGCATTCCCAGGTGGACGAGGACTCGGACCGTCCTGCGGTTCGCGGTTCGCGAGTTCGGGCTTCCGGAGCCGGTTTTCGCTGTCATCGCGTCGTTCATTGCCGCCGATCATACACAAACGCCGTGCTGTTCGCAAATGCACATTGCCATTGTTCGTTTTTACACCTCACGGCAAATCTGCGGATGCGGTAGCATCGGGGCGTCCACCGGAACCAAAACCACCAAGGGAACGGCCATGAAACTTTCATCCATCACGAACGGCTCAACAACGCTCGTACTCTTCGCCGCCGTTGCCGCGACGGCCGACATCTACACCTGGACCGGCGCGGCGAACAATAAATGGGACAAGACAACCGCCAACTGGACAACCGACGGCGGTGCGTCCAATGTCGCCTGGGCCGACGGCAACGACGCGGTGTTCGCGAACGCATCGGCGCTTACCGTGACGGTTCCCGGCGCCGTGACGGCGGGGGACATCACGAAGAACGCCGGAAACGCGGCCCTTACGTTCTCCGGCGCGGGCCCTCTTTCGTGGACCGGCACGTTCACAAGCCCCGCGCTCGGCAGCGCGAACATTTCGTTCGCGTGCCCGCTCTCGGACAACGGCGGCGGTCTGCGCTTCGACCTTGCGTCGCTCTGCTATCTCCGCGCGGAGAACCTCCACACCGGCGGCACCCATTTCAAGAACAGCAGAAACACCTCGCTCAAGGCGTTTGCGATCAACGGCGCTCCGGCCGGCGTCGCCCACGACAATGACCTGGCGCTCGGACCCGTGCCGAAAACCGTCTGCACCAACCTTTTCGTCGAAGGCGGAAAAGTGGCGCTTTTCGTGGACTCCATGTATGACATCTCGGTTCATGAAAACCGCTCGATCCTCGTCTCCGACGGCGCGGATTTTTTCGTGAGCCCCAACGGGACGCTGCGCATCAAGGGCAACATTGTCGGCGAATTCGACGACGGAGGCTATCCGCGCGGGGCGCGTCTCGTTGCGACGAACAACTGGAGCGGTCTCACGGTTCTCTACGGGAGCAACTACATCGGGCGCCTGATGGTGTCGGGCCGGCTTGAAATCGCGGACGGCAGGACGCAGACGGTGACGGGGAGCGCCGGCACCGCCTTGAACGCGGCCGTGTACGTGGCCGGAAACGGCAAGACCTATTACGACGGCTCTTCCAACAAGCGCGGCTATCTGCTCGTCTCCGGCGGCATGCTGGCGAATTACCAGAACGGATACCGCTTCCAGACAAGCGCCTACGGCCACCTCGACATCGCGGGCGGCCAGGTGTATCTCGCCAGCGAAACCGCTTCCGAATTTCTCAACGGAATGTCGTCGCCAGGCAAGGTGACCGTCCGGGACGGCGGGCTGTTCCGGTGCAGTCTCTTCCGCATCAGCCAGACGACGGCCGGGAGCGGCGGCGAGCTGTTTTTGGAAGACGGGGGAGCGTTCCGCGTTCGCGAAATGTGGGTTGACTTCGGCAACAAGCGCAAAGGCGCCGTCCACTTCAACGGCGGCTCGCTGATGTCCGCCGACGGCAACGACGAAGTGTCGGTCACTCGGCAGCCGAACAACGCAAACTGGGACGGCACGGTCTTCAAGGTGGAGGCCGGCGGCGCGGTCTTCGACACCTCCAACGGCCAGAACATCTGGTTCGGAAGGCCGCTGCTGCCGGGCCTCGCGGCGGGCGAAACGGACGGCGGCCTGACGGCGAAGCTCGGCAGCGGCCGCGCGGTCGTCCTCCACGACTCGGCCGTGTGCTCCTACACGGGCCCGACGCGACTGGAGGCGGTCGGCTCCGGTTCCGGCGACCGGACCCTTCAGTGCCGCGTCGCGAACGCCCTGCCCGCTGATACCACGCTCCAGGTCGGTCCAGGGTGCGCGGCCGCGTTCAACGATTACAACGACGACGCTTCCCAGCGCGTCGATCTGGCGCAGACCATCCGGCGTCTCGAAGGCATCGGCAACCTCAAATACAATTCGGCCCTTGTCGTGACGAACGCCGTGGCGCCGGTCTTCGACGGCGTCTACGGCACGCTCACGTTCGAAAAGTCATGCTCGCTCTCGGGCGATTTCGAAATCAGTGGCGACGCGAACGGGTGCGGGCGCCTGAAGTTCGAGAGCGCCGGGCAGGACATTTCCAAGCTCGCCCTCCAAGTCGATTTTTCCGGATTCGAAGAGGACGCCTCCGGCAAGACATACAAGATCCTGGATGCGCCCGGCGGATACACCGGCCGCTTCAACGAGAAAGCCATTCCAAGCCACTGGGTCGTTCGCTACGAGCAGACCGCCGCCTACCTCGCGCCGTTCCGTCCGTTCCTGATGATCTTCCGGTAAGCCGGAAAGAATCGGTCCGGCTTCGCTTGCGCACCGGCGCGGGGCGCTAGACATCCTCGAAGAGCTGGCCCTTCTCGGGGATGTCCACGCGCTTGATGCCGAGGGCGAGGAGGTTTTCGCGGTTGGCCTCGCAGTACTTCTCCTCGCCGTGGACGCAGAAGGCTCGGCGCACGGACGGGCCGAGCGCCTTCGCGTACGCGACGAGCCCGGAGCGGTCGGCGTGCGCGGAAAGGCCGTTGATCGTGAAGACCGTGGCGCGCAGGGGCACCATTTCGCCGTAGATTTTCACCTCCTCGGCGCCGTCCACGATCCGGCGGCCGAGCGTTCCCTCGGCCTGGAAGCCGGTGAACAGGACGAGGTTGAGCGGATTCGGGATGGAGTTTTTGAGGTGGTGCAGGATGCGGCCGCCCTCGCACATGCCGGACGCCGAGAGGATCACCATCGGGCCGGGCCTGTTGTTGAGCGACATCGACTCCTCGACCGAACCGATGAAATGCAGGCCCGGGAAGTCGAACGGGTCGTCGCCCTTGGCGAGAAGGTCGCGGACGCGGTCGGAGAAGCACTCCGGGTGGGCCTTGTGGATTTCCGTCGCCTTCGCGGAGAGCGGGCTGTCCACGTAGACCGGAACCGGCGGAACCTTGCCGGACGCGAAAAGACGGTCGAGGAACCGCAGGAGCTGCTGGGTGCGGCCCACCGAAAATGCCGGAACGACGAGTTTGCTCCGGTGCTGGACGATGAAACCGACGTAGTCCTTGAGCCGCCCCGCGATGTTTTCGTCCGCCGGGTGGTCGCGGTCGCCGTACGTGCTCTCGATGATCAGCGCGTCCACGCCTTCGACCGGTTCCGGCGGGCGGAGGAACGGCTTGCGGCCGCTCTGGCCGAGGTCGCCGGTGAAGAGCAGCCGGCGCGGCTTGCCCCACTTGAGGTAGTCGAGCGCGACCGTCGCGGAGCCGAGGATGTGGCCGGCGTCGTGGAACGTCGCCTTCAGCCCCGGGACGATCTCGCGCGTTTCGCCGTAGCCGAACGTGCGGAACAGACGCATCGTCGCGTCCACGTCCGGTATGCCGTACAGGACTTCGAACGGGCGTTTGCCCTGCTTGAGGCGCGTCTTGTTCACGTATTCCACGTCGCGCGCCTGGAGGAACGCGCTGTCGCGCAGCATGGCGTCGCAGAGGTCGCGCGTCGCGGGCGTCGCGTAGATCGGGCCGCGGTAGCCGGCGCGGACGAGGGCCGGAATGCGGCCGCTGTGGTCGATGTGCGCGTGCGAAAGGACCACCGCGTCGATCGAATCGGCGGGGAAGGGCAGGGCTCGGTTCGCCTCGAAGGCTTCCTTCCGGTGTCCCTGCACCAGCCCGCAGTCGAGCAGGATCCGGTGTCCGTCGAATTCAACGCAGTGCATGGAGCCGGTGGTCGTGCGCGCGGCGCCGAGAAATCTCAAGTTGAGCATGGAACGTGTCTCCTTGTCGTGACGAGGGCGATTCTATCAGAAAACCTCCGCGACCGGGGGTGTGACCAAACGTTGTCAGCGCCGACGTCGCGCTCGCCTCGCCCGATCCCGCGCCGGAAGCGGCCCTCGTGCCCGTTTGTCCCGGTTCCAAGCAGGTCCAACCTTTTTGGT